>MIBK01000093.1:4779-5588 GCA_001829505.1 Spirochaetes bacterium RBG_16_67_19 | reverse complement strand
ATCACCCGCGTGTAGGTGGGCCAGTTGAGGATGATCAGCACCAGCACCACCGCCTTCAGTCCCCGCCCCAGGGCTACCACCAGGGCCATGGCCATGACCAGCAGGGGGATGGCGTAGAAGATGTCGGCGATGCGCATGATGATCTCGTCCACCAGCCCGCCGAAGTAGCCGGCCAGGGCCCCCAGGATCAGGCCCACCAGCAGGTTGGCGGCCACCACGGCGATGCCGATGCGGAAGGCGTTGCGCGTGCCCCAGATCACCCCGTAGAGGATGTCGTACTGCGAGGGCAGCGTGCCCAGGGGATTCTCCGCCGAGGGCGGAGAGGGGTCCATCTTCCAGCCCTTGTGCGGCATCTGGAAGGGGTCCTCCGGCCTGGGCGGAGGGGCCAGCAGCGGAGCGAACACCGCCAGGAACACGAAGAACAGGATGATGGTCAGGCCTATGATGGTCAGGGGATTCTTGAACAATCTCCTCAGGGAGAAGGCCAGCTCCCGCCAGCCGGGATGGGCCGCGGTGGCCTCGCCCTTGCTCTGAGCCAACTGGCTACTCATGAATCATGGATCCTTTCAGGTAAGCCGGATGCGCGGATCGATGCCGGCGTAGATCAGGTCCACGATCAGGTTCACGGCCACGAAGATGACCCCCAGGAACAGCACGTTGAACATGATCGCCGGCACGTCCAGCTGCATGGCCGCCCGGGCCATCCAATAGCCGATACCCTTGCGGTTGAAGATGGTCTCCGTGATCACCATGCCGGCCAGCAGGCTGGCGAAGAGGATCCCGGAGATGGTGATCACCGGCAGCAGGGC
>MIBK01000093.1:3438-4769 GCA_001829505.1 Spirochaetes bacterium RBG_16_67_19 | reverse complement strand
GCGTGGGTATGAAAGATCACTTCCCGGCTGGCCCCCTTGGCCAGGGCGGTACGGATGTAGTCCTGCCCCAGGGACTCCAGCATGCTGGAGCGCATCAGGCGCATGATCAGGGCGCTGTCCAGCACGATCAGGTTGATGGTGGGCAGGGCCAGGTGGTAGAGGGCGTCCACGAAGATGTCCCAGCGCCAGTTGATGATGCTGTCGATCGTGTACAGGCCGGTCACCGCCTTCCACCCGGGCGCGTACACCGTGTCGCGGGCCCAGTTGGACAGCGTGCCAGGGGGGAAGATGCCCAGGTAGCCGTAGAAGAACATCAGCAGCAGCAGGCCCAGCCAGAAGGTCGGCAGGCTGTAGCCGATGATGGCGAAAACCCGGATGGCGTGGTCCGCGGGACGGTCCTTCTTGATCGCCGCCGTGGTGCCGAACCAGATGCCCACCAGGATGATCAGGGGGGTGGCGTACAGCACCAGCTCCAGGGTGACCGGGAAGAACTGCTTGAAACCCTCAACCACGGGGGAATCCGCGGTGACCGAGAAGCCGAAGTCCCCACGGAACATCTTGCCCATCCAGCGCAGGTATTGCAGCGGCGCCGGGTCGGTCAGGCCGTATTTCTGGATCATGGCCTCCACCTGGCTGGGGGGGATCTTCTCGCTGGATACGTAGGCGGCGACCCGCATCCCGGGGGGGATGAGCATGAGCACCGCAAAGACCATGATGCTCACGCCGAACAGCACCAGTACCATGAACAGGAGCCGGCGAAAAATATAGTTCAGAAGGCTCAAGTTGACGCTCCGCAATATTATCGAATATACCCACCGGGCCGTCAAGCAGGCATGAAAAGGGGGCTGCCCCCGCAACGGGACAGCCCCCGGCTTACGTCAGCTCAGGCAAAGCGGCCGACTACTCCTTGCGGAACATGGCGAACTGGGTGGGATCGTTCTCCATGGGATGGAAGTAGTAGCCCTTGACCCAGTCCTTGTAGTAGTGGGTCTCGATGGGCTGGTGCAGCATGATCCCGATCACGTCCTGCACCCAGATGTCCTGCAGGCGGTAGTAGATGGCCTTGCGCTTGGCCGGATCGGTCTCCAGCACGCCGTCCTCGATCAGCTTGTCCACCTCGGGGTTGTTGTAGCCGGTGCGCCCGGCGAACAGGCCCGTGGAGTGCATGTAGGGCTGAACGAAGTTGTGCGGGTCCGGATAGTCCGCGCCCCAGCCGATGTAGAACACGGGCAGCATCTTCTGGCGCTGCAGGTTCACGTAGGTGGCCCACTCCACGCCGCGCACGTTGATCTTGAACTTGGGGTTCAGGGACATGACGCTCTCGGCCAGCA
>MIBK01000093.1:2059-3432 GCA_001829505.1 Spirochaetes bacterium RBG_16_67_19 | reverse complement strand
GGGTCTGCTCGCGCACCTCGTTGCCGGTGTTGAAGGTCATGTCGAACTCGAAGCCGGTGGACCAGACCTTGCCGCCCCAGGCCTTCTTGAAGTATTCCTCGGCCTTCTTAAGATCGTAGGGGTAGGCCTTCAGGTCCTTGTTGAAGAAGGGCAGTCCCGAGCAGATCGGCGTGGCCGCGGGAATGCCGTTGTACTTGATGATTTCCTTGTTGTAGGTGTCGAAGTCGAAGGCGTAGGTGAAGGCCAGGCGCACGCTCTTGTCGGCGAAGAAGTCCGGCGGAATGCCCTTGCCGTCCATCTTGCCCGAGAAGATGTAGGGGTTGTCGTTGGCGGGGATGGCCATGTTGAAGTTGATCCCGCGGTTGCCCAGGGTGGTGAGGTCCTTGTACACCGTCAGGCCCGGCTCCTTGTTCATCTCCTCGTAGTATTGGGCGTCCACCAGCACGGAGTCCACGTCCCCTTGCAGTATCATCAGCTTGCGGGTGGACCACTCCTCCACGATGCGGTAGATGCCCTTGGCCAGGGCCGGCTTGGGGCCCCAGTAGCCGTCGAAGCGCTCGAAAACCACCTCCACCGCCTTGTCGTAGCGGCCCAGCTTGTAAGGCGCGGTGCCGCTGGCGATTTCGTACAGGGTTTCCTTGCCCGCCTCGGGGTTGTTGGCCCGGGCGATGTCCGCCTGGGTGCCGTTCCAGCCGCCCTTGGCGATGATGAAGTCCTTATCCACGATCACGTTGCAGTTGTAGGCCAGGATGGCCAGGAAGGGAGCGAAGGGGGCCTTCAGGTTGAAGACCACTGAGTCGCCCTGCACCTGGATGGCCTGGTCCAGCTCAGCCAGGGTCAGGATGACCTTGCCGTCATCGTCGCGCGAACCGTAGGAACCGAACAGGGGCTCGAAGAGCATCCACATCGGGCCGCCGTCCACGTCGGTCACCAGGTTGCGCTTGAAGGAATAGGCCACCCCTTCAGGGGTCAGGGCGCTGCCGCTGTGGAACTTGACGCCCTTGCGGATCGGGAAACGGTAGGTCTTGCCGCCGTTGCTGATCAGGCCGTTGGCCGCCGAGGGCACCTGGGTGGCCAGCACGGGCACGAACTCCTCGGTGGAGCTGCCCTTGTAGAAGATCAGGTTCTCGTAGACGTTCTGGATGCAGCCGCCGGAGACGTTGTCGTACGCCTTGGCGGGGTCCAGGCTGTCCACGGTTCCGTAAGCCACCCGGATCAGGGTGTCCGGGTTCTTGATCACCTTCGCCGCCGTGGCCTCGGCCTTGGGTGCGGCCTCGGGCTTGGCCGGCTCTCCCGCGCCTCCGGCGAAAGCGGAAATGGCGATCGCCAGAAGCAGGAGCGTTACCAGAAGCTTTTTCATGCTCCCTCCTTGT
>MIBK01000093.1:0-1930 GCA_001829505.1 Spirochaetes bacterium RBG_16_67_19 | reverse complement strand
GGCGAGCGCTGTCGGGCCCTGGCCACCCTGGTCAGCGACATCGACGACACCATCACCACCGCGGGAATGCTGCCCGCTTCCACCTTCCAGGCCCTCTGGGCCCTGGACGAGGCGGGGGTGCGGACCGTCCTGGTGACCGGGCGGCCGGCGGGCTGGTGCGACAATATCGCCCGCATGTGGCCGGTGGCGGGGGTGATCGGGGAGAACGGGGCCCTGATCTACGTCTATGACCGCCCGCAGCGCCGGATGCGCCGGACCTACCTGCTGGGCGAGCAGGAGCGCCGGGAAGCCCGCCGGAAGCTGGAGCGAATCCGCGAACGGGTCTTAAGCGAGGTGCCCGGCTGCGCCATCGCCAACGACCAGCCCTTCCGCCTGGCTGACTTGGCCGTGGATTTCCGCGAGGACGTGGGGCCCCTGGGTCCGGCGGAAGTCCGGGAGATCTGCCGGATCATGCAGAGCGAGGGAGCCACCTACAAGGTGTCCTCGATCCACGTCAACTGCTGGTACGGGGCCTTCGACAAGGTCACCGGACTGCGCCGCTTCCTGGCTGACGAGGGCCGGGACCTGGACGACCCCCGGATCCGGGAAACCCTGGCGTTCACGGGGGACTCGCCGAACGACGAGCCGTTGTTCCAGGCGCTGGAAACCACCATCGGGGTGGCCAACATCCTGCCCTTCCTGCCGGACCTGCGACACCCCCCCGCCTTCATCACGAAGCAGGAAGCCGCCGCCGGATTCGCCGAAGCCGTGGAAATCATTCTGGCGAAGCGAGGTCGTAGGCCAGTTCCACGGCCACCGGGCTGAATCCCAGGCCCTCGAACAGGCGGGTCAGGGCCAGCCCGTCGCCCCGCAGCGGGGCCAATACGCGCAGATAGCCGTCCTCCTGGGCCTGCAGGATCAGCCGGCGCAGCAACTGGGTGCCCAGGCCGATGCCCCGGAAGTGCTTGCGCACGGCCAGTTGGACCAGCCTCAGAGAGGAAGAGTCGTCCTCCATGGCCCAGATGAAGCCCGCGAACTCCCCTCCGGCCAGCTCCGCCGCCAGGAACAGGCTGCGAGGATTCAGCAAGGGGGGCAGTTCCGCGCGGCTGAAGGTGCCTGCCTCCTGCCCGGCGAACAGCTCGCCCAGCACCTTCTGGTCCAGCTTGAGGGCGGGCTCCACGTGCCGGGCCTCGCCCCGGATGATCGAGAAATCGCTGGCCACCAACTCCAGCGGCGGCTCCTCTCCCGACGCCAGGCGCTCCAGGCCCGCCAGCTCCCTTTCGGCTTCGTACCACTGCTGGACCACCTGCTTCATCTCCTTGTCCTTGAAGGCGAACCACAGGCGCTCGATCTCGCGGTTCTTCCGCAGCATGTCCTTGAAGCGGCGGAACACCCCCTGGCCCGAGGAGAGGGCCTCCCGCAGCATCTCTGCGAAGATCGGATTGCGCAGCTTCAATACGAAGCGCTCCATGACGTGAAAGCCCTCGGCGGGGCCCCAGGTCGGGATGGGCAGGTACCGCACGCGCCGACCGGGCACCCCGTCCAGGGCCGCCGGCTCATCGCGCTGCCCGGCCTCTTCCTGCTCTGCGGGGCCTTCGGCGGGCGGAAGCTCGTCCTCCCGGAACATCGCGCCTGTTTCCCGGTCCACCACGAAGCGGTGGCGCTGGTCCTCCATGGCGAAGATGATCTGGTTGATGAGCTCCTCGCTCAGGGGGAAAGTCACGCCTTGAGCTCCCGCACGGCCAGGACGGCCTGGGCCGGGGGCAGCAGGCGGACCCGGCCGGTCCGCCGCTCCTGCACCTCCACCAGGCCCCCGGCCAGGTTCTTGGTGGACACCACCAGGCGCAGGGGGATGCCCAGCAGGTCGGCGTCCTTGAACTTGACCCCGGGGGAATCCTCGCGGTCGTCGAACAGCACCTCCTCGCCCAGCTCCGCGGCCAGCTCTTCGGCC
>MIBK01000092.1:7946-12659 GCA_001829505.1 Spirochaetes bacterium RBG_16_67_19 | reverse complement strand
GCGATGCAAGATTTGAACTTGCGACTTCTACCGTGTGAAGGTAGCACTCTCCCACTGAGTTAATCGCCCATGAACGAGCCTCGCGACCCGCTCGCCGATAACATAGCGCGCCCCGAACCGGCTGTCAACCCTCAGGGGTCGGCGCCGACCGCGGTCAACTGTCAACCCTAGGTGGCGCCTCCGGCGCCACCCTTGGGAGCGCCGTCGCCCTCCCCGTTGCCCGCCATGGCGTTGAGGATCAGGTCCACCGCGGGGCCTTCCGGATAGGCGCCGATCATGGGCTGAGCGCTGTCCCCGATCACCGTGTGCGGCACGCCGGAAACCTGGTACTTGTTGGCCAGATGGGGGAATTCGGTGGCCTCCACCATGGAGGCGGTGATCCTGGGCGATTCCATGGCCAGCTTGAAGGCCAGCACCACGGCCCGCGGGCAATAGGGGCAGGTCGGGGTCACGAACACCTGCAAGTTTAGGGGCTTTTCCAGGCTTTTCAGCTTTTCGCGGGTGGCCGCCGAGAGCCCCGAGTCGCCCTTGGAAACCATCTCCAGGCTCTCCAGGAGGGACACGAACTCGTAGCCGGCGGGGATGCCGTAGAAGCGCACCCCATAATCCTTATCCCCCTCCCCCAGCAGTACGACGGCCGGGATCTTGTCCACGCCAAGCCGCCTGGCCTCCGCGGCGTCGCCCAGGAAATCCCGGACCTCCACCTTCACCTTGTCGCTCAGGCCGGCCAGCTCCTGCATCAGCTCGCGGGTTTCGCTGCAGAACTGGCATTCCATCTCCTGCGTGAACACCACGGCCTTCACGGGCCGGGCGAGCCTGGCCAGGCGGTCCTGGACGGTTTTGCGGTCCTTCTCCCCAATCATGCTCATGACGCAATATTACTCACACTTGCCTGGACAGGCAAAGCCTCCGGCGGCTACAATGCCCAACGGGAATGGAGACCATCCTCTATATCTGCACTGCGGCCCTGACCGTGGCCTGGTCCGTGTTCACCTACATCGCCTGGTCGGACAAGGAGAGGCGCGGGGAATACGTGGTGGGCCGCTTCTTCCTTATGCTCGGGCCCAGCGCCTACTTCCTGCTGCTGATCCTGGCCGGCTGGTCGCGTGTGCAGGAGCTGCGCCTGGACCTGGTGGGCATCGCCGTGCTGGACGTGCTGACCGCCGCCTGCTGGCTGGGCCTGCTGCTGGCCCGCGCCCTGCGGCCCGGAAGCCCCAAGCGTACCCTGGCCAGCTTCCTGATCGCCTACAACATCCTGGCCGGCCTGCTGCTGCTGGGGGTGTTCCTGGTGCGCAGCTTCCCGCCCCTGCGCATCCCGCTGGCCTCCTGGCTGGGGCAGGGCTTGCGCCTGGAGTTCCTGCGCTTCGCCTGGAAGGAATTGGATCCGGAGGCCCGCCAGCAGGACCTGGCCTCCTTCGGCAACAAGGTGCTGATCGCGCTGCTGTCCTACATCCCCATCTCGCTGCTGCGCTCGATCCTGGTGAACCGGCAGATCAGCCGGCAGAGACGCGACATGTATCGGGAGATCGCGGAGCTGAAGAAACGCCTGGAAGAGCTGGAGCGCAGGGGCCCCCCGCCGGGACAGACCCTACTTCGGTAGCGGTCTGCGCCCCTGATATCCTTCCTCGATGCGGTGATACCAGCCCAGCTCCGCTTCGTCGCTGCGCCAGCACAGGAATACCGTCTCCCCGTCTATCATGGCCGGGAAATCGACCAGCCCGACCGAGAAGTTCCAGTCCTTGAAAAAGCAGCCCATTTCCTCCAGCTCCTGGAGGTACTCCTGCAGCTCGGCCTCCAGGCCGGGCAGCCGTTCGTCGTCGGCGCCCAGCTCGCGAATCCCGGCCGCCTTCTCCAATATATCGGCCACGACCCGGCGCACCAGCGGGAGGGCGCTTTCGGCCTCCTGCCGGGTGAACAGCCGCTGGAACTCCATCTTTTCGAAGCCTCAAGCCCGCGGCAGGGTGACGGTGAAGGTGGTGCCACGATCGGGCACCGAGTCCACGCGGATGTCCCCCTGGCACTCGGCGGTGACGCGCTTGACCGTGGCCAGGCCCAGGCCGGTGCCCGGGATGCCGGAGGTCTGCGGGTTTTTCACCCGGTAGAAGTCCTGGAACAGGCCCTCCATCTCCTCGGCCTTCATGCCGATGCCCGTGTCGCTCACCTGCACGCGCACGCTGCCGTTGCTGGAGGCCAGGCGCACGGTGAGCGAGCCGTCCTCGCGGTTGTACTTGATCCCATTGGAGATGAGGTTCATGAAGATGCGGTCCAGGTCCTTGCGGTCGGCCAGCACCGGGAAGCTGTCCCCCGCGGCCTCCAGCTGTAGGCGGATCCGGGAGCGCTCGGCCTGCACCTTGAAGAAGTCCAGCTGGGCGGCCAGCACCTCCTTCAGCTCCAGGCGCTCCGGGCTCTTCTCGATCTTGCCTGCCTCGCGCTGATTGAGGTACAGCAGGTCGCGGATCAGGTCCAGCAGGGCCTCGCCGCGGATCTTGCTGCGGGCGAGCATCTCGTGGATCTTGGCCGGCTCCTGGTCGAACATGCCCGTCAGGATGATGTTGACGTAGTTCAGGATGGCGGCCAGGGGGCTTTTCAACTCGTGGGCCACCATGGCGATGAAGCGGCTCTTCTCCTGGTCCGCCTGCCACTGCAGGGTGATATCGTTCAAGATCAGGATGGCCCCGACCTTTTCCTCCCCGCGCAGGTAGGGCAGGCTCAGGAGCTCCATCATGCGCTGGCCCAGGGGCTCGCGCAGGGTGCGGGCCTTCCCGCCGTCCAGGACCTCCTGCACGGCGGCCAGCACCTCGGGACGCAGGCCCAGCTCCTCCACGCTCATCCCCTCGCGGTAGGCCTTCCCTACGAAGGCCTCCGCGGTGGGGTTCATCAGCACCGGCAGGCGGTTGCGGTTCAGCACGATCACCCCTTCGTGCATGGAGTTGATGAGCTGCCGGGAAAGGTTGCGCTCGCTGTTGAGCTCGGTCAGGTACTGCTGGCGGTCGGAGAGCAGGCTGTGCTGGCGCAGGGCCCGCTCCACCACGTGCAGCAGGTCCTTGGGGGTGAAGGGCTTGGCCAGGAAGTCGAAGGCGCCGTGGCGGGTGACCTCCACGGCGGCTTCCACCGTGGCCAGCGCCGAAACGATGACCACCACCGTGCCTTGAAGGTTCTCGTTGATGAAGCGGGTGACCTCGAAGCCGTCGATCCCCGGCATCTTGAGATCCACCAGGGCCAGGCTGTAGCTGTTCTCGCGCAGCAGGCGCAGGGCGGATTCCCCGTCCTCGGCCGTGTCCACGCCGTAGCCCTGGCGCTGGAGGGCGCGGCGCATGCCTTCGCGCATGCCCTCCTCGTCGTCGATGACGATGACCCGGACGCTTTCTACGCTTTCTTCCATGACCCCCTGGCGGTCCCCCTGCCCCGCCTACCGGGCCAGGTGCTGCTCGATCTTGCCGACTAGGTCCTCCAGGGGCACGGGCTTGGTGAGGATCTCGTCCACCTTCATCCATTTGCGCGCCCGCTCGTTGTAGGCTTCCAGGGTGAAACCCAGCTCCTTGGGGGCCGAGGTCTGCATGATGATCGGCACCGCGGCCATGCGCGGATCGTCCTTCACCTTCTTGCAGAACACGAAACCCGTGTCGTAATGCTCCATCATCAGGTCGGCCAGGATGAGGTCCGGGGTGAAACTCTCCAGCCTCTTCAGTCCCTCGCCGGCGCTGGAGGCGGTCTCCACCTGGTAGCCCCGCTTTTCCAGAAAGGCCTTCTGCCCCACCAGCAGGTCCTTGTCATCGTCCACGATCAATACCTTGGGCACCGCGCGCTCCTCCTCCCGGACAGCTTCAGAGTTTATCCGTATTCCCGCGCCCATGTCTACGCTCACCGTCCCCGCTACCGCCTGCCCCGCCGCTCGTAGCGGGTGTGCAAGAGCTCGTGGGCGCGATGCGAGCCCGGCTTTTCCAGGTACTCCTTGTAGAGAGCCTGGATGTGGGGGTTCTTGTACGACTGCCGGATGGGCCGGGTCAGGTCCAGGGCGTACAAGGACTGGATGCGCTGCAGGATGCGCTCCTTCTCCAGGCCGTAGATCTGCCCGCCGCCTCCGGCGCAGCCGCCCGGGCAGGCCATGACCTCCACGAAGTGGTAGTCGGCCTCCCCCTTGCTGATCTTCTCGGCCAGCTTGCCGGCATGGCCCAGGGTGTTCACCACCGCAACCCTCAGCTTGGTCCCGCCCAGGTCCACGACCGCTTCCTTTACCCCCGCGATGCCGCGCACTTCCTGGAACTCCAGTTTTTTCAAGTCCTTGCCGGTCACCAGGTGGTAGGCGGTGCGCAGGGCCGACTCCATCACCCCGCCGGAGGCGGCGAAAATGTCCCCGGAGCCGGAAGTGGAGCCCAGCAGCGAGTCGAAGCTCTCCTCGGGCAGCAGCTCGAAGCTGATGCCGAAGTGGTCCAGCAGGCGGGCGAACTCCCGGTTGGTCAGGGCCAGGTCCACGTCCTGGATGCCGTCGCGGGACATCTCGGGGCGCTCCGCCTCGTACTTCTTGGCCGTGCAGGGCATGACCGAGACCACGAAGATGTCCTCCGGCTTATAGCCTTCCTTTTCGGCCAGGTAGGTCTTGATCACCGCGCCCATCATCTGCTGGGGGCTCTTGCAGGTGGAAAGGTTGGGCAGCAGGTCGGGGAAGTTGTGCTCCGCGAACTTGACCCAGCCCGGGCAGCAGGAGGTGAACAG
>MIBK01000092.1:3727-7933 GCA_001829505.1 Spirochaetes bacterium RBG_16_67_19 | reverse complement strand
CCGTTCTTGATGCGCTCCACCAGCTCGGTGCCCTCCTCCATGATGGTCAGGTCGGCGGTGAAGTCGGTGTCGAAGACGTGCTTGAAGCCCATGCGCCGCAGCGCCGAGGCCACCTTGCCGGTAACGTTGGCCCCGGGGGCCAGGCCGAAGAACTCGCCCAGGGAGATGCGGATGGCCGGGGCCGCCTGGGCCACCATGATCTTCTTGCCCTCCTGCATGGTGCTGATCAGCCGCTCGATGTCGGGAGCTTCGTGCAGCGCCCCCACCGGGCAGGCCAGCACGCATTGGCCGCAGTTCACGCAGGTGGTCTCGCTCAAGTCCTTTTCGAAGGCCGGCAGCACCATGGTGTCGAAGCCGCGGCGGGTGAAGTCGATGGCCGACACCCCCTGCACCTCCTCGCACACCCGCACGCAGCGCCCGCAGAGGATGCACTTGTCGGGATCCCGCACGATGGAGGGGGAGGAGAAGTCGATGTAATGGTGGCGGGTCTTGCCCTGGAAGGGCACGTTGTGGATGTTGTACTCCGCCGCCAGGCTCTGCAGCTCGCAGCGCAGGTTGCGGCTGCAGGTCAGGCAGTCGAAGGGGTGGCTGGCCAGCAGCAGCTCGATGATGGTCTTGCGGGCATTCAGCACTCGCGGGCCGCGGGTGGAGATTTTCAGCCCTTCCTCCACCGGGTAGGCGCAGGAGGGGATCAGGCCGGGGCGGCCTTCCACCTCCACGATGCACATGCGGCAGGCCCCGCTGGGGAACAGCCCGGAGAGGTGGCAGAGGGTGGGGATGCGCACCCCCGCCTGGCGGGCCGCCTCCAGGATGGTGGCCCCGGCCTGGGCCTGGACCTGCCGGCCATTGATTTCGAGGGTGACGGTCTTGGCAGCGGTCTTGGTTTCGGTTGCGGTCATCTCATTCTCCTCCTAGGCCACCAGCACCGCGTCGAAGCGGCAGGCCTCGTGGCAGCTTCCGCAGCGCACGCACTTGTCGTCCAGGATGTAGTGGGCCTTCTTGCTCTCGCCCACGATCGCGCCGGTGGGGCACTTCTTGGCGCAGACGGTGCAGCCCCGGCAGGCCTCCGTGTCGATGTGGTAGGTCAGCAGGCCCCGGCACTGGGCGGCGGGGCACTTGCGGTCGTAGATGTGGGCCTCGTACTCCTCGCGGAAGTACTTCAAAGTGGAGAGCACCGGGTTGGGGGCGCTCTGCCCCAGGCCGCACAGCGAGGTCTCCTTGATCACCGTGGCCAGGTTCTCCAGGGCGAGCACCCTGTTGAAGCGCAGCAGGTTCTCCTCCTCGTTCTTCATCTGGGAGTAGGGCTGGGTGATGCTCTCCAGGATCTCGAACATGCGGCGCGTGCCCTCCCGGCAGGGGATGCACTTTCCGCAGGACTCCTTGGTGGTGAATGCCAGGAAGTACTTGGCCACGTCCACCATGCAGGTGTCCTCGTCCATGACCACCAGGCCCCCGGAGCCCATCATGGCCCCGACGGCCTTGAGGCTCTCGTAGTCGATCCGGGTGTCCAGGAGCTGCGCCGGGACGCAGCCGCCGGAGGGGCCGCCGCTCTGCACGGCCTTGAAGGCCTTGCCCCCGGGGATGCCCCCGCCCACCTCGAAGATGATCTCCCGCAGGGTGGTGCCCATGGGCACTTCCACCAGGCCGGAGTTCTTCACCTTGCCGGTCAGGGCGAACACCTTGGTGCCCTTGGAGGTCGCGGTGCCCATGGCCGCGAAGGCCGCGGCCCCCTCGCGCAGCAGGTGGGGCACGTTGCAGAAGGTCTCCACGTTGTTGATGATCGTGGGGCAGCCGAACAGGCCGGACACGGCCGGGAAGGGAGGCCGCGGCCGGGGCATGCCGCGACGGCCCTCGATCGAGGCCATCAGGGCGGTCTCCTCGCCGCACACGAAGGCCCCGGCGCCCTGCTTCACCTTCAGGCTGAAGGAGAAACCGCCGTCGGTGAGAGGCTTTCCCAGCAGACCCTCCGCCTTGGCCAGCTCGATGGCCCGCTCCAGGCGCTTGATGGCCAGGGGATACTCGGCGCGGCAGTAGATCACTCCCTCGCGGGCGCCGATGGCGTAGCCGGCGATGATCAGGCCCTCCAGCAGCGAGAAGGGATCGCCCTCCAGGAGGCTGCGGTCCATGAAGGCGCCCGGGTCCCCTTCGTCGGCGTTGCAGATCACGAACTTGCGCTCGGCCTTCTGGACCTGGGCGAACTGCCACTTCTTGCCGGTCGGGAAACCGGCCCCGCCGCGCCCGCGCAGCCCTGCGGCCAGCAGCTCCTGGATGATCCCCTCCGGGCCCAGGGCCAGCGCCTTCTCCAGGCCCTGGAACCCGCCGCTTCGCCGGTAGTCGGCCACGCTCTCGGGGTTGATCACCCCGCAGTTGCGCAGCACGAACTTGACCTGCTTCTTGAAGAAGGGGTGCTCCTCCAGCAGCGGCAGGCCCGGCAGCGGGGTCTTGCTATTGCGGTACTGGCCCAGCAGCCCGTCCACCTTGTACTTGCCGCGCACCAGCACCTCGTCCAGGATGAAGCCGGCCTCTTCCGGGGTCACGTTGCCGTACGACAGGCGGTAGCCCTCGTCGGTCACCACGTCCAGGATCGGCTCGGCCACGCAGTAGCCCACGCAGCCGGTGGGGGTGATCTGCACCTGCCGCCCGCGCGCCTCGGCCCACCTGCCGACCGCGTCCCGAACCTTGGCCGCGCCCACGGCCAGCCCGCAGGTGCCCATGCCGATGTAGATCGTGTTCATGCTCGCAGCTCCCGGATGGTCTTCTCCACGGTCTTCTTTTCCAGGCGCCCGTAGAACTCGCCGTTGACGGTCATCACCGGGGCGATCGAGCAGGCCCCGATGCAGGCCACCGTTTCCAGGGAGAACAGCCCGTCGCGGGTAGTGGCTCCCGCCTCGATGCCCAGCTCGCGCTGCAGGGTCTCCAGCAGGTTGAAGGAGCCCTTGACGTGGCAGGCCGTGCCGCGGCAGATCGCCACCTGGTACTTGCCCGGGGGGCTCAGGCGGAACTGGTTGTAGAAGGTGGCCACGCCGAAGATCTTGGACTCGGGCAGGCTCAGGTAATCGCTGATCTCGCAGATGCTTTCCCGGGAGATGTAGCCCTGCTCTTCCTGCACCGCCTGGAGCATCGGGATCAGGTAATCCCGGGATGGGGGGTAGCGTCGGATCGTCTCGGTGGCAACCATGCTTCTTCCTTTCAATAGTGATTTAATTCACTATTGGGAACCTATCTTATCGTGATTTTTTTGTCAACAGGTTGCCAATACGAATTTAGAATTTCGATTGAAAATCAGCGCGAATTTGAGCGGGGGCGGCTGGCAGAGCGCTTCGGCCGCAGCGTGGCAGGCCCCGCACCAGCACGGGAGGCTTCCAGCACGTAAAACTCGCACTTCCGGCTGCGCGGGACCTCTTCCGGAAAATGGGTCACTACCACCACGGGCACGCGGTGCAGCTCCAGCAGGTCGAAGAACTTCCCCCAGAGCTGGGCGCGCGCCTCGGCGTCCAGGCCGGTGAACGGCTCGTCCAGCAGGATGGCCTCCGGGAAGCGGGCGAAGCAGCGGGCGAAGCACAGGCGCTTCTTCATGCCCCCGGACAGGGCCTGCGGGGACTCCCACTCCCGCCCCGCCAGGCCCGCCTCGCCCAGCAGGTAGCCGGCGAAGGAGAGGGCTTCCGCCGGCTCCAGGCCCCCGTAGATCAGGGGCAGGGCCGCGTTCCAGGCGTTGGAGCGCCAGGGCAGGAGCCGGTCGTCCTGGAACAGCAGGCCGATCTTGCTCGGGCATTCCACGCTGCCGGCCTCCGGCCGCAGCAGCGAGGCGATCAGGTACAGCAGGGTGGTCTTGCCGATCCCGGAGTCGCCGCTCACCACGGCGATCCGCTCCGGGGCCACCGATAGATCCACGCCTTCCAGCACCCTTCCCTTCCCCGGATAGGCGAACGACAGGCCGCGCAGGCGGATGCCCTGCCGGGGGCTGGCGGACAAAAAAGAGCGCTTCAGCAGGGCCAGCGCCTCCTGGCTGCCGGTGTGCGCCGGGCGCGCCGCCGGGTGGGAGGAAGCCCGCACCAGCCGCTCCACCCAGGCGAGGAGCCGGCCGGCGGCCAGGATCAGCAGGATCAGCAGCAGGGTCCAGGCGAAAAGGCGCCGCACCTGCATGGACTGGTAGGCGGCCTGGATCTGGAAGCCGATGCCGCTGTTGGCCCCGAAGTATTCTCCCGT
>MIBK01000092.1:3003-3243 GCA_001829505.1 Spirochaetes bacterium RBG_16_67_19 | reverse complement strand
GCCCCCGCGGCCAGCGAGCCGGCGGCCCAGGCGGCCAGGATCAGGGCCACCCCGGCCGCGTACCAACCAGCGGGCGAGCGGGCCTTCCCGACGGCCGGCCTCAAGGCGCGGCGCCCGCGGGCAGGAAGAAATCGCGGCCCAGCGGGGCCCGCTCGCCGGGCAGGTGGACCTTGACCGCCTCGTAGTACTGCCTGACCCGGCGCTGGTTCTCCTCCAGCGAGGGCACCCAGAAGAGGGTCT
>MIBK01000092.1:2379-2954 GCA_001829505.1 Spirochaetes bacterium RBG_16_67_19 | reverse complement strand
GTGATCGCGAGCCGCGCCCTGCGGGTCGGCGGCCACTTCGCTGGAAGCCCGGGCCCAGGCCTCCACCAGGCGGCGCACCAGGGCGGCGTTCTTCGATAAATAGGCGCGGGTGGCGAACAGGCTGACCTGGGGCGAGCGCGGGTCCCCGCCGAAGGCTTCGGCCCAGGCCGGCCCGTAGTCCAGCAGGCGGCTCAGGCCGTGGTTCAGCACCAGGTCCGTGGCCAGCGGCTCCGGGAGGGCCGCCGCGTCCAGCTGCCCTTTCAGCAGCAGGGGCACCGACTGCCCGAAGGCCAGGTAGATGATGCGCAGGTCCCGGTCCGGGTCCAGGCCCTTCTGCGCCAGGATATAGCGGGTCTGGAAATCCAGGGGTGCGCCGGGGAACGGCAGGGCCAGCCGCTTGCCGGCCAGCTCTGCCATACTGGAAAGCGGCGGGGAGCCGGGGGCCCCGATCAGGGAGGAGACCGCCCACACCCCGGTGTTGATCAGCACCAGCGGCCCTCCGGCCAGGTGGTTCTCCCAGCCCTGGCTGGTGCCGGTCAGCAGCAGGTCGGCCTCCCCGCGCAGCACCAGGGCCA
>MIBK01000092.1:0-2349 GCA_001829505.1 Spirochaetes bacterium RBG_16_67_19 | reverse complement strand
AGGACAGCCGGACGCCGGCAGGCCAGCCCTGGACGGCCAGCCCCTGGTTGTCCAGCCCTTGGCTGGCCAACCGCAGGAAAGGCAGGGCGGCGGTGGACGGCGGAACCAGGACCTTCAGCCGCTCCTCGGCCCCCCCCAGCGCCGCGGCCGCCGCCAGCGCGGCGATCAGCATGACGCGTTTCATAAGCTGCTCAGCATCTGCTTTGCCTGGACTCCGATTTCGGAACCTGCGTCCAGGTCCCGGGCGCGCTCCAGCCGGCGGCGGGCCTGGATCCGGTCGCCGAGCTGCAGGCTGCAGAAAGCCGACAGGAACCAGGCCGGCTGGGCCATGCCCGGCTCCGGGGACCCGGTCAGCAGCCGGTCGAAGAGGTCCTGCGCCTCGCGCCAGGCCTGTCCCTCCAGCAGCAGCCTGCCTTTCAGCAGCGCGTACTCCGGGAACCAGGGGGCTTCCTCGGGCGCCTGCACCGACCCCAGGTCCTGGAGCGCCGCGGCGTTGCTTCCCTCCAGGTAGCGGGCCGAGGCCAGCAGGAACAGGAAATAGGGCCGTTCGGCGGCGCCGGCCCTCTCCAATGCCCGGCCGGCGGCGGTGGCCGCCTCCCCCGCCCTGCCCCCGGCCAGCAGGGACCGGATTTCCTCGACGGCGGCCTGCTGGGCCTGCTCGGCGGCCTGGCGGGCCTCCTCCTCCTCGTCCTCCATCATGCCCAGTTCGGCCAGGGGGTCCTGCACCTCCCAGGCCCGCACGCCGCCGGGTTGGGAGCCCCCGGTCGGGGCGGAGAACAGCACCCGGAGCCTGGCCTTCACCAGGCGGCCCAGGCCCCAGGCCAGCGACTGCCGGCCGGCCCGCAGGAGCGCCCCGACCGCGTACGTGCCGGGCTGGTGCAGGGTGACGCGGAGCTCCCCGGCGGCAAGTTCCGCCAGCGCCCCCGCGGAAAGCCGCACGGAGGCGTTGCCGGCGACCATTTCCCCGAGGCGGGCCTCCCGCCAGCTTCCGCCGGACTGCACCTCCAGCAGGCCGTCCAGGTATTCCACCCGCAGGTCCTGGGCAAACCCTACGGCGGCGCAGGCCAACCACGCGGCGATCAACAGGTGAGCAACCCGATTCAAGGCCTTTCCCTCCCGTCCATCATAGCGTCAATTTCGCGGCCGAGGCAACACTGGCCGGCCCGGCGCGCGCGGCTCAGGCCGCGAAGCGGCGGCCTTCCTCCAGCATGGCCAGGTAGTTTTCCAGCGGCAGGTAGTTGGCCACCGTGTTGCCCGTGCCCAGGCAATAGCCCAGGCCATCCCGGGGCCGGAAACAGGCCTCCAGCGTCTCGCGTACGCGCGCCCGCACGGCCTGCTCGCTGCCGCGGGCCAACAGGTCCATGTCGATGCCCCCCAGCACGGCGATCCGCTCCCCGTACCGGCGGTAGGCCTCGGCCACCGGCAGGATGCCGTCTTCGAAGGAGTGCTTGCCGTCGATGCCCACCTCTCCGATCAGGTCCTCCATGATCTCTGATAGATCCCCGCAGGCGTGCAGCAGGTAGGGCTTGCCCCGGGCCCGGCCCGCCTCGGCGCAGGCCCGGTGCCAGGGCAGGACCAGCTCGCGCAGGAACGCCGGGGACACCATGGTGGAAGTACGGAAGCCCATGTCGTCGGAGCCCCACAGGAAGGGAACGCAGCGGAAATCGGCCAGGGTGCGCGACCAGTCCACGTAGAAGGCCCCGATGCGCTCGGCCACCGCCCGCACCAGCGCGGGGTCGTCGTGGATCAGGTAGCACAGCCCTTCATATCCCAGAAGGAAGCTGATCATCTCCAGCACGTGGGCGGTCAGGTCGTAGACCCCCATGTTCTCCGGCAGGTTCCTGTCCAGCCACTCCAGGGGGGAAAGGTCGATGTCCCGCACCCGCGGCCAGGGGTAGGCCTCGAAGTCCCGCCAGCCGCGGATCGGCCCCGTGTGCTCCTCGGTCCAATCGCGCTGCCCCCGGGACAACGCCCCGGCCGTGGTGTCGGCCGCGGCCAGCTGCGGCAGGTCGAAGATCTTCTTGGGGGCCAGGCCCAGGCGGAACACGTCGTAGCCCAGGAAGGCGTGCAGGCGCATCTCGCGGCGCAGGGCGAAGCGCGGGTCGGCCCGGTCCAGCCCTTCCTCCAGCCCGAAGCGGGCGGCCAGCGCGTCCTTGACCTCCGGATCCAGGAACAGCTCCAGGTGATGCACCCGCCGGGGCGGGCGCCGCCGGCGGATAACCCCCAGCAGGGCCTCCACGTCCGGCTCGACGGCCGGCTCAAGGGAAGGTGGCTTCATTGGTAGATCCTACCTCCTAACCGGCGACCATAGCCGCCGGGTGATAAGACCCCCTACAGAACCGTGCGTGC
>MIBK01000091.1:14691-14791 GCA_001829505.1 Spirochaetes bacterium RBG_16_67_19 | reverse complement strand
GAGCCGGTCGTACAGCCCGGCCTCCTCGCTCTCGCGGTCCGGGCGCAGGGTCGCCTCCCCGCCGAAGCTCCACTGCAGAGGCGCTTCCGGCGCGGCCTGC
>MIBK01000091.1:14540-14671 GCA_001829505.1 Spirochaetes bacterium RBG_16_67_19 | reverse complement strand
CCAGGCCGGCGTCCGCAGCACCGCGAGGCCCAGGGCGAAGGCGCCGATCCAGCTTCGGTTCACGTTTCCCCCTTTGGCCGAGTATAGCGCAATCCGGGCGGCCTGACAGTCGCAGGCGGCCGGCGCCCGGC
>MIBK01000091.1:13148-14420 GCA_001829505.1 Spirochaetes bacterium RBG_16_67_19 | reverse complement strand
CAGCGCTCCGGAGGCGGCCGGGAGCCTGGAGCTGGTGGCCCTCAGCCGGCAGTCGCGGCCGGCGGATTTCCTGCAGGGCATCCCCTGCCGCAGGATCGATTTCGATGATCCGGGCAGCTTCCGGGGAACGCTGGAGGACCTGGACGCGGTGGTGCACCTGGCCGGGTTGGCGCGGTCCTCGGACCCGCGCGCTTTCTACCGCGCCAACCGGGACGGCCTGGCGGTGCTGCTGGAGGCGCTGGCCCGTCATGGGCCGGGAGTGCGCCACCTGCTGTTCGCCTCCTCCCAGACCGCCGTGGGCCCCGTGCCGGAGGGGCAGGAAGCCACGGACGAGGGGAGCCCCTGCCGGCCGATCTCGCACTACGGGGCGAGCAAACTGGCCGCCGAGCAGGTGCTGCGCCAGGCGCCGCTGCCCTGGACGATCCTGAGGCTGCCGGCGGTGTGGGGGCGGTACGACCCGGACGGCCTGAACATCTTGAAGACGGCCCGCGGCGGCCTGCTGCCCGTGATCGGCGGCCGGGAGGCGGTGCTCTCCTACATTTTCGCCCAGGACCTGGCGCCGCTGCTGCCGCGGATGATCCTCAATGAGCGGCTGTACAGGGGCGTCTTCAACGCGGGATACGACCGGCCGGTACGGCTGGGCGAGTACTGCCTGGCGGTGCGCCGGCTGCTGGGGCTGCCCCCGCGCCTGCGGACCCTGCCCCTGCCCCGGTGGACCGGCTACCTGGCCATGGCCGGCCTGGCGGTGGTCCGCCGCCTGGCCGGCGGCAACCCCGCCGCCACGGCGGACAAGGTGCGGGAGTTCATGGCCGGCCGCTGGGTGCAGAGCAACCTGCGGCTGAAGGAGGCCCTGGGTCTGGACGAGCTCGCCGAGCGCGGCGCCTTGGCGGACACGGTAGTCTGGTTCCGGGGGCAGGGCCTGCTCTGATTGTCGCCCCCGCGCGGCAATTGCCGCGCTAGGCGTTGTTGGAGTACCATAGGCTCGTACCGCAGTAGCGGGTTACACCCCTATGCCCGATTTCGTCCATCTGCATACCCATTCGGATTTCTCCCTGCTGGACGGGGCGGCCTCGGTCGAGGACCTGGTGGCCCAGGCCAAGGCCTGCGGCATGAAGGCCCTGGCCCTCACGGACCACGGCAACATGTTCGGGGCTTTGCGCTTCTACAAGGAATGCCTGAAGGAAGGGATCAAGCCGATCATCGGCTGCGAGGCCTACGTAGCCCCCGATTCCCGGCACAACCGGACCGGCGGGGAGAAGGGGGGCCGCTACC
>MIBK01000091.1:7951-13083 GCA_001829505.1 Spirochaetes bacterium RBG_16_67_19 | reverse complement strand
GCCTACACGGAAGGGTTCTACTACAAGCCGCGGATCGACGACGAGCTGCTGGCCCGCTACCACGAGGGCCTGACGGCCCTGTCCGGGTGCATGGGAGGGGAGATCCCTTCCCTGATCATGCGGGGCGAAACCGACAAGGCCCGGGCCCGGGCCCTGTTCATGCGGGAGCTCTTCGGCCCGGAGAGCTTCTACCTGGAGGTGCACAACCACGGCATCCCCGAGCAGGCCGCGATCAACCAGGGCCTGGCCGAGATCTCCCGCTCCACCGGCATCCCGCTGGCCGCCGCCAACGACGTGCACTACGCCACGCGCGAGGACGCCGCCGCCCAGGACATCCTGCTGTGCATCGGCATGAATAAAAAGGTGAGCGAGGGCCAGCGCCTGAAGTTCGCCTATCCCGAGTTCTACTTCAAGAGCGGGGAGGAGATGCTGCGGGCCCTCCCCGACCTGCCGCAGGCCCTGGACAACACCGTGCGCATCGCCGAGGCCTGCAGCCTGGAGATACCCCTGCCCGGGCCGCTGCTCCCGCATTACCAGGTGCCGGAGGGCTACAGCCTGGCCAGCTACCTGGCGGAGGTGGCCCGCCAGGGCCTGGAGCGGCGCTACTCACCGCCCACCCCGGCGATCCGCCAGCGCCTGGACTACGAGCTGGAAGTCATCAACGCCATGGGCTACACCGGCTACTTCCTGATCGTCTGGGACTTCATCCGCTACGCCAGGGAGCGGGGCATCCCGGTGGGGGCGGGCAGGGGCTCCGGGGCCGGCTCCCTGGCGGCCTACTCCCTGCAGATCACGGACATCGATCCGCTGAAGTACGGGCTGCTGTTCGAGCGCTTCCTCAACCCGGAGCGGGTGTCCCTGCCGGACTTCGACATCGACTTCTGCTTCGAGCGCCGCGGGGAGGTCATCGACTACGTGGTCGGCAAATACGGCGCGGACCGCGTGGGGCAGATCATCACCTTCGGCACGCTCAAGGCCCGGGCGGTGATCCGGGACGTGGCCCGGGTGCTGGACTTGCCCTACGCCGAGGCGGACCGCATCGCCAAGCTGATCCCCTTCGGGCCGAAGATGGACCTGACCAAGGCCATGGAGCTGGAGCCGGAGCTGGCCAAGATCTCGGAAAGCGGCGAGGTCTACAAGCGCCTCCTGGAGGTGAGCCTGAAGCTGGAAGGCCTGGCCCGCCACGCCTCCACCCACGCCGCCGGGATCGTGATCGGCAGGGACGAGCTGACCAGCTACGTGCCGCTGTACCGCGACCCCAAGACCCAGGTCATCACCACCCAGTACTCCATGGACTACCTGGAGGAGTGCGGCCTGGTGAAGATGGACTTCCTGGGCCTGAAGACCCTGACCCTGATCAAGGAGACCCTGCGCCTGCTGGAGGCCCGGGGGGTGGCCCTGCAGAGCTTCCCCGAGGCGGACCCGGCCACCTTCCGCCTGCTGGGCCAGGGGCGCAGCACCTGCGTGTTCCAGTTCGAGAGCCAGGGCATGCAGGAGGTGCTCAAGCGCACCAAGCCCGAGACCATCTTCGACCTGATCGCCTTGAACGCCCTGTACCGTCCCGGGCCCATGGAGTTCATCGACCAGTTCGTGGACGCCAAGCGCGGCCGCGCCCCGATCCGCTACCCGCTGCCCGAGCTGGAACCGATCCTGAAGGAGACCTACGGGGTCATCGTCTACCAGGAGCAGGTCATGGAGATCGCCCGCCAGGTGGCCGGCTTCTCCCTGGGCGAGGCGGACATCCTGCGGCGGGCCATGGGCAAGAAGAAGCCGGAGGTGATGGCCAAGCAGAAGGTGAAGTTCGTCAAGGGGGCCGCGGCCAAGGGCTACGCGGCCGCGGTGGCCGAAAAGATCTTCGAGCTGCTGGTGCCCTTCGCCGGCTACGGCTTCAACAAGTCGCACGCCGCCGCCTACAGCCTGATCGCCTACCACACCGCCTACCTGAAGGCCAACTACCCGGCCGAGTTCATGGCCGCCAACCTGACCAACGAGATCGCCTCCACCGACAAGCTGGCCGAGTACATCGGCGAGGCGCGGACCATGGGCCTGGCTGTCCTGCCGCCGGACATCAACCTCTCGGAGCGCAACTTCACGGTGCAGGAGGGACGGATCGTCTTCGGCTTGCTGGGCATCAAGAACGTGGGCACCACGGCCGTGGACCAGATCCTGGCCGAGCGGGCCAAGGGCGGGCCCTTCCCCGGCTTCCTGGATTTCCTGGAGCGCCTGGACCTGAAGGTGGTGAACCGCAAGGTGGTGGAGACCCTGGTGGCCTGCGGGGTCTTCGACTCCCTGGGGGAGAACCGGGCCACCCTGGCCCACAACCTGGACCGCCTGCTGGAGGCGGTGGCCAGCTCCCGGGAGGCGCGCCGCTTCGGCCAGACCGTGCTCTTCGACGCCCTCGGGGAAGAGGCCGCCCTGCGGGTGGCGCTGGAGCGGGTGCCGGAGTGGCCGCAGCTGGAGGCGCTGAACCACGAGCGCCTCAACCTGGGCTTCTACTTCTCCGGCCACCCGCTGGACAAGTACCGCCGGCAGATCCAGGACTGCGCCGACCTGGACCTGGGTGCGCTGGGTGAAGCCTCGACGGAGCGCCTGTTCACCGTGATCGGCCTGCTGAAAGAGGTCAAGGAGATCGTCACCAAAAACGGCAGGCGCATGGCCTTCGCCGCGCTGGAAGACCTGCGCGGCTCCGTGGAGCTGGTGGTGTTCGCGGACGTGTTCGAGAAGTCCCGGGCCCTGCTGGCCGTGGACCGGGTGGTGGCCGCGGTGGGACGCCTGGACCGCAGCCGGGGGGATCCCAAGCTGAAGGTGGAGCGCCTCCTGCCCCCCGAGGACCTGGCCCCCCGCCCGCCCCGGGCGGTGCATGTGCGCTTCGCCTGCATCGCCGCCGACGAGCAGGAGTTCCTGCGCCTGCGCGACCTCATGGTAGGCAAGCCCGGGGATTGTGCCGTATATTTCCACATCCGGGGGGACGGGGCGGGCGGGGAAATCGTGATCAAGGCCTCGCCGCAGCTCGCCCTGGCCGCCGCCGAGGACGTCCTGGCCCTCGTGCGCTCCTCCCCGCTGGTGGAGGATGTATGGAAAGAGTGAACGTCGGCCTGGTGGGCTTCGGCACCGTCGGGGGGGCCTTCTACCGCCTGATGCAGGCCAATGGCGGTCTTTTCCAGAGCAAGTTCGGCGTGGCGGCCGGCATCACGGCCGTGGCGGAGAAGGACCCGGGAAAGGTCCAGGCCGCCTTCCCCGGGCAGAAGGTGGTCCCCGATTACCGCACCCTCACCGCCGATCCCTCCATCGCCGTGATCGTGGAGCTGGTGGGCGGCACGGGAGTGGCTTACGAGGTGATCCGCGGCGCCCTGGAAGCGGGCAAGCACGTGATCACGGCCAACAAGGCCCTCCTGGCGCTGCGGGGCGACGAGCTGTTCACCATGGCCCGGAAACGGGGGGTGGAGCTGCGCTTCGAGGGGGCCGTTTGCGGCGCCATCCCGATCATCAAGGTGGTGCGGGAAAGCCTGGTGGCCAACCGGGTGGCCTCGATCCTGGGGATCGTGAACGGCACCTCCAACTACATCCTGACCCGCATGAGCGAGGGCTCTTTGAGCTTCGCCGAGGCCCTGGGCGAGGCGCAGGCGGCGGGCTTCGCCGAGGCCGACCCCACCCTGGACGTGGGCGGCGGGGACTCGGCGCACAAGATCAGCCTGCTGGCCAGTTTCGCCTTCGGCGGCTGGATCGACTACCGAGAGCTGCTGGTCGAGGGCATCACCGGCATCACCGCCGGGGAGATCGAGTTCGCCTCCTCGGCCGGCTTCGTGTTCAAGCTGCTGGCCTCGGCCCGCTGGAACGAGGGCCGGCCGGCGGTCACCGTTTTTCCGGCCCTGGTCCCCAAGGATCACCCCCTGTCCTTCGTGCGCGGGGAGATGAACGCGGTGATGACCCGCAGCGACTTCATGGGCCCGGCGGTCTTCATCGGCAAGGGGGCCGGCGGGGATCCCACCGCCTCCTCGGTGGCTTCCGACCTGGGTGACCTGCTGCTGGCCATCCAGGCGACCGGGCGCCGGGACACGGCCCGCTTCGACCCGGCCCGCAAGCTGGAACTGTTCCCCCGGGACCAGCTGGAGCACCGCTACTTCTTCCATTTCATCACCGCCAACCGCCCGGGCATCTGGGCGGCGGTGACCACGCGCCTGGCGGACAACGGCATCAACATCGAGAGCGTGCACCAGAAGTGGGAGGACCGCAGCCTGCCCTCCGACCTGTACGTGCTGGTGGACGAGGCACCCGAAGCCCGGGCCCGGCAGGCACTGGCGGATATCTGTGCCGCTCCCGGCATCGACCCGCACTCCCGCTACTACCGCATCCTGGCGGAATAGCGCGCCATGTTCTGGCACCTTCTCTCCGGCCTGCTGGTGGTCTACATCATCCTGATCTCCATGCGATTCCTGCTCTCCTGGTTCCCCGGCTCGGCCTCGGGGCCCGGCTGGCGCGCGCTGCTGCGCTTCACGGACCCTTACCTGCGTCTGTTCCGAGGGATCAGTTTCCTGCGCCGGGGGCTGTTCGATTTCACCGCGGTGGCGGCGGTCCTGGTCCTGATCGTGGCCCTGGACCTGAGCAGGGCCCTCGCCGCCGGGGGCCGCTTCACCCTGGGCCTGTTGCTCGGCACGCTGGCCGGTGCGCTGTGGTCCGGTCTCTCCTTCCTGCTGATCCTTTTCATCGCGGCGGCCGCGCTGCGCCTGATCTTCCGCCTTTTCACCCGCCGCTACGAGAACCCCGTCGGGGAGCTGCTGGAGGCCCTGGTCCGGCCCGCGGTTTCCGCCGCGCGCGCTTTGCTGCCGCGCCCGGTTTCAAAGGAAGAGCACCTGCTGGTGGTAGTCATCGTCGCGCTGCTCATCGCGCACCTGCTGGGGGCGCTGCTGTTCGGGCTCCTGCGCGCCGCCCTGCTGGCCCTGCCTTTCTAGCTCCCGTGCCCCCGGGCCAGGACAGCCGCCCGGTCACGGCCCTGCGCGGGGTCGGGCCCGTCCTGGCGGGGCGCCTGGCTCACCTGGGCATCCGCACCCTGGCCGACCTGCTGGAACACGCCCCCCGCGACTACCAGGACCGCCGCCGGCGCGATCAGCTGGCCGATGCCGGGGCCCGCGAAC
>MIBK01000091.1:5457-7851 GCA_001829505.1 Spirochaetes bacterium RBG_16_67_19 | reverse complement strand
GCTGCTGTGTTTCGGCCGGCCCTTCCTGTCCAGGCAGCTTCTCCCGGGCCGGCGCTTCTGGGTGTCCGGCCGTTTCCAGGCCCAGCGCGGCGAGCTCTCCTGCGGCGGTTTCGAGCTGGAGCCCTACGATCCGCAGGAGGAGAGCCGGATCGTGGGCCGCATCCTCCCGGTTTACCCGCTGACCGAGGGGGTGAGCCAGCGGGTGATGCGCCTGCTGGTGGCCCAGGCCCTGGAGGCGGCAGGCGAGCCGGAGGCCTGGATTCCCCAGAGCCTGCGCGCCCGGCACGGCCTTCCCGGCCTGGGGGAAGCCCTGCGCGGGCTGCATTTCCCGCAGTCGGAAGAGGAGCAGGCCGCCGCCCGCCGGGCCCTGGCCTACACCGAGCTGTTCTACTACCAGCTGCGCCTGGAGCGCTCGCGGCGGGCCCGGAAGACCGTGGAGCGCCGGCGCGAGCGGGGGGACAGGGGCCTGCAGTCCCGGCTGCTGTCCCGCCTGCCCTTCCGGCTGACCCGGGACCAGGAAAGGGCCCTGGCCGAGATCGAAGCGGACCTGTTCGGCCCGCACCCCGCGTCCCGGCTCCTGCAGGGCGAGGTGGGCAGCGGCAAGACCCTGGTGGCCCTCCTGGCCGCCTTGGCGGTGATCGAGGCCGGGGAGCAGGCCGCCCTGCTGGCCCCCACGGAGCTGTTGGCCCGGCAGCACGCGGACACGGCCGCGCGCCTGCTGGAGCCGCTGGGGGTGCGCGTGGCCCTGCTCACCGGGGCGGTGCAGGGGGAGGCGCGGGCCAGCCTGCTGGAAGCCCTGGCCCGCGGCGAGCTGGACCTGGCCGTAGGCACCCAGGCCCTGTTCTCGGCCGAGGTGCGCTACCGGCGCCTGGGGCTGGCGATCGTGGACGAGCAGCAGCGCTTCGGGGTGCGGCAGCGCGGGGCCCTGCTGGCCAAGGGGGAGGCGGCCGACCTGCTGCTGATGAGCGCCACGCCCATCCCGCGCACCCTGGCCCTGCTGCTGTTCGGCGACCTGGGGCATTCCGAGCTGCGGGAGCTGCCTGGGGGCCGGCTGCCGGTGATCACCCACTTGACCCGCCAGGGCAACGAGGGCAGGGTGTACGAGCGCGTGCGGGAGGAGGTGCGCCGCGGCGGCCAGGCCTACCTGGTCTATCCGCTGATCGGAACGGAGGCCGGGGGGCCGAAGGAGGCGGAGGCCATGTTCCGCCGCTTGAAGCGGGAAACCTTCCCGGAGCTGCGCCTGGCCCTGCTGCACTCCCGCGTGCCGGAGCCCGAGAAGGTCATGGCCGCCTTCGCCGCGGGCCGGGTGGACGTGCTGGTGGCCACCAGCGTCCTGGAGGTGGGGGTGGACGTGCCCAACGCCAACTGCCTGGTGGTCCAGCAGGCGGAGCGTTTCGGGTTGGCCAGCCTGCACCAGCTGCGAGGACGGGTGGGGCGGGGGCCCCGCCAGTCCTACGCCTTCCTGGTGTACGGCGAGGACCTGAGCGAAGCCGGCGCCTCGCGCCTCAAGGCGGTGCTGGGCACCAACGACGGTTTCGCCCTGGCCGAGGAGGACCTGCGCCTGCGCGGGCCGGGGGAGTTCCTGGGCGCGCGGCAGTCCGGCGCGCTGCGCCTGGGGGTGGCCGACCTGGCCCGGGACTGGGAAATCTGCCGGGCGGCCAGGGCCGACGCCCTGGCGATGAGCCGCGCCGATCCCGGGTTGAACAGGCCGGAGAACGCGCCGGTGCGGGAAGTCCTGGAGCGCCTGGAGCGCCAGGGCGAAGGGCGACCGGAAGGCCGGCAAGCCGAGCGAGGGGAGCTGGATGCGGATCACGGGTGGATTCTATAAGGGGCGCACGATTCTCTGCCCGCCGGGGGTGATCCGGCCGGCCATGGACCGGATGCGGGAGAGCCTTTTCGCCATCCTGGGGGACCTCACCGGAACCTCGTTCCTGGACCTGTATTCCGGTTCCGGGGTGGTCGGGGTGGAGGCCGCCTCCCGGGGGGCGGAGCCGGTGGTTTTCGTGGAGAAGGACCCTGGAAAGCGGCGCACCCTGCTGGCCAACACCTCTTTTTTGACCCAGGCCAGGGAGATCCACATCATGCCGGCGGAGCGCTTCGTGGCCCGCCGGGCGGGCCGTTTCGACACGGTTTTCCTGGATCCTCCGTTCGGGCAGAAGGGCACCGAGGAGCTGGTGGGGATGCTGGCGGGGCGGGGGGTGCTGGCCCCCGGCGGCCTGCTGCTGGCCCACCTGCCCCGGGAGCAGCTGCTGCCCGAGCAGGTGGCCGGCTTCCGGCTGGCCGACCGGCGGGTATATGGCCGCTCGGTACTGCTGTTCTACCACCGCGATTGACACGGGGCCTGAGTTTTGATACCTTGAATGTCGAACGCTTGCGCCTCTGTAGCTCAGTCGG
>MIBK01000091.1:0-5397 GCA_001829505.1 Spirochaetes bacterium RBG_16_67_19 | reverse complement strand
GCTCAGTCGGCAGAGCACCTCCATGGTAAGGAGGGGGTCCTCGGTTCAATTCCGAGCGGAGGCTGTAATTCCTGAGCCGGGGCCGTTGACACAATCGGCATTTTCTTACTATATTGACGTGCTAACTCACGTCAGCAAAAAAGGATGTTCTCGTCATGGGGAAAGCGAAGGGCAAGAACGTAGAGCTCGTGGCTCTGCAATGCAGCGAGTGCGATCGACGCAACTACACGACCTACAAGAACAAGCGCAACGTCCAGGAGAAGCTGGAGTTCAGCAAATACTGTAAGTTCGACAGGAAGCACACCCTTCACAGGGAAGCGAAGATAAAGTAGAGCTTGCGCCTAGGCCAGTAGCTCCAACTGGTAGAGCGCCGGTCTCCAAAACCGGATGTTGCGGGTTCGAGTCCTGCCTGGCCTGTTGGGTAGCTAGAATCCTTTCGCGAAGGGGTACGATGAACAAGATCATCCGGTTTTTCAAGGAGAGCTTCGGGGAGCTCAAGAAGGTCACCTGGCCCAGCCGGGAGGAGGTAACCTCCTCGACCAAGGTCGTGCTGGTATCCACGATCCTGATCGCCATCGCCTTGGGGTTGGTGGATTACCTGATCTTCCGGGGGATCGACCTCATTTTCTAGAGGCAGGGACGCGAATGGCCAAGGGCTGGTACGTGGTCCATACCTATTCGGGGTATGAGAACAAGGTACAGAGACACATCAACAAGCTCGTGGAGGACGGCACGCTGGCCGACGCGGTTTCCACCGTGAAGGTCCCTTCCGAGGAGGTGGTGGAGATCCGCGACGGCAAGCGCCGGGTCAGCTCCAAGAAGTTCCTCCCCGGCTACATCCTGGTGGAAATGGACCTCCCCGAGACCAACTGGAAGAGCGTCTGCTCGGCCATCCGCAACATCCCCGGGGTGACCGGCTTCGTGGGCTCCACCCGCAACCAGAAGCCGCAGGCCATCAGCGCCGAGGAGGCCCGGGAGGTGCTGCAGCGGGCCGGGGAGATCAAGAGCGAGAAGACCCTGAAGCCCAAGCAGGTTTTCTCGATGGGCGAGTCGGTGCGCATCACCGACGGCCCCTTCGACTCCTTCACCGGCACGGTGGAGGAGATCAACCTGGAAAAGGGCAAGCTGCGGGTGATGGTGGGAATTTTCGGCCGCTCCACTCCGGTGGAGCTGGATTTTCTGCAGGTGGAGAAGATCTGAGCAGACACCTCGCGCTGGGAGCCCGCCCTTTGAGGCGGGCGCTATGACCACATAGGAGGAAGCCAATGGCGAAAAAGAAGGTAGCCGCGATCGTCAAGCTGCAGGTGCCGGCCGGCAAGGCCACGCCCGCGCCGCCGGTCGGACCCGCCCTGGGCCCGCACGGAGTTTCGGCGCCGCAGTTCGTGCAGCAGTTCAACGAGCGCACCAAGGGCCTGGAAGCGGGCCTCTTGATCCCGGTGGTGATCACGGTGTACTCGGACAAGAGTTTCACCTTCATCACCAAGACCCCGCCGGCGGCGGTGCTGATCCGCAAGGCTTTGGGCCTGGAAAAGGGCTCGGCGGTGCCCAACAAGGAGAAGGTGGGCACCCTGAGCAAGGAGCAGCTGCGCTCCATCGCGGAAGCAAAGCTGGCGGACCTGAACGCCAACGACATCGAGATGGCCATGCGCATCGTCGCCGGGACCGCCCGCAGCATGGGGGTTCTGGTGGAGGGCGCGGAGGTGACGCAATGAGCCACGGCAAGAAGTACCTGGCCTCGGCCGCCAAGCGCACCCACAGCGAGCAGGTCAGCCTGGAGCAGGCGGTGACCCTGGTGAAGTCCATGGCCTTCGCCAAGTTCGACGAGACGGTGGAAGTGGCCATCCGCCTGAACCTGAAGGGCAAGCACACGGTGCGCGACACCCTGGTGCTGCCCCACGGCTTCCGGGCCGAGAAGAAGATCCTGGTTTTCGCCAAGGGCGAAAAGGCCGAGGAGGCCCGGGTCAACGGGGCCGCCTTCGTCGGCGACCAGGACCTGATCGACAAGATCCAAGGCGGGTGGCTTGATTTCGACGTCGCCGTGGCCACCCCGGACATGATGAAGGACGTGGGCAAGCTGGGCCAGGTGCTGGGGCGCCGCGGCCTGATGCCCAACCCCAAGACCAAGACCGTGACCTTCGACGTGAAGGGGGCGGTGGAGGAGCTGAAGAAGGGGCGCGTGGAGTTCAAGGCCGACAAGTCGGGCGTGGTGCACATGGCCATCGGCAAGGTTTCCATGGACGCGGAGAAGATCCTGGAAAACGCCCGCCTGCTGCTGCAGGAGGTGCTGCGCAAGCGCCCGGCCGACCTGAAAGGCGAATACGTCCAATCGATCGCCCTTTCCTCGACCATGGGGCCGGGCGTGCTGGTCAACGCCAAGGAAAAGTTCGAAGGGGACAAGTGAGATGGGAGAAAAAACACAGAAGATACAGCAGTACAAGCGCGACGCGGTGGCCCTGCTGCGGGACAAGATCCGCCAGGCCCCCGGGCTGATCTTCACCGACTACCGCGGCCTGACCGTGGCCCAGATCAGCGACCTGCGGCGGACCCTGCGCAAGCAGTCCGCCGAGTACAAGGTGGTGAAGAACAGCTACGCCAAGATCGCCCTGGCCGAGCTCGGGCTGCCCTTCCAGGAGGGCTTCCTGACCAACCCGACGGCCATCGCCATGGCCCGCACGGATGTCGGGCCGGTGGCCAAGGCCCTCTTCGATTTCGCCAGGGAATCCCGGCTGAAGGTGAAGGGGGGGATGATCGACGGCAAGGCCCTGGAAGTCCTGGCGGTGGAGGCCATTTCCCGGCTGCCGGGGCGCCTGGAGCTGCTGGCCATGCTGATGGGCACCATGAACGCCCCCCTGCGCAACATGATGTACGCGATGAAGGGGGTCAGCTCCAAACTGGTACGCACCCTGCAGGCGGTGGCCGACCAGAAGGCCAAAACCAAGGAATCATGACGGCATTAGTCTTCGGATGTTGCACACTATTGTCGTCGATTTAATTTTTCAACCAAGGAGAAGGTAAATGGCAACACTGGGCAAGGAACAGATACTGGAATCCATCGCCGGCATGACCGTGCTGGAGGTTTCCGAGCTGGTCAAGGCGATGGAGGAGAAGTTCGGCGTGACCGCGGCCGCCCCGGTGGCGGTGGCCCCGGCTGGAGGAGCCGCCGCTCCGGCCGTGGAGGAAAAGACCGAGTTCACCGTGGTGCTGAAGAGCTACGATGCCGAGAAGAAGATTCCCGTGATCAAAGAGGTCCGGGCGATCACCGGGCTGGGGCTCAAGGAAGCCAAGGAGCTGGTTGAAGCTGGTGACAAACCTGTCAAGGAAGGGGTCTCCAAAGAGGAGGCCGCGAAGATCAAACAGCAGCTTGAGACGGCCGGCGCGAAGGTTGACATCCAGTAGTCGCACCAGATTCCGGAAGGCCATAAACTTGCGACCCGTGCCTCGGTGCCCGTCAGGGTGCCGGGGCGCCTTGTCGTTTCCAGGGAGGGACGATGGTTCCTGAAAAGATCAAGAGGCTCTATTACGGCGAAGGCACGGATGACGTGATGGAGATGCCGAATCTCATCGACATCCAGCTGGCTTCCTACGAGCGCTTCCTGCAGCGGGAGCGCCTGGCCGCCGGAAAGCCCATCGCCCGGCAGGGGCTGGAGGACGTGTTCCAGTCCGTGTTCCCCATCGAGAGCCCCAACGCGGACATGGTCCTGGAATACGGCGGCTATACCCTGGATCAGGCCACCCCGACCTCCAATGTGCCGCTCACGGAGTTCGAGTGCAAGCAGAAGGGCCTGACCTTCGCCATCCCGATAAAAGCCAGGATCAACCTGGTCTTCCTGAACACCGGCGAGATCCGGCAGAAGGAGATCTACATGGGGGACATCCCCCTGATGACCCCCCGCGGCACCTTCATCATCAACGGCGCGGAGCGGGTGGTGGTCAGCCAGATCCACCGCTCTCCCGGGGTCATCTTCTCGCACGAGAAGGGGGTCTTCTCCTCCCGCATCATCCCCTACCGCGGCTCCTGGCTGGAGTTCGAGATCGACCAGAAGAAGGAGCTGATCTTCGCCAAGATCGACCGCAAGAAAAAGATCCTGGCCACCATCTTCCTGCGCGCCCTGGGCTACGACACGCGGGAGAAGATCATCGACCTGTTCTACAAGACCCGCAAGATCAAGCTCTCCGAGAGCCGGGAGGACAAGGAGAAGCTGCTGGGCATGGTGTTCGCCCGCGCGGTGTTCAGCAAGGAGGGCGGCACCGCCAAGAAGCTGTACCGGGCCGGCGACCGCATCCACCCGCACGACGTGGAGGAACTCATCCACTCGGGCATCTTCGAGGTGGAGGTGCTGGACATGCAGCACGAGAAAAGCCTGCACTCCCCGATCATCCTCAACTGCTTCGAGCGCGAGGAGATGCTGTACGGCAAGGACAAGGACTCCCCGGAGAAGGACGAGCCCAGCCTGGAGGAGTCCATCAGCCGGGTCTACGCCATCATCAAGCCCGGCGAGCCCATCACCCTGGAGAGCGCCGAGAAGGACCTGGCCAGCATGTTCTTCTCCCCCCGCCGCTACGACCTGGGCCGGGTGGGGCGCTACAAGCTGAACAAGAAATTCGACTACCCCGAGGCCCAGAAAACCCACACCCTCATCCCCGAGGACATCTTCAACACCATGCTCTTCCTGATCCAGGTCTACATCGGGGAGAAGAACGTGGACGACATCGACCACCTGGGCAACCGGCGCATCCGCTCGGTGGGGGAGCTGCTGACCAACCACCTGAAGGTGGCCTTCACCCGCATGGAGCGCATCGCCAAGGAGCGCATGTCCCTGAAGGAGGCCGACACCATCCGCCCCCAGGACCTGATCTCCATCAAGCCGGTGGTGGCCACGATCAAGGAGTTCTTCGGCTCCAGCCAGCTGTCCCAGTTCATGGACCAGGTCAACCCGCTGGCCGAGCTGACTCATAAGCGGCGCCTGAACGCCCTGGGCCCCGGCGGGCTTTCCCGGGACCGGGCCGGCTTCGAGGTGCGCGACGTGCACTACACCCACTACGGCCGGATGTGCCCGATCGAGACCCCGGAAGGACCGAACATCGGCCTGATCGTCTCGCTGGCCAACTACACCCGGGTCAACGAGTACGGCTTCCTGGAGACCCCCTACCGCAAGGTGGACGAGGGAGTGGCCAGCAAGCAGATCGAATATCTCTCGGCCATCGACGAGGAGAAGTATTTCATCGCCCAGGCCAGCGCCCCGCTGGACTCCGCCGGGCGCTTCCAGGAGAAGCTCATCCCGGTGCGCAAGGGCGGGGATTACACCACCCGCAAGGCCAAGGACATCCAGTACATGGACGTCTCGCCCAAGCAGATCATCTCGGTGTCCACCTCCCTGATCCCCTTCCTGGAGCACG
>MIBK01000090.1:12088-14102 GCA_001829505.1 Spirochaetes bacterium RBG_16_67_19 | reverse complement strand
CGCCTTCCTGACCACACCCCCCACCCTGGCCCAGCGCATCGTGCGCGCCAAGGCCAAGATCCGCGGCGCGCGCATTCCCTACCAGGTGCCGTCGCAGGCCGACCTGCCGGAGCGCATCGAGGCAGTGCTGCAGGTGGTCTACCTGGTGTTCAACGAGGGCTACTCCGCGACCGCCGGCGACTCGCTGACGCGGGCGGAGCTTTCCGGCCAGGCCATCCGGCTCGGGCGCCTGCTCGTCCAACTGCTGCCGGAACCGGAGGTGAAGGGGCTGCTGGCCCTGATGCTGCTGCAGGAATCGCGCCGCGCCGCGCGCACCTCCTCCGAGGGCGAGCTGGTTCTGCTGGAACACCAGGACCGCTCTCTGTGGAACCGGCAGCAGATCGGGGAGGGGAGCGCCCTGGTGGAACAGGCCCTGTCCTCGGGCCGCGCGGGGGCGTACAGCCTGCAGGCGGCCATCGCAACCGTGCACGCCAGGGCCCCGGCCCCCGCGGCGACCGACTGGGGGCGTATCGTGGGCCTGTACGACCTGCTGCTGGGCGTGCAGCACTCGCCGGTCGTGGAGCTCAACCGCGCCGTGGCGGTGGCCATGCGGGACGGGCCGCAGGCGGCCCTGCCTTTGATCGACGGGCTGCTGGAGCGCGGGGAGCTGGCCAACTACCACCTGGCCCACTCCGCGCGCGCCGAGCTCTGCCGCCGCCTGGGCAGGACGGAAGACGCCCGGGCCTCCTTCCACAAGGCGCTGGCCCTGGCGCGCCTCACGCCGGAGCGGAGGTTCCTGGAGAGGCGGCTGCGGGGACTGGGAGAAAAAGAACCGCTCCCTGTCGAATCGTAGCCCCGCCGAGCGGCTATCTGACAAAGAAGGAGGCAAGGATGCGTTTCATGATGCTCATGATCCCCAAGGTTTACCAGGGCGCGAACGGCAGCAAGGTCGGGGCGGGCTTCACCCCGAGCGAGGGGGCGGTCGGCAGGATGATGCAGTACAACGAGGAGCTGGCCAGATCCGGGGCGCTGCTGGCAGGGGAGGGCCTCGCGCCGCCGGCCAAAGCAGTGCGGGTTTCTTTCTCCGGGGGGAAGCCGGCGGTCAGCGACGGGCCTTTCGCCGAAGCCAGGGAGGTCCTGGGCGGCTACTGGCTGATCCGGGCCGGCTCGCGGGAGGAGGCAGTGGCCTGGGCCCGGCGGGTGCCCGCGGAGGACGGGGACCTGATCGAGGTCCGGCAGGTGTTCGAGAACGAGGACTTCCCGCCGGAGGTCCGCAAAGTCGCGGAGAATCCCGTCGTCAGGGAACAGGTGCGGCGGAACCAGGGAGGCGGCCGTGCTTAGGCAGGCAGCACTCCTGGTGATCGGGCTGTCGGCGACCGCCGCCCAGGGGCAGGGCGGGTATGCCGCGGTGAACGGCCTGAAGATGTACTACGAAGCCCGCGGCAGCGGCCAAGCCCTGGTGCTGCTGCACGGCGGCCTGGGGTCCGGCGACATGTTCGGTCCGCTCCTGCCGGCGCTCTCGGAGGGCCGCCGGGTCCTGACCGTGGACCTGCAGGCGCACGGGCGCACGGCGGACATCGATCGGCCGCTGCGCGTCGAGCTGCTGGCCGACGACGTGGCCGCGCTGATCCGCCAGCTGGGGATCGGCAGGGCCGATCTTCTGGGCTACTCGCTGGGCGGGGCGGTGGCGCTGCAGACCGCCATCCGGCACCCGCAGGTGGTGCGCAGGCTGGTGGTCGTCTCCACCCCGTTCCGGCGGGACGGCTGGTACCCCGAGGTGCTGGCCGGGATGTCGCAGGTAGGAGCGGAGGCCGCCGAAGCCATGAAGCAGACCCCGATATACCGGCAGTATTCGGCCGCGGCCCCGCGGCCCCAGGACTGGCCGGTGCTGCTGGCCAAGATCGGCGAAGGGCTGCGGCAGGACTACGACTGGTCCGCTCAGGTGGCCGCCCTCCGGCTTCCCGTGCTGATCGTGGCCGGCGACGCGGATGCCGTGCGTCTCACGCACCTCGTGGAGTTCTTCGCGCTGCTGGGC
>MIBK01000090.1:8389-11984 GCA_001829505.1 Spirochaetes bacterium RBG_16_67_19 | reverse complement strand
GGCCGCCGCGGCGCTGCGGTTCCTGGACGGGCCGCTGCCGGCGGGGGCATCCCGATGAGAAAACTCATCGTCTCCAATCTGCTCTCGCTGGACGGCTTCATGGCCGGGCCCGGGGGAGAGATCGACTGGTTCACCGGCCTGGCCGACAAGGAATTCGAGCAATACGGCATCCAGCTCATGGAGTCGATCGACACGATCCTGTTCGGCCGGGTCACTTATCAGCTCATGGCCGGCTACTGGCCCACCGCCTCGGCGGCGGAGGACGACCCGAGGGTAATCGCGGCCATGAACGACCTGCCGAAGGTGGTCTTTTCCCGGACGCTGGGCAAGGTGGAGTGGAAGAACTCCCGGCTGGTGAATGGCGATGCGGCCGCGGAGGTGGCGAAACTGAAGGCCCACCCCGGCAAGGACCTGGTGATCTACGGCAGCGGCGGCCTGGTTTCCGGGCTGGCGCAGCAGGGCCTGATCGACGACTACCGGATCTTCGTGGCCCCGCTGGCCCTGGGCTCGGGGCTGCCGATGTTCCGCGGCCTTTCCCGGCGGATCGGCCTGCGCCTGGTGGAAACGAAGAGCTTCCGCACCGGGGTGGTCCTGCTGCGGTACGAGCCGATATGAAATACATGCTGCTGGTGTACCTGGACGAAAACGTCCTGAGCCGCAGCGAGCGGGAGGAGTGCTACCGGGATTCCGCGGGGCTGGCCCGCCAGCTTCAGGCCAGCGGGCACTACCTGGGCGCCTCGCCGCTGGAGCCCACCTCCCTGGCCACCAGCGTGCGCCTGCGCGACGGCAAGCGCCTGGTAACCGACGGCCCGTTCGCGGAGACCCGCGAGCAGCTCGGCGGCTATTACCTCATCGAGGCTCGGGACCTGGACGAGGCCATCGGCATCGCCTCCCGCGTCCCGGTGGCCGGTGTGGGCACGATCGAGATCCGGCCGGTGCTGGAGATTTCCGGCCTGCCCTGAGGAGACGGTATGAGCGTCGACCCCGTTGAGGAGACTGATCAGAACACCTATGACCGAAGCGCCCTCATGAGGCCGACCGGACCTCGGATAGGAGTATGGTGGACGCCGGCAAATCCGGCTGGTGAAGCTGTCCGGCGCGAATCGCTGGGAAGCAAAAGGGGCTGGAAGAGTCTGAACGAAAGCATCGCCGAATTGGATCGGGAGCTTGCGGAGCGGGGGAAGAACCTGCCGGGGCACCGCAACCTCAGCAGCATCAAGGGGATCGGGGACAAGAGCGCCACGATCCCGTTGAGCGTGATCGGTGATATCCATGATCTTGCCGGCGCAAAGAAGCTGGCCGCGCATTTCGGGTGGCGCCTCGGGTGCAGGTATCCAACGACACGCGGCATTACGGGCGCATTACCAAGAAGGGAACGAAGATTGGCCGAACGACGCTGGTGCGAGCCCGAGGTCGCATGATCACGCCAGGTTTCGAAAACCGGAGTAGAAAGTATTCAATAGGAGTTGCATCATGTTCAAGGAAATCAAGGCTTTTAGCGGTTTTTCGGTGGATGACTTGTCCGAAGCCAAGGTTTTCTACGGCAAGACCCTTGGCCTGGAGGTTACCGAGGACACCAGGATGAACCTGTTGACGCTTCACCTGGCGACAGGCGCGAAGATTCTTGTTTATCCCAAGGGCAAGGCTCATCGAGCGGCGACCTTCACCATCCTCAACTTTCCAGTTCGCGATGTAGAACGGACCGTCGAGGCGCTGCGCTCCAAAGGCGTGCGCTTCGAACACTACGAGGGCGAACTGCAGACGGACGCCAAGGGAATCTTCCGGGGCGGGGGGCCGTTGATCGCCTGGTTTACGGATCCCGCTGGCAATATTCTCTCGGTGCTTCAAGAAGCCTGATTGTCGCTGGTGCCGCCTTCCGGCCATGAACCGACTGCAGCACGAGAAAAGCCCCTACCTGCTCCAGCACGCCGGCAACCCGGTGAACTGGTATCCCTGGGGTGAGGAGCCCTTCGCCGCGGCCCGCCGGGATAACAAGCCCGTGTTCCTGTCCATCGGCTATTCCACCTGCCACTGGTGCCACGTGATGGCCCACGAGTCCTTCGAGGACCCGGAGGTGGCCGCGGCTTTGAACGAGGTGTTCGTGGCCGTGAAGGTGGACCGGGAGGAGCGCCCGGACGTGGACGAGCTGTACATGACCGCCTGCCAGCTGCTCACCGGGCAGGGCGGCTGGCCCCTGACGGTGTTCCTCACCCCGGAGGGCAAGCCCTTCTTCGCGGGCACCTACATCCCGAAGGAAGGGCGCTACGGGATGAGCGGCCTGCTGGAGCTCATCCCCCGGGTGGGGGAGCTGTGGCGGACCAAGCCGAGCGGGTGGAAGGTTCGGCGGAGCAGATCCTGGCGGCGCTGCGGCAGGCCGCCGAGCCCGGGCAGGCCGGCGAAGCGCCCGGCCCGGCCGTGCTCGCTCAGGCCTTCCAGGACCTCGCTGGGGGATTCGACCGCGAGCAGGGCGGCTTCGGCGGGGCGCCCAAGTTCCCCGCCGCCCATACCCTCTCCTTCCTGCTCACCCGGCGAGAGCCGGAGGCCCTGGGGATGGTGGAAAAGACCCTGCGGGCCATGCGCGCCGGCGGGATCTACGACCAGGTCGGGCTGGGCTTTCACCGCTATGCCACCGACGCGCGCTGGCGCGTGCCGCACTACGAAAAGATGCTCTACGACCAGGCCTTGCTGGCCCTGGCCTACACCGAGGCCTGGCAGCTCACCGGCCAGCCCCTGTACCGCCGCACCGCTGAAGAGACCTTCACCTACGTGCTGCGCGACTTGACCTCGCCCGCAGGGGCCTTCTACTCCGCCGAGGACGCGGACAGCGAGGGGGAGGAGGGCCGGTTCTACCGCTGGACCCGCGAGGAGCTTTCTTCCCTCCTGGAAGAGGGGGAGTTTGGGCTGGAAGAGGGCACCCTGCACCTGCTGGACCCCGAGCGGCCCCTGAGCGAAGCTTCCCGGGCGCGCCTGTTCGCTCATCGCGCCGCGCGCGCGCGCCCCGGCAGGGACGACAAGGTTCTGGCGAGCTGGAACGGCCTGATGATCGCCGCCCTGGCCCGGGCCGCGGGAGCCTTCGACCGGCCGGACTACGCGCTGGCCGCCGCGCGCGCGGCGCGTTTCGTGCTGGGCACCCTGCGCGACCCGCAGGGCGCGCTGCTGCACCGTTGGCGCGACGGGCAGGCGGCCATCCCCGCCTTCGCCGAGGACTATGCCTGCCTGGCTTGGGGAATGCTGGAGCTGTACCAGGCCGGCTTCGAGCCCCGGGCCCTGGAAACGGCCTTCGCGCTGACCGACCGCCTGCTGGAACGCCACGCGGACCCGCAGGGAGGATTCTTCCAGAGCGCGGAGGCCGATCAACCGGGAGGCATCCGCCTGCAGCCCACGGGCGACGGGGCGCTGCCCTCGGCCAACTCCGTGGCCCTGCGGGTGCTGGTCCGGCTTTCCCGGATCGGCGACCGGCCCGCCTACTGGAAGGCGGCCGAAGACCTGCTGCGCCGCCATTCGGCCATGGTGCGGCGGCACCCCCAGGGCTTCACCTTCCTGCTGGCCGGGCTGGACTTCTACCTGGGGCCCTCTTCCGAGGTGGTGCTGGCCG
>MIBK01000090.1:8150-8252 GCA_001829505.1 Spirochaetes bacterium RBG_16_67_19 | reverse complement strand
GGACTACGGCGAGGGGCCGGACGGGCGGGCCCGGGCCTTCGTGTGCCGGAACTACAGCTGCCGCCTGCCCACCGGCGACGCGCGGGAAATGCTCGGTCTGCT
>MIBK01000090.1:1761-8018 GCA_001829505.1 Spirochaetes bacterium RBG_16_67_19 | reverse complement strand
CTTCGCCAATGCCGAGCTGAGCGCCAGGGCGGCCTGGCTGCGCGAGCTGGCCGAGCGGGTCTACGACCAGATCGTCGACCTGCCACCGGAGGCGCTGGATTTTTCGCCGCACGACACGAGGTTGTCCATCGGCCGCCTGACGGCGCACCTGGCCTGGGCGGAGGCCACCTGGGTTTCGCGGCTCACCGGGGAGCCGATCCCGCAGGACCTGCAGGGCGAGCTGGACATCGGGGCGCTGACCGCTTTCGACCGGCCCCCGGCGCCGGCCGGCCCGGCGGCGGGGCTGATCGCCTTCTGCCGCCGGGTGCAGGAGAGCTTCACGGGCCCGGCCCTGAGCCGGGTGGCGGACATCCTGGCCACGCTGCAGGCCGGCGGCCGGACGGTGAACGTGCGCGGGGTGGTCACCCAGCTGGAGTGGCACTGGACCTACCATTCCGGGCAGATCGGGTTGCTGCGCCTGCTGTGGGGCTCGGACTATACCTGGACCAATGAGGCCATCCTGGGCTGAAGGGCCCGCACCGCCCAGGTCAGGAGCGGCCGGCTCTTGCCCTTGATGTCCGCGGGGGGCATGGCCGTCATCAGGAAGCGGTCCCCCAGCACGGAGCGGACATCGTCGGTTACCAGGATGTCGCCGCCCAGGCGGCGGGTCAAAGCCTCCACGCGGGAGGCCACGTTGACCACGTCGCCCAGGACCGTGAACTCCTGCATGCTCCGGCTGCCCACCAGGCCGGCGATGACCGCGCCGCAGTGGATGCCCACCCCGAAGGCCAGCTCCGGCAGCCCGCGCTGCCGCAGGCTCTCGTTGTAGCGGGCCAGGGACTCGCGCATGGCCAGGGCCGCTTCCACCGCGTCCTGCACGTGCCAGGGATTGCGCTCCAGCGCGCCGAACACGCTCATGATGCCGTCGCCCATCAGGCGGGTGACGTGCCCGTGGTGGGACTGGATGGCGGCGGTCATGGCCAGGAAGTAGCCGTTGAGCATGTCCAGCACCGCCGCGGGATCCAGGCGCTCGCTCAACTGCGTGAAGTCGCGCAGGTCGGCGAACAGCACGGTGACTTCCCGCCGCTCGCCTCCGGAGAGCTGGGGGTCCTCGGCGGCAATGCGCTCCACCAGCTCGGCGGGGGCGAAGCGGGCGAAGGAGCGCTGCAGGCGGTCCAACTCCCGGGCGCTCTGCTCCAACCGCCGGCCCAGGACGCGCCTCTCGCTCCGCAGCCGGAGCACCGCCGCTCCCAGCACCCCGCAGCCCAGCAGGCCCGCGGCCAGCAGGCCCAGGAGCGCCGGGACCGTGCTCACTGCAGCACCAGGGCCAGCCTGGCCAGGGTATTGCAGAGCGCCGCGCTGCCGAGGGCTTCCAGCGCGCGCTGCTCGCCCACCTCGGCCAGGAGGAGGCGGGTGCTGTCCTGGATGGCCCGCGGCTCGTACCAGACGGTTTCCCGGGTCCAGCGCACCAGCCTGTTCTCTAGATCCGTCATGGAGGCCGGGCTCAGCGTGGCCAGGAGGGCCTGCGTGTCCTGGGCGGGGAGGCCTTCCCGGGCCAGGCCGTCGGAGGCCTCCTGCTCGCAGAGCTGGGAGCCCAGCTGCCGGGCGATGACCGCCAGGATCAGCAGCCTGCTGCGTCTGGGCAGCAGCGGCGAATTGAACCAGCCGTCGGTGAGCTCGCGCAGCCAGGCCGCGATGGGATTGCGGCCAGCTGCCGCGATGGTCCGGGCGCAGGGGCCCTCGTTGCTGAACCCCGCCGGCGGCGGCACGTGGCGGGCCCTGAATTTGCGGCCCAGGAAAAGGCCCCGGATCCTGCCGAACAGGCTTTCCGGCAGCCGCTCCAGCGCTTCATCGGGGGGCAGGGCCAGGAAGGTGCTGACGCGGTTGGCGAAGCAGGCCTTCACCACGTTGGCGGCGATCTCGCAGGCCGCCTCCTCGCTCAAGCCCGCGGCCACCAGCGCCTCCTGGTCACGGCGGGCGGGGGAGGGGTTGGAGCGGGCCAGCTTGCGGGCGAACTCCACCACCTGGCGGGTCAGCCCGTCGGCCAGGCTGGCCTCGTTCTCCAGGTCCTGGATCTGCTTTTCCTTGAAACCGGCGATCTTCATGATGGCCCGGGCCATCCCGTAGCAGTAGCGGCAGGCGTTCTCCTGGGAGGCCACGAAGTAGGAAATCCCCATCAGGTGGAGCGGGGCATGGGAGACCTGGTCCGGGTCGGCCAGGGAGCCTACGGCCTTGCGCAGCCAGGGGCTCAGCCGCTCCGTGAGGTCGGCCTCCGGGCTGGCGTTGGGCCGGGGCGTGAGCAAAGGCTCCGACCACTCGATTTCGTGCAGAAGCTTGGCCATGGGCGCTGGTCGCGGTCCGTCCTTGTTCCAACGATAGTAAACTTAAGCAAAAGAGTCAAATTAAAGGGACCGGGTCAGAGGGACAGGGCCGCCCCTATCGCCGTGGCGTACTCCGGATTCTCCGGGAAATGAAAACGCACCGGGTACAGCCCGGCGAAGGCGGCGAACAGCTCCCGGGCCTGCGGGATGGTGGCCAGCCTGCCGGTGAGCACCACGTCGGCCAGGCCCTCCTGGCGGGCGGCGAACGCCGCCAGCAGCCCGACGGTCTGGAAGACCAGGTTGAGTATGCCCAGCGCGTAGTCCCCCGGCCGGGCCCGGTCGGCGAGCCGGCCGAAGTTGGAGGCGGTGGCGTGCGCGGGCAGGTTGGCCTGATCGGCCAGGGCGGCCGCCGGAAGATCCGCGATCCGCAGGTCCACATTGGCCAGGTTTCCGGCGGCGGCGGCTTCGATGATCGTGGGTACGTCGGTGGTGCGCAGGAGCGCCTTGGACAGGCCCAATAGCGTGCCGCCGCCGACCCCGGAGCCGCCGAGGTGCCGGATCCCGTCGGCTCCGGCGCGGAGGATCGAAGTGCCCGTGCCCATGCTGACCACGATCGCCTGCGCCAGGCCGGAAAGGAACAGCCCGCCGCGCCCCGTGGCCTGGAACTCGCTCACCCGCGCGCAGGGCAGGCCGAGGAGCTCCTCCCCGATGGCCGCCGCCCGGATCCCGGTGAGGGCCAGGCGGCGGATAGCCGGGAGGGGCAGGCCCCGCGCGCGCAGCAGGCTGCCCAGCGCGCCGGAGGCCGAGGCCACCGCATCGTCCCCGGCCGCCGGGACCAGGCAGAAACCGTGGAGGGCCCCGCCGTCCAGAAAGGCGATCTTCGTGGTGGTGATGCCGACGTCGATTCCCGCGATCATCAGCATAATGTAGCCTGCGGGCCTGCCAGGGTCCAACACCGGAGTCCGCCGCGGCGCCGGCCTTCGCCCTTGCCGCCGGGGCCGGGGTTGCCCTATGCTGGCCGCGAGGATGGAGGTCGAGCCTGAGAGTACCGCTTTGCATTCTGCTGTTGTGCCTGACCGCGCTCTGCCCCGCGGGAGCCTCGCCGGACTCCCTGGCCTTCATCTATTTCGGCAAGGTGCTGCTGGTCGACCCGTCCAGCCGGGAGCTGAGGCTGGTGGGGACCCTGTCCCCCGCGGCGCCCGCGGTGGGCGTGGATCCACAAGGCTGGATCTGGGGCAGGCTGGAACCTCGCCACCTGGCCGCCCTGGACCCGGACAGCGGGGAGCTGGTCGCCCGGGTCCGGCTGCCGCGCAAGCCTTACCACCAGCTCATCGCCGCGGACGGCAAGGCCTACGTGACCCACCAATCGCCGGCGAAGGAAGGGTTCACCCTGACGGTAGTCGACACGCGCAGCCGGTCGCTGCTGCGGGAGCTCCCGGGCATCGCGGGGCTGCACACCGACCTGGCCCAGGCGGCCGGACTCGTGTACCTGGCCGCCGAAGGAGCCAGCCGGGAGGACAGCCGGTACTCCTACCTCTACCAGGTCGACGCAGCGGGCAGCCGCATCCGCGAGGTGCTCCGCTTCGAGGACGCCGGCTATTTCTGGAAGCTGGCCGCCGACGGGGACCGGCTGTACCTGGGCTACCTGCCCACCCGGGAGGATCCCCGCCTCGGCAGGGTGGAGGTCCGGGACGCGCGCACGATGGACCTGCTCGGCCGGTGGGACAAGGTCCCGGGCCCCCTGCGCGGACTGTACGCGGCCGCGGGTCAGGTGCTCCTTTTCTGCGGCGCCGGCGACGGCAACACGGAGCTGCTCCTGCTGGATCCGCTGCTGCGCGCCGTCCCGCAGGTGCGGAGGCTGCCAGGCCCGGTGGGCCGGGTATTGGGCATCATTGGGGGGACCCTGGTCTACCTGGACTACCCGTCCGAAGCCGGCAACCGGGACATGAGCGTCCGCTTCTACGGGCTGGAAGCCGGCAGGGAGCTGGGGCGCCTGAAGGTCCGCGATTTTTTCCTTCAGCCGGCGGGCCCGCTCCGCAGATAGCTCGTCACGAAGCGCTCCTGATCCGGAGTCTCGAGGGCCGGGCGCAGGAGGCGCAGGCGGCGGATGGCCTCCTCCCCGGGCAGGCCTTTCAGGCGGCCCAGCAGGCAGGCCAGCAGCAGCCCGGTGCGCCCTATGCCGGCATAGCAATGCACCGCCAGGGCCTGCCCGGCTTCCAGGCGGCCCAGAAGGCGCGCCATCAGGCGGTGGAAGGCCGGCGCGTCCTCGGGGACGTCGAACTCCGGGATCGGGAAATACTCCCAGCTCAATCCCGCGGCGGCGCAGGCCGGCCCGAAGCCGGCGGCCTGGTCCGTGAGGGAAACCAGGCAGTCCACGCCCAGGCTCCGCAGCTCGGCCAGCTCCGCGGCCAGGCCGCCGCGCCGCAGATCGCGGGCTTCGCGCCGCAGATCGCGGGCTGCGCCCAGCCCGGGCAGCGAAAGGCCGGCCAGCCGGCCGGGAAGGACCCAGGAAAAATTGTAAGGCATGGGGCGGCCTACGGGCAGATGCGCGTCCCGGTCCTGCCCAGGATGGCCTCCAGCGCCTTGTCCAGGGAGGTGATGACCGCCTCGTGCCGGCTCCACCAGGCAAAGCGCAGGGCCGCCTCGATTTTCGGGCCCATGGAACCGGCCAGGAAGTGGCCCTGGGCCAGGTATTCCCGGGCCTGGGCCACGCTGAGCCGGTCCAGCGGCGCGGCGTCCGGCCGGCCGTAGCGCAGGTATACCTTCTCCACGTCGGTCAGGATCAGGAAGGCCTGGGCGCTCACCGCCTGGGCCAGCACGAAGCCGGCCCGGTCCTTGTCGATGACCGCCTCCACTCCGCTGTAGCTGCCGTCCCCGTTGCGCTGCACGGGGATGCCGCCCCCTCCGGAGGCGATCACGATGGCTCCGCTTCCCAGCAGCGCGTTGATCGAGTCCTTTTCCACGATGTCCTGGGGCTCCGGGGAGGGCACCACGCGCCGCCAGCCCCTGGGGGCCGATGGTTTCACTTCCTTGACGACGTACCGCTTCTCCTGCTGGAGGCGGCGGGCCTCCTCGCGCGTGTAAAACGGGCCAACCGGCTTGCTGGGGTCCTGGAAGTCGGGGTCCTCGGCGCTCACCACCACCTGGGTGACCACCGTGCATACCGGGGTGTGGATCCCCTCCTGGCGCAGCCAGTAGGCCAGGCGGTTCTGGATCATCCAACCGATCTGCCCCTGGGTCATGGCCCCGCAGGCCGCCAGGCTCTGGGCGGGGACCTCCGGCTCGCCTTCCTCCTGCTGGATCAGCAGCGCGCCGGCCTGGGGACCGTTGCCGTGGGTCACCACCAGGCGGTAGCCTTCGCGGGCGATCCTGGCGATCTGCCGGGTGGTGAGATCCACGTTGCGGAACTGCTCCTCCGTGGTGCCCTGTTGCTCCGCCTGCTTGATGGCGTTGCCCCCCAGGGCGATCACGAGCAGATTGCCTTCCATGATGACCCACGGTACGACGGTCGGGCGGGCGAAATCAAGGTTGGGCGGCACGACTTCCGGCAGCCGCTTCCAATTAATGAGAATTCCCCTGCGGCGAGGGGTCGCCGCGGCTTTCCACGAACCAGTCGATCAGGCGGCGGGCCACGCTGATGCGCTCCGGGATGCGCGGCAGGCTGCCGGCGCGGTACCAGCCGGCGTCCACGATCTCCCGGCCGTCGATGCGGATGTCCCCGCCGGCGTGCCGGGCGGTGAAGGCCACCATCAGGGAATGGGGAAAGGGCCAGGGCTGGCTCGCGAAGTAGCGCAGGTCGCGCACGGCCAGGCCGACTTCCTCCCGCACCTCGCGGCGCACGCACTCCTCCAGGGACTCTCCGGCGTCCACGAAGCCGGCGATCACGCTGTACATGTCCGTGGGAAAGCGGCTGGCCCGGGCCAGCAGCAGGGCGTCGTCGCGCACCACCGCCACGAT
>MIBK01000090.1:1299-1739 GCA_001829505.1 Spirochaetes bacterium RBG_16_67_19 | reverse complement strand
TAGCTCACCAGGCCGCAGGAGGGACACAGCTTGGCCCGCTCATCGTTCTTGGCCTGCATGGGCGCCGCGCAGCGGCCGCAGAACAGGTGCGTGCGGTCCCAGTCCATGATCTGGAAGGCCCGGCCGGCCAGCCAGAAGATCCGCTCGCTCAGGCTCCCCCACAGCCCGCGCAGCTCCGCGAACTCCAGGCCCGTGGGCTGCGGCGACCCGGGGGCCAGCTCCCAGGAGAAGCAGCACAGCCCGTCGTCCAGGCCCAGAAACTGCCGGCGGGCGGGCCGCAGGCCCAGGCCCTCCAGCTCGCCCACCCGGGGTAAGGCCGTGCCGGCGGGCGGGCCGGCGTGATCCTGGCCCGCGGCGCGCCGCACCAGCAAGCGGCTGCCGCGGAAGGCGAAGCACAGGGAATCCGGCGGCGCCGCCGCGGGGGGCAGGACGCCCGGCAC
>MIBK01000090.1:249-1148 GCA_001829505.1 Spirochaetes bacterium RBG_16_67_19 | reverse complement strand
GAAAGGCGGCGGGTGAGCTGGGGCCGCGCGAGCTGGTCGTGGCTGCCCTGCAGGATCAGGGTGGGGCAGCGCACGCGCGCGGCCGAGCGGTACGAGCGGCTGCCGCCGGCGAAGGCCTCCGCGAGCAGGCGCACCGGCACCCCCAGCCGCCGCAGCTCCAGGGCGGCGGCCGGTTCCTCGGGATCCAGGCCGGGGGCCAGGGACCGCAGGAACTCCCGGGTGCCCGGATCGCGGAGGTCCGCCCGCCGCAACGGGTAGAAGTAGCGGGGCAGGAACGGGCGCAGCAGGGAGCCGGCGACCCGGGTCAGGCCCGGAGCCGGGCGCCACACGGGCGCCAGGAGAACCAGGCCGTCCAGCGCGGCGGCGGAGGCCGCCACGAGGGCCAGCGCCCCGCCCAGCGAGAAGCCGATCAGCACCAGCGGAGAGTGCCGGCGGCGCAGCTCGCACAAGGAGGAGTCGATGCACCGCACCCAGTCCTGGACGCCCCTGCTGGCCAGCGAGCCCAGGTCGGTGCCGAAGCCCGGCAGCGATACTCCCCGTGCGGTCCAGCCGGCCCTCTGCAGGGACAGCCCCAGGGGCAGCATCTCCGCGGGCGTGCCGGGCAGATCATGCACCAGCAGCGCCGCGGGACGGCCGCCGGCCAGCAGGAAGGGACGGTGCTCGTCCCCGGGCCGGGGCCGCGCGGGCGGGAGCAGCGGCGGCACGCTCTGGGCGTGGATCAGATGGAAGAAGAACAGGAAGGTGCCCTGCAGGGCCAGGATCCGGCCGTGGTCCCGCCAGGCCTCCTGCGGCAGGAGCATCAGGACCAGGGCCGCGATCAGGCACAACAGGTCCAGGCCCAGCTGCAGCCAAAGGGCCAGCCGCAGGCTGCGCCCGCTCGGGAGCGCGCGCCGCGACCC
>MIBK01000090.1:0-237 GCA_001829505.1 Spirochaetes bacterium RBG_16_67_19 | reverse complement strand
CAGGGCCAGGCCCGCCTCCGCCGCGCCCCAGGCAACGGCCTGGATTCCCGCGCCGCGGGCCGGCGTTCCGCCCCACAGGATCAGGGCCGCGCCCCCCGCCAGGCTGGCGGCCGACCAGGCGGCCAGGCGCAGCGACAGGCGGCGCTGGAACGCGCTCACGCTTTTCATGCTGGTACCAATGTAGGCAGGCGCGCGGCGGGAAGCCAAGCGTAAAGGGCTCATGGCAGGGGTCCGAAG
>MIBK01000089.1:8954-10606 GCA_001829505.1 Spirochaetes bacterium RBG_16_67_19 | reverse complement strand
AGCAGGAAGCGGTCCTGCAGCTGTCCGGGCACCGTCTCGAAGGCCGCCGGCGAGCCGAAGCGCGCGCGCCGCTCCGCCCCGGCGGGCAGCTCCCCGCGGTGGTACACGTCCAGGGGAATGGCGAAGTAGGGATCCAGCACCCCCGACTCGGCGGCCTCGCCGAGCACCACGGCCTCGACCTCGGGCCAGGCGGCCAGCGCTCCGCTCAACTGCCGCGAGATCGCCTCTACTTTTCGTTGCATGGCCGCGCCCCCTTCCGCACCCATATCATAACATGACGCGTTTGCCCATCCCAGGTTATGATGCCAGGATGTCCGGCGTAGAGTTCCTGCTGTTCGGCCTGGAGCCGCCGAGCAACCTGGCCCGGGCTACGCGCCAGCTTCAGGAGAGCCTTTACGCCGGCTGGGGCCTGGTTTCGCCCCTGGCTCTGCCTGCCCTGGTCCCGCTGCGCTTCGCCGCCCCGGCCCCGCCTCCGGACGCCGAAGCCTTGCGCCGCCTGGAACGGGAGCTGGGCCGGGCGTTGCGGGGGCCTGATGCCCTCCGTGCCCCGCGCCTGCGCACCAGCGGGTGGGCGCTTCACGACGGGGCGCTGTTCTGGGAGCTGGAGGGCGAGATCGGGCCCCTGGTCTCGCTGGCGGAACGCCTCAGCCCCTGGCCCGCGCCCCTGCTCCCGCCCTTTCCCGTGCTGCCCGGTTTCCTGCTCTCGCTCCCGGAGCCGGGCACGGACCTCGGCCGGGCGGGCGCCGGCCTGAGCCTGCCGCCCAGCGCCCTCTTTACCGCCTCCGCCCTGGTGCTGCTGGCCGTGCGCGCCCTGGTCCCCCAGCCACTGGACCCGCACGGCCAGCCGCCGTCCGCTCCACCCTGGTACCGGGCGCTGGAGTGGGAGCAGGTCCTTCGCCTGCCGCTGCGGGCCAGGAAGCAAGAATCGGGTTGACCCTCGCCAGCCGCCGCCCTACCATTTTTGAAGGAGAATAACATGGCCTTCGTCGATCTGGCTGCTTTGCTGGCATTGGCCGCCATCTGGGGCGGCTCGTTCATCTTCATGCGCTTCCTCTCCCCGCTCCTGGGCCCGGTGGTCACCACCGGGGCGAGGGTCCTGATCGCCGGCCTGGTGCTCTGGGCCATTTACGCGGCCACCGGCTTCAAGCTGGAATGGCGCCGCAACTGGAAACGCTACCTGGTGCTCGGGGTGCTGAACTCCGGCATTCCTTTTCTATTGTACGCTTTCGCCGCGCTGCACATCCCGGCCTCCCTTTCGGTGGTGCTCAACGCCCTGGCCCCCATGTTCGGCGCCCTGTTCTCCGCCGTCTGGCTGGCCGACCGCCTCACCTGGCGCAAGCTGGCCGGCCTGGCCCTGGGCATCCTGGGGGTGACCCTGGTCAGCAGCCTGGACCGCGTGTCCACCTCCCCCCTGGCGCTGGCCGGCATGGCCGCCTGCGTGCTGGCCACGGTCTGCTATGGGCTTTCCACCGTGTACATCCGCAAAAGGGCCATGGACGTGAAGCCGCGCGCCCTGGCGGGCGGCAGCCAGCTCATGGCCGGGCTGGTGTTCCTCCCCCTGATGGCCGCCCTTCCCCCGCGCGCCGCCCCCAGCGCCGTAGTGGTCGCGGTGCAGGTGGCCTTCGGCGTTTTGTGCAGCGCCGTGGCCTTCC
>MIBK01000089.1:865-8820 GCA_001829505.1 Spirochaetes bacterium RBG_16_67_19 | reverse complement strand
CGCATCCTCGGGGCCGCCGTGATCCTGGCCGGCACTTACCTGGTGGCCTACCCGCCGCGCATCCGCGCCGTCAAGCCAGCTGCGGCAGTCGCGCCTTCGCCACCCGCCGCAGACTCTCCATGACCCGCTCCACCGGCACGGCATAGCCCTGCCGGGCCAGGGTGGTGCAGAACTCGCCGTGGCCCCGTCCGCGCCGGTAGTCGGGCACTCGGGAGGGAAAGCGCAGGTAGCGGTCGAACAGGGCCAGGTCGTTGTGCACCAACAGGCTGCCCTGGTAGAACAGGATGCGGCGGCGGCGGTACAGGGAGGTGCCCAGGATCTTGCGCTCGTCCATGGCCAGGTCGCTGATGCCTCTGTCCTGGATGAGGGCGGCCGGCACTCCCAACTCGCTCAGGGCTTCCCGGATCCAGCCGTTGATGGCCTGGAAGTACTCCCGGTTTCGAAAGGGGGAAGAAACCTCGGTCACCAGGGCCAGCACCGCCTGTCCGGGGGAGAGCACCACGGTGCCCCCTCCGCCCCTTCGCCGCCGCAGGAGCACCCCGTCGGAGGTGGCCTGGGTTTCCAGGACGTCCTCTTCGGCTTTGCGCCCCGCCCCCAGCACGACCATCGCCTCGCGCGGCTCGTAGATCCGGCAAAGCGGCCGGCCGTCGCGCTCGTATCCCTCCAGCAGGTCGTCGTTGACCAGGGCGGCGGAGGTCTCAGGCCCCGTACTTGGCCAGCTTCCCCGAGTAGGCCAGGGCCAGGCGCATCAGCACAGCCCCCGGGATCACGCCCCAGGTGCCGGCCAGGCAAGCCCGCTCGCCGAACTCCCGCACGGGGTCGGGCCGCACGGCGGCCCCATGGATCAGGAAGGGGATGGGGTGAGAGGAATGGCCCTTGAGCACCGCCGGGGTGGAATGGTCCCCGGTCACGATCAGCACGTCCGGCTTCAGGGCCGTGATCTTCGGCAGGAAGGCGTCCACCTTCTGGATCTCGGCCACCTTGGCGTCGAAGTCCCCGTCCTCGCCGCGCGAGTCGGTGTATTTGTGGTGCAGGAAGAAGAAGTCGTGCTTTCCCCAGCTGGAAGCGAGCGCCTCGGCCTGATGATCCAGGTCGCGCAGGTCGGGGATCACGTCCATGCCCACCAGGCGGCTCACGCCCTTGTAGTCCGGGTACACGGCCAGGGCCAGGGGCCTCAAGCCGAACAGCTCCTTCATTGAAGGGATGTGCGGCAGCTCGGCGAAGCCGCGCATGAGCACGGCGTTGGCAGGCTTTTGTTTGGCCAGGATGCCCAGGGCCTGACGGATGAACTCCGCGGCCACCTCGGCGGTCTTCTTTCCCCGGTCCGCGGAGGCCCTGGGCTCCAGGGGTTTCACCCCGGTGGCCTGCGGGTCGGTGTCGTGGACCCGGTCGCTCAGGCCCTTGCCGCGAAACACCACCACGGCGCGGTAGTCCTTGACCGGGCGCACGGAAACCTCCACGCTGGGGATCTTCACCGCGGCCAGCAGGGCGCAAAGCTCGGCGCACTTCTCGGTGGGGATGCGCCCCGCCCTGCGGTCGCTGATCTTTCCTTGAGCGTCGGCGGTGGCGAAGTTCATGCGCACGGCCACGTCCCCGGCGCGCATCGGAAAGTCGATGCCCAGCGCGGCCACCACTCCCCGCCCGATGGGGTAGTCGGTGGGCGTATAGCCGAAAAGAGACAGGTGGCCCGGGGCCGAGCCCGGGGTGATGCCGTAGCCGATGGGCAGGTGCAGACCGCATTCGGCCCCGGCGGCCAGGGCGTCCAGGTTCGGGGTGCGGGCGGTCTCCAGCTCGGTCTGGCCGCCCGGCTCGCGGGGCAGGCCTCCCAGACCGTCCAGGACCAGCAGCACGATCTTCTTATCATTGGGCTCCAGCAGGTTCTGGATCACGTCCGGCATCGCCGTACCCTCCTTTGGCTCGGCCCAAGGTACCCCCCTCCCCGGAATTGGTCAAGGTTGCAAAAGCCTGCCGGGGTTGTATAATCATGCGCAAAGGAGGCGCATCTGACCAGTCAGGAGGCCCGGCGCAGGCTGATCCTCACGATTCTCAGGAGTGAGAAGATCCACAGCCAGGAGGAGCTGCAGCAGAGGCTCAAACGGGAAGGCTGGGATGTCACCCAGGCCACCCTGTCCCGGGACCTCAAGTTCCTCGGCATCGCCCGCGTCCCCGATCCGGTGGAAGGCTACGTCTACGCGGTGAAGGACGAGGTGGAGCCGGCCCCCGAGCCGTACCTGCGTGACGACCTCGTCCGGGGCATCGTGGACATCCAGTTCTCCGCCAACCTGGTGGTGATCAAGACCAAGCTGGGCCACGGGCACAGCGTGGCCTTCGCCATCGACCGCCTGGAGATTCCCGAGGTGCTCGGGACCCTCGGAGGGGAGGATACCCTGCTGGTCGTCCTGCACGAGGATGCGGACCGCGGCTCGTTCATGAACCGGCTCACCGGCGGGGTGCCGCTTCCCCGGGCCGGAGGCGGCGGTTGACCCCCTTTCGAGGATGCCGCTATAGTGGTGCGGACTGCGGGATGTAGCCTAGCGGTTAGGGCGCCTGCTTTGGGAGCAGGAGGTCGTCAGTTCAATTCTGACCATCCCGACGGGGCGTCCATAGCTCAGTCCGGATAGAGCAACAGCCTTCTAAGCTGTGGGTCGCAGGTTCGAGTCCTGCTGGACGCGGTTTCGAGGACAGTATCAAAGCAGGCAAGGCCAGAAAACTCTAGCTCGCAAAGGGTGCTAAACCCGCACTCCTCGAACAGGGCCGATATATCTCGGGTCAGGCAACGATCGCAGACCAGCTGCTGGGTTGGCATTTCGCAAACGATCTTCTTGTTGAGTATTCAAGTTGTGAGCTATATTCTTTACTTATACCGCAGGGGGACAAAATGGCAGATGGCAATGGGGCCGAAACAGTCACTTTTAAGTATAAGTTTGTTGAAGAATACAATCCGAAGTATGTCAACGGCGCCTATGGCGGTATCGGACCGCAGGGTGAGCTCATCATTAACTTCTTCTTAGAACGGCAACCCATCCCGAAGGAAGTGATCCATAAGCTCCAACCAGACGGTAAACTTGGCGATCCAGTTAGCCAAGTTCCCGACAACCTGAAGTCTCAAGTTATTCGCTTTATTGAGACAGGCGTTACGATGAATTTAGAGTCAGCAAAGAGAGTGCTGGCTTGGCTCACGGAAAAGGTTGAACTCCTTGAGAGCAGGGAGAAAAAAGCCAATGGCTGATGCCCATATATTGGATGAATCCAATTGGCCGAGTGACTATTCTGCATCGATCCTGGAACCGAGTGAGACAGAAAGATCGCCGCTGGCTCGATTGTGGGATTCAGCAATTACAAAACTGCGGCAAGCTGAGTCTGATACGACCAGAAGGCGAGTAGCAATTCTTCCGATCACCGCTCAACCGCTAAGTACTTCACAACAACGCGCGATTAGGAATGAGAATATGATACGATCCTTTGTGACACTTCCAAAGGGTTGGAATGGATATTCAGCCGAGCCGATACCTATAGAGGTTGCACGCCGCGCGCTTTTCTTGCTTGAGCAGCTTCCAGGAGAACCTGATATTTTCCCAACTGCTCGGAAGTCCATACAGCTTGAGTATGATTTCGGCAACAAATCGCTGGAGGTCGAAATCCAAGAAAACACGGCTATTCTGCTGGAATCAATCGGAGACGAAATGCTCGAGAGAACTGTGGGATCATTTCAGTCCGTGATAGCCGCCGTCTCGGAGTTTCATGCTGCCTCCAGAAATCGCTGATCCAGAAGCCCTATACCGAATGATTGGCAGTGTCCCTGGGATTTCTCAATGGAAAGAAAGCGAGAATCGACCAAGCTCGGCTGCCTTTAAGGATAGCAAGGGGCTTTCAGTCGATCGAGATGGGGGCAGGCCTAAAGATCAAATATGCAATTTTATGGAGAGTCGATTTGCCAATCGAATGGCAATTGTCTCCCTGTTCGCAAGAGAGTGTCGCCAATTCGGCACGTATCCAATTGCCAAGCCAGATGAGAATCCGTTTCATGCTGAGATTCACGACTCTCCCTTAGTGACAGAAATTTCGCCCAAAAAGGCAAGGCTCCTGGCTAAAAACTGCAGACTGATTCGTAAGTACTAGCGGTTTCTTCTTTTTTTAAATAGCGGGACGCTTTTTATCGTTGCCCTTGACGCGGTCGGCTCACTTCTTCCATTTCAGGAACAGCGGCCTGGCCTGCTCGAAAATCGTCTTGGGAATGTAGATGAACTCCGCGTCTTCCCGCTTCAGCTCCCGGGTGATGGGCACCGGGTTGCAGCCGCCCTTGATCAGCTCCACCTGCCTGGCCGCGAAACGGTTTCCGCAGTTGTTGCAAACCAGGTACTCGCCCTGTTGTGTGTAGTATCCCCGCCCGGAGTCGTAGCACACCTGGCAGGTGTTGAAGGCGGTGCGGATGGTGCCGTCGGGGGCGCGCAGCGCCAGCACCTCGGTCTGGACGTTCCCTACTTTGTAGCCGTAGAATTTGGCCTTGGCGGTGACTTCCTTCTTGGGGATCTTCAACTCCCCGGCGGGGGTGATAGTTCCGCCGGCGAAGGCCAGGCTGGCGGACAGCAGGGCGGCCAGGGTCAACAGCAGGCAGCGGGCATGTTTCATGCCCTGACAGTAGCGCGTCCACGTGAAGGAAATGTGAAGAGCGGGCTTCACATTTCCTTCACAGGCGGGGAATAGGATCGGCGCATGGCAGACAAGCTTACCACGGTCACGATCCAGGTCGAGGGCATGACCTGCGGAAAATGCGAAAGCCGTATCGAGAAGGCGGTTGGGGAACTGGGCGGCGTTCAGGAAGTGAAGGCCAGCGCGGGGATATCGGAAGTCTGGGTGAAATACGATCCGGCCCGTGCCGCGCTGGGCTCCATGTATGAGGCCATCCGCCGGGCCGGCTACGAGGTGGTCGGCCGAAGGGACGCTCCCGTCGCTTCCGCCGCTGTCGCCGCCGCCGCCGCTGACGGTCCCGCGAAAAAAACTTCCGGCGCCTCGATCTACCGCTTCCTGGGGCTGGTCGCGGTGGTGGCCGCCGTCTACCTGATCATCCGCTACACCGTGGGCTTCAACTTCCTGCCGGCGGTGAGCCAGTCCATGGGCTATGGGTTGATCTTCGTGGTCGGCCTGCTCACCTCCCTGCACTGCGTGGCCATGTGCGGCGGCATCGTGCTCTCGCAAGGCGTGAAGAGGAAAGAGGGGGATCCGCTCGCGGCCTCCGCCTCCGCGCCAGCCGCCGGCTTCACCTCCCGCCTGATGCCCAACCTGCTGTACAACGGCGGGCGGGTCATTTCGTACACCATCGTCGGCGGCATCGTGGGCGGTCTGGGTTCCCTGTTCAGCCTGTCCACGGCCCTCAAGGGGGCCATGCCCGTGATCGCCGGAGCCTTCATGCTGTTCCTTGGGCTGCGCATGCTGGGGATTTTCCCCTGGCTCTCCCGTTTGAGGATCCGCCTGCCGGGGATCGCCGGCCGCAAGTTTTCCGCCGCGGCGCGCGGCAGGGGACCGTTCGTGGTGGGCCTGCTGAGCGCGCTCATGCCCTGCGGGCCCCTGCAGACCATGCAGGTGTACGCCCTGGGCACCGGGAGCTTCTTCGCCGGAGCCCTGTCCATGTTCCTGTTCAGCCTGGGCACCGTGCCGCTGCTGCTGGGCTTCGGCCTGGTGAGCAGCCTGCTCAGCGCCAAATTCAATGCCCGCATGCTCAAGGCCAGCGGCGTGCTGGTCCTGTTTCTGGGGCTGGTCATGTTCACTCGCGGCATCAGCCTGTTCGGCATCGCCCTTCCCGCGCTCAGGCCGCCGGCCTATTCGGGGACCGGCATCGCGGTGGCCAGGCTGGAGGGCGACGGGCAGGAGGTGCAGACCAGGGTGGAGTCCGGGCGGTACTACCCGCTGATCGTCCAGGCGGGAGTGCCCGTGCGTTGGATCCTCAACGTGACAGCGGACGATCTGAACGGCTGCAACAATCCCGTCACCATCCCGCAGTACGGCATCCGCAAGCAGCTGGTGCCCGGGGAGAACCTGATCGAGTTCACCCCGACGCAGGCGGGGACCATCGGCTATACCTGCTGGATGGGCATGATCTCCAGCTACATCAAGGTCGTTCCGGACCTAACCCGCATCGCCGCCGCCGACCTCAAGCAGCTGTCGCCGGATGACCTGACTTCGGCCCTCGGTTCAGGCAGCGGCAGCGGCGGTTGCTGCGGCCCCACGCCGGCGGGTTTTGCGGGCGGGAAGATCCCGGTGCAGACCATCCAGGTGGCCCGTTTCGCCGGGGAGGGCCAGGAGGCGGAGGTCGTGGTGAACGACCAGGGCTACACCCCCGCGGTGATCGTCGTGCAGAAGGGCGTCAAAGCGAAGATCCGCTTCGCGGCCGAGAAGCTCAACTCCTGCAACTACCTGGTGTACTTCCCCGAGTACCAGGGCGGCCTGGACCTGAGCAAGGGCCGTCTGGAGACCCCCTATCTGGAGGTGAGCGAGGACTTCACCTTCGAGTGCGGCATGAGCATGCTCCACGGCTACGTGAAGGTCGTGGACGACATCACCCGCGTGGACCTCGCCGCGGTAAGAAAGCAGGTGGCCGCCTTCAAGCCCGCCGCCGGGGGGGGAGGGTGCTGCGGGCAGTAGGCGGGTGGACAGCGCGCCGCTTCCTGTGCATATTTTTCCTATGTCCGTGCCCGCCGAGAGCCGGCCGCCGCGCAAGGTGCTGGTCGTGGACGACGAGCCGAAGATCGCCGAGGTCGTGGGCTCCTACCTGCGCGCCGGCGGCTTCACCCGGATCGCCGCCGCCGACCTCAAGCAGCTGTCGCCGGATGACCTGACTTCGGCCCTCGGTTCAGGCAGCGGCAGCGGCGGTTGCTGCGGCCCCACGCCGGCGGGTTTTGCGGGCGGGAAGATCCCGGTGCAGACCATCCAGGTGGCCCGTTTCGCCGGGGAGGGCCAGGAGGCGGAGGTCGTGGTGAACGACCAGGGCTACACCCCCGCGGTGATCGTCGTGCAGAAGGGCGTCAAGGCGAAGATCCGCTTCGCGGCCGAGAAGCTCAACTCCTGCAACTACCTGGTGTACTTCCCCGAGTACCAGGGCGGCCTGGACCTGAGCAAGGGCCGTCTGGAGACCCCCTATCTGGAGGTGAGCGAGGACTTCACCTTCGAGTGCGGCATGAGCATGCTCCACGGCTACGTGAAGGTCGTGGACGACATCACCCGCGTGGACCTCGCCGCGGTAAGAAAGCAGGTGGCCGCCTTCAAGCCCGCCGCCGGGGGGGGAGGGTGCTGCGGGCAGTAGGCGGGTGGACAGCGCGCCGCTTCCTGTGCATATTTTTCCTATGTCCGTGCCCGCCGAGAGCCGGCCGCCGCGCAAGGTGCTGGTCGTGGACGACGAGCCGAAGATCGCCGAGGTCGTGGGCTCCTACCTGCGCGCCGGCGGCTTCACCCCGGTGGCCGCCGCCGGCGGCGCGGAGGCGCTGCGCCTTTTCGACCAGGAGCGTCCCTGCCTGGTCATCTTGGACCTGCTGCTGCCCGATCTACCCGGCGAGGTGGTCTGCCGCCGGCTGCGCGCCCGCTCCCGGGTGCCGATCATCATGCTGACCGCCAAGGTGGAGGAAACCGACGCGGTGCGCGGCCTGGACCTGGGGGCCGACGACTACGTGACCAAGCCCTTCAGCCCGCGGCAGCTCATGGCCCGGGTGGAGGCCGTCCTGCGCCGGGCCGCAGGAGGCCCGGCCGCGCTCGCACAGGTGTTGAGCTTCGGCGGGGAGGATCTGCTCATCGACAACTCCGCGATGCAGGCCCGCAAGGGCGGCGCGGAGGTGGACCTGACGCCCACCGAGTTCCGCCTCTTGAGTGTGCTGGCGGCCAGCCCGGGGAGGGTGTTCTCCCGGGAGGAGCTGATCACCCACGCGCTGGGTCCGGATTTCACCGGATTCGACCGGACCATCGACGCC
>MIBK01000089.1:0-807 GCA_001829505.1 Spirochaetes bacterium RBG_16_67_19 | reverse complement strand
ACGGTCCACGGCCTGGGCTATCGCTTCCAGGCGGAGGAAGGCCCGTGACCTGGAGCCTGCGTGCCCGCCTGACCCTGTCCTACGTGCTGGTGGCCATCCTGTGCGTGCTCATCATCAGCGCCCTGGCCAACGGCCTGCTGGAGGCGAGCTTCCGCCGGTACCTGCGGGGCAGCCAGGAAAAGAGGGCGCAAGGAGTGGCGCTGCAGCTCGGGGCCCAGCTGCGCCCGGACGGAAGCTGGGACCAGGCGGGCCTAAGCGCTGTAGGCATGGCCGCCCTGGAGCAGGGCCTGATCGTCAGGCTGGACGCCCCGGACGGGCAGACCGTGTGGGATGCCACGGTGCACAACAGCGGCCTGTGCGTGCAGGTGCTCACCCGCATGTCCAGGAACATGGCCAGCCGCTATCCCAACTGGCAGGGCGCGTACACGGAATCCCGTTACCCGGTGCGCTATTCGTTCCGCAACGTGGGCAGCGCGGCCATCGGCTACTATGGACCCTTCTTCATGAACGACGAGGACCTGACCTTCATCAACTCGCTCAACCGCCTGCTGCTTTGGGCGGCGGCCGGAGCGCTCGCCTCGGCGACCGCCCTCGGGCTGCTGGCGGCCCGCAGCATCACCGTTCCGCTGGAGCGGGTGGAGCGGGCCACCCAGGCGATCGCCGCCGGGCGGCGCGACGTGCTGATCACCGAACGGACGAGGATTCGGGAGTTGGACGGCATCGCCGCGGCCGTGAACGACCTGTCCCGTGGCCTGAAGGAGCAGGAGGCGCTGCGGCGGCGGCTCACGGCCGACATGGCCCACGAGC
>MIBK01000088.1:19735-19845 GCA_001829505.1 Spirochaetes bacterium RBG_16_67_19 | reverse complement strand
TAAACCACCCAGAGGATTCTCATTTGCCCGGGCGCGCTCAGGGCGCAGCGCCGTAGGAGGCCCAGGCCTGCGGCGACTCCCAGATCTTCAGCTCCGCGTGCACGATGCGG
>MIBK01000088.1:19044-19713 GCA_001829505.1 Spirochaetes bacterium RBG_16_67_19 | reverse complement strand
GCAAAGCTGCCAGAAGGCGCTGGTGGAAGAAGCGGGCCATGTTTTCCACGCTGGGCTGCCGGTCCCGGAAGAACTCCAGGTCGTTGAGCAGCACGCCCCGCACGGCCCGCGCCTCCGCCTCCAGCAGCTCCTCCAGCAGGGCGATGTCCACCGAGAAGCCGTTCTCGTCCAGGCCGGCGGTCCGGCAGACCCATTCCAGCTCGTAGTCGTGCCCGTGGGGCGCGGACTCCTCGGCGAAGTCCCCCCGCAGGAAATGGCGGGCTTGAAAGCGGTTCCTAATGCCGACCCGGTACATGGGACTCTCCTTGCTCACAGGCTCAGGGCTCCAGCACGACCTGCAGCACATGTTCAGGATGCCGGTCCAGGAGCTCGAAGGCCTCCTGCGCGCGCTCCAGCTTGAAGCGGTGGGTGATCCAGCCGGAGGGGTCCAGGGCGGGAAGCAGCGCCAGGGCCAGCTCCAGGCGGCGGCGCTTGTCCCAGCGCGGGCCCAGGGCCGCGGCCACGCTGGACACCTGGCTTGAGACCAGGCGCAGCCGCCGGCGATGGAAGGCCGCGCCCAGCTCCAGGCTCACCCGCCGGGCTCCATACCAGGAGGCCTCCACCAGCGTGCCCTCGAAGCACAGGGTGTCCAGGCCCAGCTGCAGCCCGGCTTCCGAGCCGGAGCAGTTG
>MIBK01000088.1:18054-18983 GCA_001829505.1 Spirochaetes bacterium RBG_16_67_19 | reverse complement strand
CCTGGGAGGAAAGCGTGCGGCAGCCCAGCGCCTCGGCCCGCCTGCGGCGCATCTCCAGCGGCTCCACGGCGATCAGCAGTGACACCCCGCTGCGTAGGAGCAGGGCCGAGACCAGCAGGCCCACCACCCCCAGCCCGGCCACCAGCACGGACTCCCCGAAACGCACGCCCGCGTCGTGCACGATGCCCAGGGCGGTCTCCAGGTTCGGCAGGAACACGGCCTGCTCGTCGCTCACCCCCGGGGGCAGCGGAAGCAGCTCGCCGGGGTCGGCGTCGAAGCGGTCCTGGTGCGGATAGAAGGCGAACACTCGCTGGCCGGCGCCAGGCGCGGGCCGCTGACCGGCGCGCGGGCCGGCCTCCTCGACCACGCCGCAGTTGCTGTAACCGTACTTCAGGGGATACGCCAGCCGGCCGGGCAGGCCCTTCAGGGTGGAATCCGCCTCCAGGGCGGCGGGCAGCTGGCCGCGGAAAGCCAGCAGCTCGGTGCCGTGGCTGATGCCCATCAGCCGGGAGCGCACCCGCACCTGCCCCGGCTGGGACAGGAGAGGCTCTTCGCGCAGCACCACCTGCCCCGGCTTCGTGAAGTACAGCGCGCGGGCCTCAGGGGCCATCGAAGTGCATCTCCCAGACCCGTTCGGCGCCGAAACGCCGCACCCGGCACCTCCGCGGGCGCAGGGCTTCGGCCAGCGCGCGCACGCCCAGGTCGCCGACGGCCTGCACCCCGTCCCCGATCAGCAGCGGGGCCACCACGACCAGCAGGCGGTGCACCAGGTGATGCCGCAGGAAGGAGGTGATCACCCGGGCGCCGCCCTCCACGAACAGGCTGGCGTAGCCCAGACCGGCCAGGTGCTCCAGGGCCCAGCGCAGCGGAATGCGGCCCTCCGCATCCGGCGGGCTCTCCACGACCCGCACCCCCAGGGCTTCCAGCGC
>MIBK01000088.1:16034-17919 GCA_001829505.1 Spirochaetes bacterium RBG_16_67_19 | reverse complement strand
GCCCCCGGGCAGGCGGCAGGTGAGCTGGGGATCGTCGCGCAGCACCGTGCCGATGCCCACCAGCAGCGCCTGGTGGTCGCGCCGCAGGCGGTGGGCCAGGCGCAGGGTGGACGGCCCGGAGATCCAGCGCGAGTCCCCGGTGGCCGTGGCGATGCGCCCATCCAGGCTCTGGGCGTAGCTGACGGTGATGCGCGGGATGCGCCCCATGTGCCTTCAATATAGCTGCACACCCGGCGCGCCTGCAAGGCGGAGGATTTGACGGAGGGTCGCGCATTTTCTTACAATATGACTGTGGCCATCAGCAGCGTACCTGAGGGGGAACCGGACACGGCGGAGACGACCGAGCTGGCGTCGGCGGCCGAAAGCTGCCAGCCCCTGGCCGAAGGGCGGGATCAAGACTCCGTGGAATGGGTGGCCTGCGCCCGGCTGCCTACCCGCTTCGGGGAGTTCAACATCGTGGGCTTCCTGGACCGCACCAACGGCCGGGAGCACACGGTGATGGTGAAGGGCGCGGTGGCCGGCCGGGAGGATTGCCCGGTGCGCGTGCACTCGGAGTGCCATACGGGCGACGTGTGGACCAGCCTGCGCTGCGACTGCCGGGAGCAGCTGGAGAAGAGCCTGCAGTACGTGCAGGGCCGGGAGTTCGGGGCCGTGATCTACCTGCGCCAGGAAGGGCGGGGCATCGGGCTGTTCAACAAGCTGAAGGCCTACAACCTGCAGGACCTGGGTCTGGACACGGTGGAAGCCAACACCTCCCTGGGTTTTCCCAGCGACGCGCGCGAATACCGGGCCGCGGCGGACATCCTGCGCCTCCTGCAGATCCGCTCCGTGGCCCTGCTCACCAACAATCCGGACAAGATCGAGGGCCTGCGGCGCGAAGGCATCACTGTCACGCGCCGCATCCCCATGACTGTGCCGGACAACGCCCACAACCGCCGTTACCTGAAGACCAAGCGCGAGAGGTTGGGCCATTACCAGGACTGAGCTCGATCCCGGGATTGCGTGCCGTTTCAGGCGCGGGCTGCGGGTCCTGGCCGCGGCCTGCCTGCTGGTGCTGGCCTGCGGCTTCCTGGCGGCCGCCTTCCTGCCCTACCCGCCCTCAGCGGCCCGCGGCGCCTGGTGGGCCCTGAAGGCCGGCGCGGTCCTGGCCTGGCTGATGGGATTCCTGCTGGCCAACCGCCGCCGCCTGCTGGAAGGCGAGAACCTGAACCACCTCTGGGGCGCGGCCAATCTCATCACCCTGGCCCGCGGGGGCCTGCTGGCCCTGCTGGCGGGGTTCCTGTTCAAACCGGAAGCCCCCGGCCTGCGCGGCTGGCTGCCTGCTCTCCTGTACACGGCAGCGGCGGCGGCCGACGCCCTGGACGGATTCTGGGCCCGGCGCACCGGCACCGGCACGCGGCTGGGCACACTCCTGGACGGCGAGCTGGATGGGGTAGGCTTGCTGCTGGCCATGACGCTGGCCGTGCAGTACGGCAGGCTTCCTGCCGCCTTCCTGGCCATCGGTCTGGCCAAGCCCGCCTACACGGCCGCCCTGGCCGTGCGGCGACTGGCCGGCGAACGGCCGCGCGAGCTTCCGCCCAGCTACCTGCGCAGGCGACTGGCCGGCTTTCAGATGGGCCTGGCCGCGGCGTTCCTTTGGCCCCTCGCCGGACCTCCGGGGACCACGCTGGCGCAGCTCCTGATCGGCATTCCCTTCCTGGCCGGCTTCCTGCGGGACGGACTGGCGGCCGGCGGATTGCTGGACACCGCGCATCCGCTCTACCTGCGCTGGAAGGCCCGCCTCGGCCGCCTGGCCTTCGCCTGGACGCCGCCGGTGCTGCGCGCCGCGGCGGGAGCGGCGGCCGCGCTGCGGATCGCCGCCGCGCTGACGGCAGGGCTCGGCGCG
>MIBK01000088.1:13981-15957 GCA_001829505.1 Spirochaetes bacterium RBG_16_67_19 | reverse complement strand
TGCCAGCCGCGGTCCAGCCGGCGGCCGCCGCCCTGGCCGCCGTGCTGCAGCTGGCCGCCCTGGTCGTGCTGGCCGCGGGACACCCGCGGCGTGCAGTGCCCGCCTGCGCCATGCTGGTCCTGGTGATCGAAGGCCTGCGCGCCTTCCAGGGTCCCTGGGACCCGCTCGGGGCCCTCATCCTGGGCGCGGCGCTGCTGCTGCTCCTGCTGCACCCGGCCCCCCGGCGCTCCGCCGTCGAGAAATCGGCCGGCCCGGCGCCCGTGCCGGTTACCGCCCGGCCGTAGCAGTCGGGCTGAAATCCTCCAGGAACGCCGGCCAGAAGCTCTCCAGGCCCGCGTGCGGCGGGCTGTGCCGGGGCACCAGCCCGGGCGTGTAGCCGCGGCGCAGGAAAGGCCCCAGCAGCTCCGGCTCGCGGCTCCAGATGTGGATCGGCACGGAGCGCGTCTTGCCCTGGCCGGTGATGCCGCTGTACGGCTGGTGGTCGCCCACCACCACGATCAGAGCCTGGCGCCCTGCCAGAAACCGTACCGCGTAGTCGGCGGCCACCTCCAGCTGGTACTCCATGGCCGCCGCGTAGCCGGCGGGGCCGGCGGTGGTGGCGCCCGGGGGCACCGGCATCCTTCTCACCGCACCCTCCCGGGCATACACGCTGCCGTCGCCCAACTCCGACCAGTCCTCGAACAGGCGGGGAATCAGGCTGAACGGGTAATGCCCGGAGATCATCACGTACTGCACGAAGACCGGCTGCCGCGCCGGCGCCACCGCCTGCCGGTGGACCACGGCGACCGCGAACTGGTCGGTCATGGGCGCCCATTTCAGGCTGGGCCCCCGGTAGCCGAAGTCCCGGAAGTAGAACTTGCGCTGGAAACGGTAGAAGTCCCCCTCCGGCCAGCTCATGGTGGTGGCGGGCATGGAGTTCACGGTCAGGTAGCCCGCCTCGTTGAACCAGGCGGCCATGGGCTTGACCTGCGAGGCCAGCAGCTCCTCGTAGGCCGTCTGGTCGGGGATGCGTACGCCCGCGGCCAGGGTGGAGTCGGCCAGCCAGGAGTTGCCGCCGAACGCCGGAGAGTCCAGGAAGTTGGAGGCGATCCGGAAGCCGGCGGCGGCCAGGCGGGATTCAATGCGCCGCAGGAACGGCTCGGCCAGGGCGAAATGCACCGGCTCGCTGTACAGGGTGTAGCCGTAGGACTCCACGATGAACAGGAACACGTCGCGGCCCTGAAGGAGGCTGAGGGGGGCCGCGGAAGGAGCGGCAAGGGGCGGCGGGGAGGCAATGCCGTTGAACTCCTGCCGCAGCTCCTGGCGGTAGCTCCGGGAAGAGCGCAGGCTGGCCAGCTCCGCTCCCAGCCGCGGCAGGGAGCTGCCCTGGTACACCTGTTCTCCGGGCACCAGCACGGCGACTGCCGCGGCACAGGTGCCCAGGAGCACGAACGGCACCACCCCGCGCCGGGGCAGCTCGCCGATCGCCATGTACAGCGGCGCGAAGGCCCGGGCCAGGCCGTAGCCCAGGCCGGCCAGGCCCAGCGGCAGGAGCACCAGGCCCCCGACGAACTGCCACCGCGGCACCGTGTCGCGCAGCAAGCGGTACAGGTCCGGCAAGTAGACCAGGTCGGTGGCCAGGGCCAGCCTGCGGTTGAAGTACAGGGGCAGCAGCGCGTCGACCAGGGAGAAGAGGAACAGCAGCCCGGCCGCCGCGGCCAGCAGGGGCGGTACGATCCGCCGCCCCGCCGGCCACAGTCGGGCCGCAACAGCCAGGATGGCCGCCAGCAGCAGCGCCTCCAGCGACGGGAGCAGAAAGGCCGGCCAGCCTCCCCGCAGGGCGGCCGGCAGGCGCAGCAGCAGGTCCGGCAGAAGCAGGCCTAAAAGAAGCGCGGCGGCGAGGTGCGGCTGGTGCCAGAGCCGCTGGGGAAGCCTGCCCGCCATCGCCCGCCTAGTCCCCGCGCCGTAGCAGGGCCGGCAGGTCCCGGAGCATGGCG
>MIBK01000088.1:13734-13846 GCA_001829505.1 Spirochaetes bacterium RBG_16_67_19 | reverse complement strand
GAGCAAACGGTCACCACCAGGTCGAAGGGCTGGCCGCGGAACTCGCTCACCGGCTTGCTGCGCGCCCCCTGGAGCTCAACCCCGATCTCGGAAAGAACCCGGACGGCCAAGG
>MIBK01000088.1:7253-13712 GCA_001829505.1 Spirochaetes bacterium RBG_16_67_19 | reverse complement strand
GGAGCCGGCCGAGACGGCCCCCCAGTCCCCCGCCCGCCCGGAGTTCACGATGGCCTCGGCCATCTGCGAGCGGCAGGAGTTGCCGGTGCAGAGGAACAGCACTCGCCGGCGGGACGGTTTCGCGGTGCCCAATATCGCCTCCTTCCAGCAAGCTACTCCCCCGCGCGGCCTGGCGGCAAGCTTCGGCCGCCGGGCGAGTGGTTCCGCAGCGAGAACTGGCCGCCGCCGACACGAAACCGACCCTCCCGGGCGCGAGGGAAGTGGGCTTCCGCGTGGATGGGTCGAGGGCCGCGCGCTGGTCAAGGTGTACGGGCTGTAGAACCGCGCCCCGGCGGCACGACTTCGCCGCGGTACGACTTCGCGTAGCGCGCCGCCGCGTAGATGGCCTCGCTCATGCTCACCGCGGAGGCCTTCCCTTTCCAGGCGATGTCGAAGGCCGTGCCGTGATCCACGCTCGTGCGCAGGAAGGGCAGGCCGAGGGTCAGCGAAACGGTGCGCTGGAAATCCAGGGTCTTGCAGGCGATGTGTCCCTGGTCGTGGTAAAGGGACAGCACCGCGGCGTAGCGCCCGGTCCGCGCCAGGTGGAAAACCGAATCGGCCCCGAGCGGCCCCTCCACCGCGATGCCCAGGGCCCGGGCTTCGGCGATCGCGGGCTGGATCTCGCGGCCCTCCTCGTCTCCGAACAGCCCGTGCTCTCCGCAATGGGGATTCAAGCCCGCCACGGCGATCGCCCCTTGGATGCCGAGCCGGGCGAGCGCCGCCGCGCAGCGCCTCAGGCAATCCACAATCTGCGGCCGGAGGACCAGCTCGCAGGCCTGGCGCAGGGAAACGTGCCGGGACAAGAAGAAAACGCGCAGCCCGAGGGTCTCGAACATGGTGAGGGGGTTCTCGACCCGGGCCAGCGCGCCCAGCATTTCGGTGTGGCCCACGTGCGGAACGCGCGCGGCGGCGACCGCTTCCTTGTTGAGCGGCGCGGTCGCCACGGCGTCCAGCCCGCCGGCCAGCGCGGCGTTGGCGGCGGCCTTCACATACTCCCAGGAGGCCCGCCCGCAGAGCGCGGACACCCGCCCGGTCGGGAAGGCCGCGGGATCGGCATTGGCCAGATCGACGAGCTGGATCGCCCCCGCGGCTGCAGCGGCTCCGGTCAAGGCCAGGGCCCGCTCCATGACTCGCGCGTCGCCGTAGACCACGCAGCGGGCCCGGGCGGCGACGCCGGGGTCGGTCAGGGCGCGGGCGATGATCTCGGGCCCGATGCCCGCCGGATCGCCCATGGTGATCCCCACGACTGGCAGCGGATCGGCGCGCGGCATGATCGGCATTATGCATCGATCGTCGGTCAACGGCTACCTTTCTAACCGTTTCCTAACGCTTCGCTAACGACCGGCTCATCTCCCCTGCCTACTTATATCCGCAGCAACAATCCGTAAGGAGGCAATGCATGAAGAAAATCGCCATGGTCGCGTTGCTGCTGCTCGTGGCCGCCGCGTCCCTGCTGAGCGCTCAAAGCATGAAGAAGGGCTTCGAGTGGGTAACCCAACAGTCCGATGACCCCCTGCTGCCCGGGGTGAACCCGCTCAAGGTAAGCGGCGGCATCATCAGCGCCGGCAGTTCCACCGTGTATCCGCTGTCCGAGCGGATGGTGGAACGCTTCAGGGATGAGGGGTACAACGGCAACATCACGGTGGACTCCATCGGCAGCGGCGCCGGCCTGGAGCGCTTCTGCGTGGCCGGGGAAACCGACATCGCCAACTCCAGCCGGGCCATCAAGTCCAGCGAGGTGGAAGCCGCCCGGAAGATCGGCCGCGAGCCCATTGAGTTCCGCATCGGCACCGACGCCCTGGCCGTGGTGGTGAACAAGAAGAACACCTTCGTCACCAGCGCCACCAAGGACGAGCTGAAGCTGATCTTCTCCACCGCCCGGGAATGGTCCGATGTAAACCCCAAGTGGCCCGCCCAGGATATCCTGCGCTTCATCCCGGGCACCGACAGCGGCACCTTCGATTACTTCGTCGAGGACGTGTTCGGCAAGAAGAAGGAGCCCATCCTTGGCGCCGCAAATCTCCAGTTGAGCGAGGACGACAACGTGCTGGTGCAGGGCGTGGAAGGCAGCCCCTACGCCGTCGGCTTCTTCGGCTACGCCTACTACCAGGAGAACAAGGACAAGCTGAGCGTGCTGGCTATTGGCGGCGTGGTGCCTAGCGCCGAAACGGTCAACAAGGCGACCTACCCCCTGGCTCGCCCCCTGTTCCTGTACTCCACCGCCAGGATCATGCGCGAGAAGCCCCAGGTCGCCGCTTTCCTGGCCTTCTACCTGACCTACGTGAACGAGGAAATCCGCTCGGTCGGTTATTTCCCCGCCGAGGCCGAGGCGCTGAAGAAAGCCAAGCAGACCTGGCTGGATGCCCTGAAGGGCGCCTACTGAACAAGAAGCTGCGCGCGGGTGAGCTGGCCATCCAGCTCACCCTGCTGCTGTTCGCGGTGGTCTCCATCCTGGTCACCGCGGGCATCGTGCTGACCCTCGGGGCGGAGTCCCTGCGCTTCTTCGCCAGCGGCGAAATCTCGGTGTGGAAGTTCTTTACGGCCACCAAGTGGCAGCCGGCCATCGGGGAGTTCGGCATCCTGCCGCTGGCCAGCGCCACGCTGATGACCAGCCTGATCGCCATGCTGATCGCCGCCCCCCTGGGGCTGTTCGTGGCCGTCTACCTGAGCCAGTACGCCAGCTCCCGGGTGCGCGCCGTGCTCAAGCCGATCCTGGAAGTGCTGGCCGGCATCCCCACGGTGGTGTACGGCTACTTCGCGCTGACCTTCATCACTCCGCTGCTGCGCTCGATCTTCGGCGAGAACGTGGTGAGCATCTACAACACCGCCTCCGCGGGGATCGCCATCGGCATCCTGATCCTGCCGCTGATCGCCTCCATGAGCGAAGACGCCCTGGGGGCCGTGCCCCGCTCCCTCAAGGAGGCAGCCTTCGCCCTGGGGGCCACCCGGCTGGAAACCTCCCTGTCGATCGTCGTCCCGGCCGGCATCTCCGGGGTGGCGGCGGCCTTCATCGTCGGGCTGTCCCGGGCCATCGGGGAGACCATGATCGTGGCCCTGGCCGCAGGGGCCGGCTCCGCCCTGACCGCCAATCCCTTCCGCTCCGCCGAGACCATGACCGGCTACATCGTGCGCATCTCCGGCGGGGACCTGGGATACGACACGGTGGACTACAACTCGATCTTCGCCATCGGCATCCTGCTGTTCCTGATCACCCTGCTTCTTAACATCATCAGCCGGCGCATCGTGCGCCGGTTCCAGGAGGTGTACGAGTGAGGCAGGTCGATCTGCCGGCCTTCCGGCCGCACCTCGGGCGCCGGCAGAAGCTCGCCGCGGTCTGGAAGATCCTCTTCCTTATGTCCACCCTGGTAGGGATCGTAGCGCTGGCCGCCCTGCTGCTCAGCATCGTCAACGACTCCTTTGGGGTGGTAGCCCTGCAGTTCGACATCGACCCGGCCAGTCTGGGGCAGGAAGGCAGGCCGCTGAAGCGCCTGCAACCCGAGGAGCTGGGCGAGATCCTCACCTCCCGCCTGTCCGGCGGGTTGATCCGGCGCCTGGAGTCCGAAAAGCCCCTGGCCGAACGCAGCCGGGAGGAGCTCTACGAGCTGGTCATCGAGCGGGTGGCCAAGCTGCGGGTGATCGCGAGCTGGCCCCTGGCCGCGTCGCTGTTGCAGCGCGGGCAGATCCTGGAGTGGCGGGCGCAGAACCATCCCGAAGCCGCCCTGCGCTTCCGCTCCTGGGTGAGCTGGCGCTTCCTTCTTGCCGCACAGGCCAGCGTCCCGGAAAAGGCCGGGGTGCGCACCGCCGTGCTGGGCAGCCTGTGGATGGTCTTGATCGTGGTGGTGGTAGCCTTCCCGTTGGGCGTAGGGGCCGCCATCTACCTGGAGGAATACGCCCGCGAAAACTTTTTCACGCGCCTCCTGCAGCTGAATATCTACAACCTGGCCGGAGTCCCTTCGATCATCTACGGAATCCTGGGCCTGGCCGTGTTCGTGCGCCTGCTGGTGGGCCTGACCAGCGGCGCCGCGTTCGCAGTGGGGGACTCCTCCACCGCCAACGGGCGCACCATCCTGTCGGGGGGCCTGACCCTGGCCCTGCTGGTGCTGCCGCTGGTGATCATAAACTCCCAGGAGGCCATCCGCGCGGTGCCCCGCGGCCTGCGCTACTCCAGCTACGCGCTGGGGGCCACCAAGTGGCAGACCATCTGGCATCACGTGCTGCCCGGATCCTTGGACCGCATCCTCACCGGAACCATCCTGGCCGTCTCCCGGGCCATTGGAGAGACCGCGCCCCTGGTGGTGGTGGGGGCCTCCACCTTCGTGGCCCTGGATCCCAGCTCCATCTTCTCCAGGTTCACGACCCTGCCCATCCAGATCTACCAGTGGACCGCCCGGCCTCAGGCGGAGTTCCGCAACGTGGCCGCCGCGGCCATCATCGTGCTGCTGGTGCTCCTGCTGGCCATGAACACCGCGGCCATCCTGCTGCGCGACCGCATCAGCCGCAGCCGGAGGGAGTAAGGCATGCAACTGACGATCAAGCGTTCGGAAGCCGGACACGAGCCCGCCGGAGAGTCCTCCGCCGCCGAACCGGCCATCCAGACCCGCAGGCTCAACATCCACTACGGCAGCTTCCATGCCGTGCGGGACATCGAGCTGGCCTTCCGGAAGAACCGCATCACCGCGATCATCGGCCCTTCCGGCTGCGGCAAGAGCACGGTGCTGCGCTCCCTCAACCGCATGAACGAGCTGATGCCCGGCACCCACACCACCGGGGAGGTGCTGTACCACGGCCGCAACATCTACGACCCGCAGGTGGACCCGGTGGAGGTGCGCCGGCGCATCGGCATGGTGTTCCAAAAGCCCAACCCCTTCCCCAAGTCCATCTACGAGAACATCGCCTGGGGGGCTCGCATCAACGGCTACCGCGGGAACATGGACGAGCTGGTGGAGAAAAGCCTGCGCTCCGCCGCCCTGTGGGACGAAGTGAAGGACAAGCTGGCCCAGAACGCCCTGCGCCTGTCCGGGGGCCAGCAGCAGCGCCTGTGCATCGCCCGCTCCATCGCCATCGAGCCGGACATCATCCTCATGGACGAGCCCGCCTCGGCGCTGGATCCGATCGCCACCCTGAAGATCGAGGAGCTGATGACGGAACTGGCCCGCCGGTATACCATCGTGATCGTGACCCACAACATGCAGCAGGCTTCCCGCATATCCGACTATACCTGCTTCCTGATGGTGGACGAGGGGCGGACCGGCTTCCTGGTGGAGTACGCGCCCACCGAGGAGCTCTTCGTCCGGCCCCGGGACAAGCGCACCGAGGACTACATTTCCGGGAGGTTCGGTTGATGGGCACCCGTCAGGTGTTCACGGAGGAGCTGGCCGCCCTGCATCAGGAGATCCTGCGCATGGGCGTGATGGTGGAAGAGGCCCTGCGCCGGGCCGTGGAAAGCCTGGTCCGCAAGGACGGGGAGCTGGCTCAGACGGTGGTCGCCGGGGACGCGGCCATCAACCGCATGGAACAGGAAATCGAGGAGCGCTGCGTCGTGCTCATTGCCCGGGAGCAGCCCGTGGCCACCGATCTGCGCAAGCTGGTCACCAGCCTGAAAATCGTCACCCAGCTGGAGCGCATGGGCGACCACGCACTGCACGTGGCCAAGGGCACCCTGCGCCTGCTGCCGGAAACCTACATGAAGCCGCTGATCGACATCCCGCGCATGGCCGAGCTGGGCATCGGCATGATCCGCGACGTGCTGACCGCCTTCCTGGACAACGACGCGGAACGGGCCCGGGAAGTGGCCCAGCGCGACCAGCAGATCGACGAGCTGCACAACGCGGTCCAGCATGAGGTGTTTACCGCGATAGCCGGAAACTCGGGGCTGATCTCGCAGTCCATCTCGCTGCTGTTCATCAGCCGCTTCCTGGAGCGCATCGGCGACCACGTGACCAACATCTGCGAATGGGTGGTCTACAGCGCCACCGGCGAGCGCGTCGAGCTGAACGTGTAAGGAGGGGGGGTGGCGCACGAGACGATTCTGATCGTCGAGGACGAGAAGGACATCGCCGAGCTGATCGCCTACAACCTGAAGCGCGAGGGCTTCCGGCCGCGCATCGCCGAGAGCGGCGAGAAGGGCCTAGCCGTGGCGGCGGCCAACCCTCCCGGCCTGATCCTGCTGGACCTGATGCTGCCCGGCGTGGACGGCCGGGAGGTCTGCCGCCGGCTGAAGGCGGCCGAGGCCACCCGCAGCATCCCGGTGGTTATGCTGACCGCCCGCGGCGAGGAAAGCGACGTGGTGGCCGGCCTGGAGCTGGGCGCCGACGACTACGTCACCAAGCCCTTCAGTCCCAAGGTGCTGGTAGCCCGCGTGCGCTCTGTCCTGCGCCGCAGGGCTGAGCCGGTTCCCGAGCAGTCGGACCACATCCGCCT
>MIBK01000088.1:7087-7229 GCA_001829505.1 Spirochaetes bacterium RBG_16_67_19 | reverse complement strand
GCGTCATCAGGTCCGCTGCCGGGGAGCTGCGCTGGAGCTGTCGGCCACGGAGTTCGGCCTGCTGGTGTTCCTGGCGCGCCGGCCAGGCTGGGTGTTCTCGCGGGCCCAGATCATTTCCGGGGTGCGCGGCGAGGATTACCCG
>MIBK01000088.1:0-7025 GCA_001829505.1 Spirochaetes bacterium RBG_16_67_19 | reverse complement strand
CGAAGTTGTCGAAACGGTACGCGGGATCGGCTACCGACTGCGGGAGCAGGCCTCATGATCCTGCGCGGCCTGGCCAGACGCTACCTGCACTACCTGGCCATCATCGCCGCGACGGTGCTGGCCGCCGGCCTGGCGGCCGGCGCGCTGGTGCGCCAGATCTCCTACCGCCAGACGGTGGAATCCCTGGCCGAATCCGCCCGCCTGGCCCAGGCCCTGGTCCTGACAGCGGCGCCGGAGCAAATCGACCGGATCTGCAAGGGCCTGGGCTCCGAGCGCCTGCGGGTCACGGTGATCCGGCTGGACGGCCAGGTGCTCGGGGATTCCGAGGCGGACCTGGCCTCCCTGGAGAACCACCTGGATCGCGTGGAGTTCCTGGCCGCCCGCCAGGGGCGCGAAGGCGTGTCCTCCCGCTACAGCGCCAGCGTCGGACGGCAGATGATCTACCTGGCCCTGCCGGCCGTGACCCATCGCGGGGTGAGCCTCGTGGTCCGGGTTTCCACCGCCGAACAAAACCTGCGCGAACATCTCCGCGGCACCTACAGCCGCATCGCCCTGGCCGGCCTGGTGCTGCTGGTGGCGGTGGCTGGCCTGACCTGGCTGGTGGAACGGCGCATGATCGACCCGATCGCCGCCCTGCAGCGGGGCGCGGCGGCCTTCGCGGCCGGCCGCCTGGACCACTACCTGAGCGTAGCCCGGCCTCCGGACCTGAAGGCCGTGGCCGACTCGCTCAACCTCATGGCCGGCTCCCTGCGGCGGCAAGTGGCCGAGCTCACCGCCCAGCGAAACGAGCTGCAGGCCATCCTGACCGGGATGGTGGAGGGTGTCGTCGTGCTGGACGGCAGCCTGCGGGTCCGCGAGATCAACCCTTCGGCGCTGCGGCTGGCCGGCCGCGGCATCGCGGAAGTGCAGGGGGGGAGCCTCCTGGAGGTGTTCCGCAACACGCACCTGGACGAGCTGGCCCGCGAGGCCCTGGCCAGCGCCTCCCCGCAGGAGGGCACCATCCGCCTGCCCGGGGAGCCCGAGCGCACCCTGCAGGTGCACGCTTCCCTGCTGCCCGAGGACGGAGGCAGGATCGTGCTGGTGTTGAACGACATCACCCGCCTCAAGGCCCTGGAAACCGTGCGCCGGGACTTCGTGGCCAACGTGTCCCACGAGCTGAAGACCCCGATCACCGCCGTGAAAGGGGCGCTGGAAACGGTGCTGGAGGGGGCGCTGCGGGAGGATCCGAAAGCGGCCCGCCGGTTCCTGGAGGCCGCCGCCCGGCACAGCGACCGCCTGGCCTCGATCATCGACGACCTGCTCGCCCTGTCGCGCCTGGAACAGCAGGAGGACACGGCGCTGGAAAAGCAGGAGACGACATTGGAGAGCGTCGCCCGCGCGGCCATGCAGTTGTGCCAGGCCAAAGCCGCCGCCCGCGGCATCCCCCTGGAGCTGCAGGCCGAAGCGGGGCTCACCGCCCGGGTCAATCCGCAGCTTCTGGAGCAGGCCCTGACCAACCTCATCGACAACGCGGTCAAATACTCCAGCCCCGGCTCGCCGGTGCTGGTCCAGATCCGCCGGGCCGGCGCGTGGTTCGAGCTGGCGGTCCGCGACCGGGGCATCGGCATTCCGCCCCAGGACCTGCCCCGTGTGTTCGAGCGCTTCTACCGCGTGGACCGGGCCCGCAGCCGCGAGCAGGGCGGCACGGGGCTGGGCCTGGCCATCGTCAAGCACATCGTGCTGGCCCACGGGGGCAGCGTGCGCGCGGAAAGCGAGCCGGGAGCCGGGAGCACCTTCACCATCGAGCTTCCGAGGTAGTAAGATCAAGCCATGGACACCGTGCTGCTGTACTCCGCCGGCCCCCAGGCGCGCAACCTGCTGGTCGCGCTCGCCGCCCACCACGTGCTGCCCGCGGGCAGCCTGGCGGAGCTCACCCGCCTCCTGGTCGGCGAGCCGGAGGTGCTGTGCCTGGTGCTGCAGCCCGGAAAGCACGCGCCGGAGGATTTCCTGGAGTCGCTGAAGGCCAGCTACCCCGTGCTGCCCGTGTTCCTGGTGATGCAGGAACCTACCGCCGGGGAGCTGGCGGACCTTTCCGCCCGCATCGCCTCCCTCGAGCGCCGGGAGCGCCGCGAGAAACCCCGGTTCGACTGGCCGCTGCAGGGCTCCCTGAGCCTTCCGGGCGCCGAGCCGGAGCCCTACGACCTGCGCGCACTGAGCTCCAGCGGAGCTTTCCTGCAATGCTCAGGGCCCTGCCCGCCGGCGGGCAGCCGAGGCCGCCTGCGGATGCGCTTCCAGAACTTCAGCCTGGAAACCGCCTGCCAGGTCCTGGACACCCGCAGGGCCTCCAGCCGGCTTCCGGACGGCTTCGGGGTGCGCTTCCTGGAACTGGGCACGGAGGCCCAGGCACGCCTTGACCGCATCGTGCGCGACGCGCTGGTGCAGGCCATCCTGGAACCGGAAAGCGAGCCGGAGGTGCCCTCCCTGGGCGAGGAAGAGCTGCTGCCGGGCGGCTTCCAACCCCTGTGAAGACGACGACGCGCGCCCCGGATGCGGGCTGGCTGGAGCAGGCCCGGCGGATCACCGGCGGGCAGGTCCTCACCGCTGCCGATGACCTGCAGAAGTATTCGCATGACGAGCTGGCCACCCCGCAGTACAACGCGCTGCCCGCGGCGGTGCTGAAACCCGGCAGCGAGCAGGAAGTGGCCGAGCTAGTGGCCCTGTGTGCCCGCACCGGGGTGCCCGTCACCCCCCGCGGCGGGGGCACCGGCCTGGCCGCCGCCTGCGTGCCCGCCCCCGGCGGGGTGGTGCTCTCCCTGGAGCAGCTGGACCACGTGGTGGAGGCCGACCCGGACAACCTGGCCATCACGGTGCAGGCGGGCCTGACCCTGAACCGCCTCAACCAGGAGGCGGAAGCCCTCGGCCTGTATTTCCCGCCGCACCCCGGCGACGAGGGGGCCTGCGTGGGCGGCTTGGTGGCCACCAACGCCGGCGGGGCCCGGGCCGTGAAGTACGGCACCATCCGGCGCTTCCTGCTGGGCCTGCAGGTGGTGCTGGCCTCCGGCCAGGTGCTGGAGCTGGGGGGCAAGCGCCTGAAGAATTCCACCGGCTACGGCCTGCAGGAGCTGATGCTGGGCTCGGAGGGCACCCTGGGCATCATCACCCGGGTGACCCTGGCCCTGCTGCCCAAGGCTGGCTCGATGCAGACCCTGGTGGTGAGCTTCGCGGACCTGGACCGGGCCCTGGATGCGGTGCCGGGGCTGCTGGCCTCCGGCGTGGTGCCCTGCGCCGTGGAACTGCTGGAGCACGGGGTGCTGGCCTGCGCCGAGCGCCACCTGAACCGCCGCTGGCCGGCTACGCGCGGCCGGGCCTCCCTGATGGTGATCCTGGACGGGCCGGACGAGGAGGACGTCCTCGGTCAGGCGGAGAGGGTTTCCGCGGCCCTGGAGCGCGCCGGGGCCTTGGAGGTGCTGCTGGCCGAGAGCCCGGCCCGCCAGCGGGAGATCCTGGAGCTGCGCAGCCTGCTGTACGAGGCCCTGCGCCCGGCCACCGCGGAGCTGTACGACATCTGCCTGCCCCGCTCGCAGATCGCGGGTCATGTCGCCTTCGTGCACGAGCTGGAAGCCCGGCACGGCATCAGCCTGCCTACCTACGGGCACGCGGCGGACGGAAACCTGCACACCCATTTCCTGCGCTGCGCCCTGGTCGACGGGGCCATCGGCGAAGAGCTGCCCGGCTGGCGGGAGCTGCTGCCGGTGGTGCGCGGCGAGCTCTACGCCGACGCGGCGGCCCGCGGCGGGGTCATTTCCGGAGAGCACGGCATCGGTCAGGCCAAGAAGGCTTATCTGGAGGCAAATCTAGGAAAGGCGGTGGTGGAAACCATGCGCGCGGTCAAGCGGGCCCTGGACCCGCAGGGCATCCTCAACCCCGGGAAGATCTTCGAGCCATGAAAATAGCGTTCGCCGCGCTGCTTGTGCTCCTCTCGGTTTGGCCGGCCCGCTCCGCGCCCCAACCGCGGCCATTGCGGAGCCTGGCCGTGATGGACTTCGAGCTCAAGGGTCCTACGCGCGAGGACCTGGCCGAGGTCGCCGACTATCTGACCGAAAACCTCCGCCAGAGCAATGCCTTTCGCCGTGTCGTAAAGGTTCCGCCCGGTGGCGACTACCAGCAGGATCCGCTCAGCCTGGCGGCGAAGCACCGGGCGCAGGCGGCCGTGTTGGGGCAGTTCTCCTGGAACGGGCAGCAGTACCGGCTGCAGCTGCGGCTCTATAGAGTGGCCGGCCGGGAGCTGCTCTGGCAGGATGAAGTCGCCTTCTCGAGCATGGGGGGGATGCGGCAGGCCTGCGACGGGCTGACCGCGGGGATCGCGGCCGCCGCCGCGGCGGCCGCTGGGGCCGCAGGGCAATCTGCGCCGGAAAGGGCTCCCCTGCGAGCGGCCTGGGGTTTGGGCCTGGGCCAGCAGGGGGTGTCGGCCGGCACGGCGGTGGCCGGCGGCAGCTATCTCTACCTCGAGGGCCTGGCCCTGTTCAACCGCTTCGTCGGCATCAACGCCCGCTATGCCTTTCGGCTGTTCCCGACGGCCGGGGGAAGCCACCTGCTGAGCACGCATCTCAGGTTCCAGGTGCCTCCCGGCAAGGAGCTGTTCTTGGCGGGGGAGCTGGGTTACCTCCTGAGCCTCGAGCCGCAGGGGGTGCCAGCGCACCTGGTCGGAGTCCGCCTCATCCCCATTGCCGGCGGGGAGGACGAGTTCTACTTCGAGCTGCTGCCGATGGCCCTCTACCTGGACGTGAAGACCTGGAAGCCCGTGTTCGCCCTGGAGCTTCTATCGCTCAAGCTTTTGTTCGGCAAGGGATAGTCGCGCCGCGCGGGCTCACTTCATGGTCAGGCTGAACACCCCGTCCCAGCATTATGAAGGCCGCGCCGGGAAAAGCCCCGCTTCGACTGGAGCAGGCCGGGGCCCTGCAGGTGCTGCTGGCCGAGAACCCGGCCCGCCAGCGGAAATCCTGGAGCCGCGCAGCCTGCTGTACGAGGGCCTGCGCCCTGGTCGACGGGGCCATTGGTGCGAAGCTGCCCGGCTGGCGGAGCTGCTGCCGGTGGTTCGCGGCCAGTTGTGCGCTGATGCGGCGGCCCGCGTCGGGGTCATTTCCAGGGAACACGGCATCGGTCAGGCCAAGAGGGCCTATCTGGAGGCAAATCTGGGAACGACGGCGGTGGAGGCCATACGCGCGAGCAAGCGGGCCCTGGAGCCGTAGGGGATTCCCAACCCCGGGAAGATCTTCGAGCTTGAAAATCACCCGGGGTAGAGTTAGACTCCAAATGAATGAGTGCAATCGAACCCGTCCTGGTCGCTCTTCTTTTTGCCGATAGAGTTCTCGTAGAAGAAGGCAACCATAAGAAGACCATAGTTGGCACCTTCACCCAATTCTATTCCGAGAAGTTTCCGGTAGTCTTCCCGCCATGGTTCATTTACGCAGCCGCCACCAACTTTGCCGGCGAGTTTTCCTTTTCAGTTAACCTAGTTCTGGAAAAGGACCAGCAAGTTGTCTTGGGGATAAGCGGGAAGGTGAAAGCAGACAACAGGAATAAAGTGAATGAGTTCATCTTTCCGATCCAAAGGGCAATTTTCCCAAGCGCAGGAACCTATTCGCTCACCTTCAATATCGGGGGTGTCCAGGTAGGATCGAGATTGCTGGAAGTAATTCCGCAGCCTCAGAACTCTATGAGTTAGCCAGGCCATGTTAACAAGGACCAAGTCCAATCCAATTATTAGCCCCCTGCTCCAGTCTGCTTCTTCCACGGTCACGGGAATGACAATCAGAAGCTTCAATACGGAAGAAGCACCCGAATTATCCTATGCTGAATCGCAATCGCCTGGGGGGAAAGAAACCGAGTATTCATTCATATCCTACGTGGAGCCTCTATCTCTTCTAAGAGAACACCTCGAGAAGATACGTGGAATTAAGCGAGTATGTCTTTCATATGAAAACTTCGTGATCCACGTCTGGATAACAATTGAGAACGAAGATTTGGACATCAGGGAACGAATCTACAACGCTCAGTACAATATCTACTTATCCGAACCACTGGCCTTCCGGTTCAATTTCCATGTGTCTGAGGAGCGAGAGCTTTCTGGCTGCTTACCGCTGTTCGGGGGATAGGCTGGTCTCTTGTGCCCGATACGAGCGCCCATATCAGGAAAGCTGAGCACAATGAAAGGTTCGCGGCGACAGTCAGAGGTCATAGTCCGGAGTTTCTGGACTGGGTTGCGACCGCCTATTTTTATGCCGCGCTGCATTACTTGGAAGCATATCTAGCCGCGAAACCCGCAGAGAAGCATCCAGCTTCCCATGGTGAAAGACAGAGCCTTGTCGCGAATCATTTCTCACGAAACAGCTATGCCGGCTTCAGCTACCTCAAGGATCGAAGCGAGACTGCTAGATATGACACGCGCCAATTCACACTGCAAGACATCGAGGTAAACCTCATCCCCAGGTTCAACGCCTTCAAGAGCGAAGCCCTGTCCCTTATAAAAAGCTGGACATAGCTCACGACGCTCTTCTGGAGCGAGCAACTCACTTCATGGTCAGGCTGAATACCCCGTCCCAGTTGTCCGCGGGCGGCTTCTTCTTGAACTCCCGGCAGCGCTTCAGGAAGACCTCCGCCGGGCCGTCGCCGGGAAGCAGGCGCTGCACCTCCTCGAACAAGCCGGCGGCCTTGTCCCAGTCCCTGGCTTCGAACAGGGCCTGGGCCTGGTGGAAGATCTCCACCGCGGCCAGGGTCGAGGCGTCCACCCCGGAGCGCTCCTCCAGCAGCTCGTACAGCCGCACCGGCTGGCTGATGCCCACCACGCGCACGCGGTCCATCTGCCGCCAGGCGAAAGCCTCCCCCGCCTCCTGGCGGGTGGCCTCGCTGGCCAGGATCCAGGTTCCGTACTGCTTGTTCACCCCTTCCAGGCGCGAAGCCAGGTTCACCGAGTTGCCCATGATCGTGTAGTCCATCTTCTGGGCGGTGCCCATGTTGCCCACGACCATCTCCCCGGTGTTGATGCC
>MIBK01000087.1:6063-6341 GCA_001829505.1 Spirochaetes bacterium RBG_16_67_19 | reverse complement strand
GTGCAGGCCCACAACTGCGGGCGGGCCGACCACCTGCTCGAGTTCTGGGCGGAGCAGGTCGGGGTGAACCGCTACATCGGGTTCAGTTACCTCACCGACAAGCAGGCACTGCGCCACCTCATGGGCGGCAAAGTCTTGCTCATGGGCGGGATCGACACCGTGAAGCTTCATGACGGGAAGCCGGGCGACGTGCTGGAGGACTGTCAGCGCAATCTGGAGGTGTTCAAGGATTGCCCGGGCTACATCATGATGGACGGGCACAACGTGGCGCCGGGCAC
>MIBK01000087.1:1850-5988 GCA_001829505.1 Spirochaetes bacterium RBG_16_67_19 | reverse complement strand
CCGAATTAGCGGGAAAAATCCGCGGCGGCGGGCCGGGCCCGAGCGCCGTGCTTCCGGCCGGAAGCACGGCTATCCGGACTTATGCCGCAGCAGGCGGGCCACGGCACTCGGGCTGATCAGGCCTTCCATCGGGCCGAAGGCCTGGGCGTTCAACGCCCCGACCGCGGATGCTACCCTGGCGCATTCCTCCATGGGCCTGGCCTCCAGCAATCCGCATAGGAACCCGGCGTCGAAGCAGTCCCCGGACCCGGTGGGGTCCACTTCCCGTACGCGGTAGGCCGGGACCTCCAGCGCCTGTCCGCCGCTGTACACCGTACAGCCCCGCTTGCCCCGCTTTAGCACAAGTATCTCCAGCGGGTAGCGGCGGAAGAGGGCCTGGACCGCGGCCTCGGTCTTGCCGGACCCGCCCAGGATCTGCGCTTCCTTCTCGCCGGGGAACAGGATGGAGCAACGCCGCAGCACCGGGCCCACGATATCCTCCACCGCACGTCCTGCCAGCAGCTCGAAGCGGATGTTCGGATCGAAGGTGATCCTGGCTCCGGCCTCCGCGAAGCGCTCCACCGCGGCGAACACCTCCCGGCGGAAGGCCTCGTTGGCCATGAGCGAGCAGCCCATGACGTGGAAGTAGCGGGCTCCCCGGATCTGCTCGGGCTGCGGCGCCCGGGCCAGGACCGCGGGCGTCCCGTCCCAGTGGAAAAGGAAGCGGCGCGTGCCATCCCGGAAGTAGGTGACGAAAGCCACGCCCGTGGACCTGTTCGGGTAGCTCGCCACCAGCTCCACGGAAACCCCGTCGTGCCGGAGGCGTTCCAGGATCGAACGGCCGAAGTCGTCCTCCCCCACCCCGCTTACGATCGCCGCCGAATGGCCCAGGCGCGCGGCGGTGTCAATAAAAATGCCCGGGGCCCCGCTGGGGAAAGGCCCCAGGAAAACGCCCGGCTCCTGCAGGCTCATCCCGGCTTTCGGGCGCATGATCTCCGCCAACAACTCGCCCATGGTCCAGATGTCGCTCACTTCTTCCCCGCTGTTGGCGTGGAGTAGTCACGGTAGGCGGCGCCCATACCGCGGCGAACCGCCAGCTTCGCATGATCCTCGTAGAGTTTGAAGTCTTGGGGGCAGAGCAGGTGGTGATTACGCATGAGTGATAGAAGCTACTATAGCTTCCCTTCTGCCGGATGGCAATAGCGAAGGCCCCGCCAGATGAAGCTGAACTGGCTCAAGGTCTTCTGGGTCAGGCCGAAGGAGATGAACTCCCGCTCCTGCAGGCCGTCGACCTCGTAGGCCTTGCGGAACTCGCTCACCGACTGCAGGCGCCGGACCACTTCCCGGGGCCGCGCCAGGTTGGTCGTGGCCCCGCAGGGATCGGCGGAATCGTACCACCAGGCGGTGGGCGTCTCGGCGGAAAGCCATTCCAGGTAGCTAACAGAAGCCATTTCCTTCACCTCCGATATTGCCGGCGTTTTTCCAGGACCTCGAGCACCGTGCCGGTGATACCCTCTGCATCCAGCCGGTGCTTGTGCACCAGCTCCTCGGCGGTCCCCGACTCCCCGTAGGCGTCGCGGATCCCGATGCGCTGCAGCAGCGGCTTGGCGGCGGGCTCAAACAGCTCGCAAAGGGTTTCCGCCAGGGCGCTGCCCAGACCGCCGACGATGTTGTGCTCCTCGATGCTGAATACGGTTTCGTAGCGGCCGGCGATTTCCCGGGCGCAGTTGATGTCGAACGGCTTGAGGGTGTGGAAGTTGTACACTCCCGTGCTGACCCCTTCAGCCTGAAGGAGATCTGCCGCTTCCAGAGCGTGGGCCGTGACCGGCCCCGTCGCCGCCAGCGCCACGCGGTTGCCCTCGCGCAGGACCGCGGCCCGGCCCACCTCGAACGCGCAGTCCTCGGGCAGGAAATTGGCCAGGTGGTAGCGCGACAAGCGCAGGTACACCGGCCCGGGGTGGAGATAGGCGGCGACTACCGCCTTCTCGGTCTGATTCCCGTCGGCCGGGACGATCACCGTCATGTTGGGCAGGCAGCGCATCAGCGTCACGTCGTTGATCGCCTGGTGCGTGGCCCCGTCCGCGCCCAAGGTGATGCCGGCGCTGGAACCGCAGAGCTTGACGTTGGCCTTGGGCAGGGAAATCTGCTGCCGGATCTGGTCGAAAGCCCTGCCGGTCAGGAAAACGGCAAAGGAGTTCACGAAGACGATCTTCCCGCAGCTGGCCAGGCCGGCCGCCGTGGAGATCATGTCCTGCTCGGCGATACCCAGGTCGATGAACCGCCGCGGGTCGACCTCGCTGAGGTCGTGGGATTTGGTCGAGCGGCCCAGGTCGCAGTCCAGGGCGACCACCCTGCGGTCCTGCCCGGCCAGCCGGGCCAGGGTCCTGCCGTACCGTTCCCTGGTTTCCTCAATGTCCGGCATGGCCATGCTTCCTCGAGCTGATCTGCTCCAGGATTTCCTGCTCCGCCTGCCGGTACTCCTGCTCGCTGAGGGCGCGGTTGTGGTACTTGAAGCTATTCTCCATGAAGCTCACCCCCTTGCCTTTGACCGTCGAGGCGATGATCGCCAGCGGTCGCCCGCTGCGATCGTCCACCCGGTCCAGCGCCCCGCAGATCTGAGCCACGTCATGACCGTCCACCTCCAGCACCTCCCAACCGAAAGCCGCCCACTTGCCGGCCAGCGGCTGGACGCCCTTGATTTCCCCGACGCTGCCCTGGCTCTGGAACCGGTTGCTGTCGACTAGCACGCACACGTTGGTCAGCCGGTGGTGAGCGCTGGTCATGGCGGCCTCCCAGACCTGGCCCTCCTGCAGCTCACCGTCGCCCAGCAGCACGAAGATCCTGAACTGCCTGGAGTCCAGCCTTGCCGCCAGCGCCACGCCATTGGCGAAGGAAAGCCCCTGCCCGAGGGAGCCGGTCGGCGCCTCGATGCCCGGCGTCTTGTTGACGTCCGGGTGACCCTGCAGGCGGCTGCCCAGCTGCTTGATCGTGCGCAATTCACCCTCGGGCAGAACGCCCAGCATGGAAAGGATCACATACTGGGCGGGCACGGAGTGGCCCTTGCTCAGGATGAAGCGGTCCCTGTCCGGGTCGTCCCGCAGCAGGGCGGAATAGCGCATCTTGTAGAAGTAAAGGCAGGTCAGCAGTTCGACGCAGGACAAAGACCCGCCGAAATGGTGGGCCTTGCCGTACGAAAACATGCGGATCAGCTCCAGGCGCGCTTCCCACGCCTTCAGCTCCAGCCGCTCGAACATCCTCGTCCCGACTTTTCTACGCGGCATCCCAGGTCTTCCTGGTGTACGCCGCCGCCCTGCGTATCCCTTCGCTGCCGGTGAAGCTGGCCTCCTCGATGCACAACCAGTTGTCGAACCCCCGGGACTTGAGGTACTGGAAGATCTGCGGGAAGCAAACCGCGCCCGTGCCGACCAGCACGGGCTGGAGCTTGCCCATTTCCGCGATGTCAGACACGTGGATCGTTTCCACCCGGTCGTACACCTTGCCCAGGATGGACAGCGGGTCCAGGCCCAGGGCGGCGATGTTAGCGGTGTCGAAGTTCAAGCGGATGCCCGTGCCCCGGATGCCTTCGCAGATCTCCAGGAATATGTCCGCGGGGTAGCTGAAGTCGTAATAATCCCAGGCGCCTGGCTTGGAATGGTTTTCATAGAGCAGGCGCACCCCGTACTTGCGGGCGACCCGGTCGGCTTCGCTCAGGTTCTCCACGGCCCATTTCACGCCCTCCGCGCGCCGGGTGCCCGGGTAGGCCTGGCCGGCCAGGACCCGCAGATAGCGCACCGCGAGCTGCGAGCTCAAGGCGATGTCCCGGCGCAGGTACTCCATCTCCCGCTCGCGCTGCACTGGGTCGGGGTGAGTGAAGTCCGGATAGGTCGCCGCCATGATCAGCGGAATCCCGACTTCCTTCAGACCGCGGCTCAGCTTGCCCAGGTAGGCGGGCGAATGGTTCTCGATGAAAAGCAGGCTGATATCCACCCCATCCAGCCCGAATAGTTTTCCCTGCTCGGCCCATTCGATAAGGGACATCTGGCGGTTGATGATGGCGCTGAACAAGGACACCGGCAGACAGCTAAGCTTCAATGCACGACCTCCGCTACTCGAGCGGCTCCTACGATCGCCTGGCCTCAGCGGCGGTCTCCGGCCGGAG
>MIBK01000087.1:1730-1832 GCA_001829505.1 Spirochaetes bacterium RBG_16_67_19 | reverse complement strand
GAGCGGCTGCCTGGCGCGGTAGCGCACCCGCCGCAGAGCGGGCAAGGCGGCGATCCACCCGTCCACCTCGGCGAAGCCGTGTCCGACCAGATGCGGCTGGTG
>MIBK01000087.1:0-1662 GCA_001829505.1 Spirochaetes bacterium RBG_16_67_19 | reverse complement strand
AGGGCTGCCTCAAGGAGCGGCGCATCCCGGCGGTGTTGATCTCCAGGCTCATTCCCGCCTGGGCGGCCAGCGCCAGCACCTCCTCCACGTCGCCTGAGTTGGTGGCCAGCACCGGGTGCCCGGGCTGGCGGATCAAATCCAAGTGGGCCACGGCGTCGTACAGGCCGCTCGCGATGCCGCGCTTCAGGGCCTGGAAGTAGTCGTGATACACGGCCGCCAGGGGGCGGTCTGGAAAGTCGAAGCCGAAAACCCAGTTCTCCCCGGGCCAGTCACGCACGAAGTGCACGGACATCAGCACCAGGTCCAGCGGGTAGCTGCCGAGGAACTCCTCGACGCTCTTTTCGAAGCCGTCGTAGAAGTCCGCCTCCACGCCGCAGAGGATGGAGAGCTGCGGGTAGCGGGCGCGCAGGCGCTCGATCTCCCGGAAATAGCGCTCCGCGTCCTGCGGCTCCATGCGCAGCCCTTCCGGCCCGCGCGCGAAGCCGGGCAGGGGGATGTGGGGGGTGAAGCAGATCTCCTGCAGTCCACGGGCCAGCGCCTCGCCTACGTACTGCTCCATTGGCCCTTCCGCGTGGCGGCAGAATGGAGTATGCAGGTGATAATCGAACATCGCGGGGCAGGTCTGTCCTGTCGGGGCGGAGACTTTCAGCCGACCTGGGTGGTCAGGAAGATGGGCAGGGTCATGTGCCCGATCTGGTCCTGCAGCTCCTCGATCTCGTCGATGTGCCGGTCCTCGTCCGAGAGGATGTGCTCCAGGATTTCCCGGGTCGCGAAATCGTTGACCTCGCCGGCCAGCTTGATGCCCTCGTTGTAGGCCTTGATGGCCCCCGCTTCCGCGGCGTGGTCGCTCTCCAGCATCTTGGGCACTTCCGCGCCGATGGCGATCTTGTTGAGCTGGCTCACCACGGGCCGGCCCTCCAGGAACAGGACCCGGGCGATGAGCTTCTCGGCGTGCTTCATCTCCTCGATGGAGCGCTTCTCGAAGTACTTGTGCAGCTTTTCGTAGCCCCAGTTGTCGCACATCTCGGAATGCACCATGTACTGGTTGATGGCCGTAAGCTCGTCGGCCAGCAGGGCATTGAGCGTAGCGATAAGCTTTTCGTTGCCTTTCATTGTTCGCCTCGGATTTGTATAATATGGCATTTCAGGGGGCCTGCATAGGCCCGGAAGGGAGAGCGATATGGTACGGAAGAGCTTGATCGTGACCGGCCTGGTGCTGCTGCTGCTAGGGGTGACGCTGGCCGCCGGGGCGCAGGGCAAGAAGATGGATCTGGGCGGCCAGAGGCTGGGGATCATCTTCAACGTCCCTGACATCCTGATGAATGTCGAAAGCTCCAATGATGGACTGATGGCAGGTCTGGGCCTGAAATACTGGCTCAAGGATAAGACAGCGCTGCGCGGGCTGCTGGAGTTCACCCTGCTCAACCCTGGAGCCGGGACCACCACCACTACTTTTGGTCTCTCCGGGGCTTTCGAGTACCATTTCGTGAAGGGCAAGGTTTCCCCATACACGGGCTTCCTGGCCGGGATCGAGATCGAGGCAGTTACTGGAAACCCGGTCGCCCTGGGGCTAATCCTGGGAGGAATGCTTGGCACAGAAGTACGCGTGCTGGACTATCTGGGGTTGTTCGCCGAATACAACCTGCGCATGTATTACAGCGA
>MIBK01000086.1 GCA_001829505.1 Spirochaetes bacterium RBG_16_67_19 | reverse complement strand
CCTTGTGTCGTCATTGCTCTCCTGGTCGGACCTCCTGCCGGTTGAGTGGTGACGAGTGCGATTGAGCGGCCCCTGCCGCCTGGCCAGCGCGACAAAGGCCGCTCCTTCAAGCCAGGCCGCTCACTTCTTTACGGCAACCAGCGAAACGCTCTTGACCCCATACGTCGCCACGGCTTCCCGCGCGGAGGATGAAAGAAACTCGTACTGTTGGTTCTCTCGCACGGAAACCAGGCGAAAACCCGCCTGCTCGATCGCAGTAGTATACCGATTCCACTGCATTGCCCCTCCGATGCAGGCCGCCCACAGCGTCGCGTCGCAAGTGACCCCCTCCGGCAATTCCTGCTCGGAAACGATGTCGGATATCGCCAAGCGGCCCCCCGGCTTGAGGACCCGGCTCGACTCCTGGAAAATCCGTTCCTTTTCAGGCGAGAGGTTGATCACTCCGTTGGAAATGACCGCGTCGAATTGGGCGTCGCCGAAAGGAAGAGCCTCGATATTACCCTTCCAAAAGCTGACGTTCTGGGCTCCGGCCCGCGCCCGCAGGGCTTCCGCCTTCTCCAGCTGCGCCTCCGTCATGTCGATCCCGACAACGCTGCCGGAGGGTGCAACGAGGAAAGCGGCGAGGAAGGAATCCATGCCCGCTCCGCTTCCCAGGTCCAGGACGCGCTCCCCTTCGCGGAGGTCCGCCAGCCCGAGATGGTAGCCCACGCCCGCGAAGGAATCGATCGCCTCCTCCGGGAGGCGGTCCAGAAAGGAGGCCGGGTACCCCAGTCTCTGGGCCACCCCTCGTCCCAGCTCGAAGTGAAAGCGGCCGTGCGGGTTCTGCGCCACGGCGCGGTACATGTCTTTCACTTTGGCCTGCAACTCCACCCTGTCCACTGTCCGTCCGATGCTCGCTTGTCCGGCCATGACTGCTACCTCTTCATGCGCACCAACTCGGTCTGGACCGGCAGGCGCAGGGAATCGACCACCGGCGAGAGCTTTTCCGCCGTCTCCTTGAGCTGCTGCAGCTGCTCGTCCGTGGCGGGACTCTTCACGTAAATTTTGCCCCGAATCCGCTCGAGACCCGGCCGCACCCCGTCGCCCAGACCCATGAAGCCCTGCAGGTCGATGTCACCCTCCAGGTCTATCTCCAGCGCCTCCACCGGGATGTTCATTGCGGCTCCGAAGGTCGCCCAGCCTCCTGCAATGCAGGCTCCGGCGGCGGCGATCAGAGCCTCCACCGCGGCCGGAGCCGTGTTCTGTCCCAGCAGGCCTTTCGGGTGGTCGCCGGAAAGTTGAAAGGTCCGGCCCCGCGACACCCGCGCTCCAGCCTGATCGTAGTCGCCGATCACTGCTTGATTCTGGAACCCCTTTCCCCACACCGTGTGGGTCCGAAAGGTGCAGCGGGCGGCGGCGGGATTCTCCTTCACCGCGCTGATCGTGGAGTTGAGGTCCCCCACATTGATACCATTGACCGTGGTGCTCATATCGGCACCTCCTCTCGTATGTGGACATCGCCTCGCCTTTTTTAGGCGCGGTTCTCGACGAGAGTATCCGCAGAGTTGTTTCCCGAAATCTTCCCGAATTCTTCCAGAGCCAGCGCTATCGTTTTTTCCTTATCTGTTCCAGGATCTGCGCTGCCTCCCGCCGGATCGGCTCCAGGCGCTCCGGCTGCTCCGCAGACAGACCTGCCCAGGCCTGCAGCGCCAGGCCCAGGTCGTAGCGGCGACCGAGCCTGCGGAAGATCGCGGCGGCCTGCTCCAGGAGCTTCTCGGCCTGGGCGATATCCCCTTTGGCCGCCCGGACCTCACCTTGAACGTGCAGCGCCTCAGCCTCGCCGCCCTGGTTGTGCCCTGCCTGAGCGAGACGCCGGGCTTTTTCGGCGTAGTCGTCAGCTTTCTGGAAGTTGCCGGAAGCAAGGTAGAACGAGGCCACAGCGGGGTAAAGCTGCACGCTGCAGATGGTGCACGCGGCGCTCTGCGCCTCGCACTCCTCAGCCTGGCGTACCAGCTCCGCGGCTTTGACCAGGTCGCCGGCGCCCAGCCGATTTCGAATCCCCGCGCCGTAGAGACGCTGCAGGCAGTGGTCCCGCACCACCGCCTGCTCTGCCTCCACCAGGCCCCGCTGCACCAGAGCCCAACCCGAACGTTCGTCGCCGCTGGCGGTGCGCAGCGTCGCCTGGCGGGCCAGGGTGTAGGCGGCTCCGGCGGGGGAACCGATGCGCTGGTGAAGCGACAACGCCTGGGCCAGCTGTTCGGCCGCGGGCCCGAGCTGACCGCGGAAGAAATCCATGCTGCCGAGGGCGTAGTGGCAGACAGCCACACAACGCAGATCCCCTACCGCGGCAGCCTGCTTGGCCACCGCGTCGATAAACTCCTGGGCCTGCCTGTAGGGCTCATCCCCGCTGAGGTGGTACTCCCACAGACAGAGGTGCCCATCGATGGCTACCGCGACCTCTGGCGACCAGCCGGCCACCTCGCGGCGCAGCTCGTACTTCATCCCCTGCTCCCACTCACCCAGGGGAAGGTACGACAGGGCGAGCATCTCACAGGCCTGGGAGGTCTCGACCTGGGCCCCGGCAGCCTCCGCGATGCGCAGGGCGTGCAGGGCGCGGTCCACCGCCTCCTTCAGGGCGTTTCGGTGCCAGTCGTAAAGGGCCTCGGCGATGAGCAGGCGGGCCTCCTCCAGCGAGTCGCCCTCGATTACTTGTCGGGCTCGGCCAAGGTGTTCCGCCGCCGTGGCCATGTCGGTGGTGAGGATAGCGCTCAAGGCGATTTTCCGGCAAAGCCCCCCTTGGAAAGCGGGGGTCCCGCTCGTCGAATCCTGGGCTTGGGCAAGGCAGGCCAACGCCTGCCGGTAGGCATCCAGACTGAGGGACAGCTCGCCGATCGCCCGATGGGCATCACCGATACGCTCCTGCACCTCCGCTCGGGAACGAAACAATTCCAGGGAGCCTGGCTCCCCCAGGAGGACAAGGGCCTCCCGGTAACGGCGCAGTGCATCCGCATGATCGTAGACGGCTTCGGCCCGGTCGCCGGCCCGCAGGAGGTAACGCACCGCGCGATGCACGTCGCCTGCCCGCAGGTAGTGGTCGGCGATGACCTCGATGGGGATGGCCGTGTCGTCGCGGTACACCGTCTCGAGGGCCTGGGCGACCAGGCTGTGGAACTCCCTTCGGCGCGCTTGCGACATCTGCTGGTAAATCGCGTCTCGGAAGAGAGGATGCGGGAAGCGGTAGCTCAGCCCGCGCTCCTCCAGAAGCCGCGCCTTCAGCGCTTCATCCAGCAGGTCCAGAAGAGGCAGAGAGGGTTCGGGCACGCCCGAACGGGTCTTGGTCAGGCTCATCTCCAAAACCGGCAGGGGGGCATCGTAGCCGAGCACGGCAGCCAACTGCACCAAATGCAGGCCGGCGGGGGACAGTCCGGCCAACCGCTCGCCCAGGAAGGTCTGCAGGGAAGGAGGGATCGGCAGGTCTTCCTGACCGATTCGTCGCCACCTGTTTCGCACCAGAGCGATCTGCTTCGAGGCGGCCAACTGACCAACCATCTCCTTGGCCAGGAGCGGATTGCCGCCGGATAGGCGATGCAGTTCCCGGGCCAGCTTCGCATCGACCTGACCCTTTCCGAGGGCCTGCGTTAAGAGATCCCGAGACTCCGTCTCTGAGAAAGGCGCAAGCACTAGGCGGCGAAGCAGCCCCTGGCGGTCCAGGCTTCCAACCCAGGATGCCAGCCCCGCCACGAGCTCCGGCTCCCTCCAGGTTCCCACCAGGAGCAGCGGCAGGCCCTGCGTCTGGCGGGCCAGGTAGTGGAACAGCCGGAGCGACCCCTCGTCGGCGATGTGAAGATCATCCAAGATCAGCAACAGCGGTGCGGCGCGCGCCTCGGCGGTCAGAAAGCGAAGCACCCCCGCGAACAGCAGGGTTTGCGCGGCCCGCCGATCGGAGCTGGGAACAGAGCTCGCGACGGAGATGAGCTCGGGGATCGACACCGCCAGTTCCGCTGGAATCAGGGCGACGTTTGATAGGTCTGTCTGCAGGGCCATGCGCAGTGCTTCGATAAAAGGGGCGTAGGCGGAACGGCCTTCCTGCTGGTGCGTGCCGCCAAACAGGGTTCGATGGCCCCGCTGCCGTCCGAGCTGCAGGATTTGCTGGGCCAACCGAGTCTTGCCGATGCCCGCTGTCCCCTCGATTCCCAAGACTGCTCCCGTTCCGCGATCCAAAGCCGCCAGCAGCTCGGCAATGGCTTTCGTCTCAGCTTCCCGCCCTACCAGCGGAGCAAGAGGCCCAGGCTCGAAGACGGGCCCGGGCCGCAACGATTGGGGAGGAACAATAACGCCGGCAGCGATCTCGCGATGCAGGCGCGAGGTTTCCGCATCAGGGGCGACGTCCAGCTCTCTCTCCAGCATTTCAGTGCAGCGCTGGAACTGTCGCAAGGCGCGCGGGCGGTTGCCTTGAAGTGCGTAAACCCGCATCAGTCCGCGGTGAGCCGTTTCAACGGCGGGGTCCCGAACAAGGGCTTGCCGGAAGGCGTCGGCTGCCTCGGCGAGCTGCTTGAGCTCCAGGTGGGCCTCACCCAACTGCAGGAGAAGCTCCAGGTAGCGCTGCCGCAGCGCTTCCCGTGGTCCCTCGGTCCAGTCCTCGTAGAGCTCCGCCGGGAGAAGGTCCCCGCTGTAGCTGGCGATAGCCCTCTGCAGCAGGGTGATCTGCGGGTTCCGTCGTGCCTCACGAGCGAGCCGCTCGAAGGAGTCGACATCCGTGTGTACGCCTCCCGGCGCAGTCAGAATAACCAGCTCGTCACGAAGCTGAAGGAACGATTCTCCGGCCGGAGGTTCCGCCTCGGCGAAGGCCAGCCGAATGTAGTGGATGGCCTTGTATAGTTGGGCGGCGGCCGCCGGGGCATCGAGATCCGGCCAAAGCAGATCCATGGCCCGGTCTCGCTGCAGCTTCCATCCGGGCTGAAGGACCAGCAGCTTGAGAAGAGAGCGGGCCTTGCGCCGCGCAAAAGCTCTTTCAGGAATCTCCCGATCCTCTATGCGAACGCAGAACCCGCCGAGCAGGCTGACCCTAAGCCGGGCTTCCTGCATGACTACCTCCAATAGCCGCCTGCCCATAATGTAGCTCTTTTTCGATTCCCTTTGTAACTTCTTTCTGGCTTGGACCAGCGTCGAGCGGCCTCCAGAGGCCGGAGGCGCAGGCATTCTCCAAACCGCACTGACAAGGTCTTTCCGACTTTCAGCGAGGGCGAGCGCAAGCTCCTGGTAGATTCTCTGATTCGGGAAGTAACCCTCAAACATAAAGAGGTGGCCGTCTGTCTGACGCCACCTCTTGCTGGTTTGGGGTTTCTATCTACTGAATTAGCCCCTAGGGCTAATACCGGGGATAAATACCCGAAAGAAAAGGGCGGCCGCAGGGCTGCGACCACCCTCTTGTTATTGGCAACCGACATCCGCTCAATGAGGGGCATCTACCAGCAGCTTGCGCTCGCCGGTGCTGAGGATCGGAGACGCGCGGGCGGCGATCTCATGAAGATCCGAACCAGTAACCTACACAAACGGCAGCTTGGGCTGCAAAGATCCTCAGTTCATCCTGCTCACTGTGCAGTACCGGCCAATCCTTTATGGCGAAGCGCAGAAACAGATCGATCGGAATCGAGGCGCTCAGACCGATACTGAACGCCTTGAATCTGAAGTCCGTGCGCACTCGGAATTCCGGACCCCATGACCGAATATCCTCGTACCCCGGCTCGGACCATTTAATAAGGTTTCCAACGGCTTGGATGCCTGTTTCCAAGCGACAGCGGCGTTATCAAATCGCCGACCGGTACAAGAACACCTGTTTCGGCGTATCCGCAAGATACCGCTAAGCCCGTTATCAAACAAACTGCGATACAGAGCCTTTTCACAGCATTCCTCCT
>MIBK01000085.1:40520-42909 GCA_001829505.1 Spirochaetes bacterium RBG_16_67_19 | reverse complement strand
AGGGTGGATTTGCCCGAGCCCGAGGGCCCGACAAAGGCGATGGTGTCTCCGGCCTGCACCTGGAAGGAAATCCCATCGATCGCGTTCGAGGTCGCTGTTTTGTGCTGAAATACGACATCGTGGAAACCGATGCTGTGCAGCTCGCCGATCTCAATGGGGTTTTCCTGCCTTCGTTCGATCGGCTTGCCCATCAAGCGGTCAAAACTGCTGATGGAAGCTTCCACCTCTCGATAGCTGAGGATGATGTTCCCCAAATCCTGCAAGGGACCGAATATCGAAGTGGAAATGAATTGCATGGTGATCAATCCCCGGTCGTCAGGATTTTTCTGAAGATGAGCCAGAGCAGAATGAAAAGAATGGACTGCTTCAGGAGGCTGAGCATCGTGCCTTGCAGAAAGGTCAGCGTACGCACCTTTCTTACTTTTTCCATTTCCAGCTCGAATATGCGAAGAGTCTGCTCCTTCAGGCGCCTGATCTCGGGGAAGGTCAGGCCCAGGCTTTTAACCAGCTCGATATTTCTCAGCGATTCCGTGATGACCCCCGACATCTTGTTGGTCTCACGATTGATGGACCTTTGGGTGGTCTTGATTTTCCTGCTGAGCAGCCCCGTCAGGGAGCCCAGGACTACAATGCCGACAACAAAAACCGGGATGAGCATCCAGTTCTTGGTAACCGAATACCAGATCAGGAAGCCGATCCCTACAACCGAGGAAAACAGGACGTTGATGAAGGAGTTCATGAACTGCTGCGTGTCGGTTCTTACCTTTTGCAGCACCGACAGGGTTTCTCCGCTCCGTTGTTCTTCGAACTCCTGGAAGGACAGCCGGAGGGTCTGCCTCAGCCCGTTATTGAAGATCTGCATGCCGAACTTCTGAGCCGCCAGCCGGGCGACATACTCCTGGAAAGACCGGGCCACCCGGGGCAGCAGGGCGATGGCAATAGCGGCGCCCAGCCAACCGAGCACTCCCTTCACCAACTCGGTTCCCGTTCGGCTGCCGGGGGCGATGGCGTATTCGTCGATGATCTTCCCGAAGATCAGCGGATCGATGAGGCCCAATAGCTGGGCGACGCCCGCCAGAGCGAGAGCAAAGATGATCAGCCACTGCTGCGGCTTCAGGTACTTCCAAATGGTAAGCATGGCTACACCGCCGGCAGGCGCACCTCGAACACCGCCCCGCCGCCTTCGCGGTTGGAAGCCAGCACCGTGCCGCCGTAGCCCTCGACGATGGCCTTGACGATGGCCAGGCCCAGGCCGGGGTGCTCCAGGCGCGGGCCGGGAGCGTTGGCGGGGGCCGCTTCGGTCTTGGCGCCGGCCGCTGCCGGCCGGTAGCTGAAAAAGCGGTCGAAGATGCGCCGCAGGTGCTCCGGCGGGATGCCGGGGCCGCGGTCGGCAACGCGGATGACCGCCCAAGGACTTTGGCGATGGACTGTGACTTCGACTTCGCTTCCCTGCGGGGCGAAGCTGGCCGCGTTGTCCAACAGATTCTCTATTACCTGCAACAAGCGGTGGGGGGTCAGATGCACGAACGGGTGGGAGGCTCCGGTTGGAGCCGTGACCCGGAAGGCAGGGAGCTCCGGCCGCCGCAGGCGCAGGCTCTCCACGCAGCGCTGGGTCATTTCGATCGCGTCCAGCCTCTTCCGCGGCTCCTCTTCCAGGCGGGCGTCGATCCAGGCGATCTCCCGCACCCGGGCCAGCAGCGCCTCCAGGCGGGCCACCTCCTGCTGGATCACGCCCAGGAAGCGAACGCGCTCCCCGGCCGGAGCGGCCTGGATCAGTTCCGCGGCGGCCCGGATGGAGGCCAGGGGGTTTTTCAGCTCGTGGGACAGGTCGGCGGCGAAGGACTCGCCGAAAGCCAGCTGCACCTCCAGGCGGCGGGTGAGCTCGCGCAGGGCGCGGGCCAGCTCGCCGATCTCGTCCCGGCGGGCAGGCAGGCGGAAATGGCCGCGCAGGCGGCCGCGTCCGTCCAGAATCTGGCCGGCCTGGCGGCGCAGGCGGGTCAGGGGCCGGACGATGGTGGTGCCGGCCACCAGGCTCAAGGCCACGGCCGCCGCCACGGAGATCAGGAAGATCTCGAAGACCCGCAGGCGCAGCTCGTACAGGTCGCGCAGGATGCGGTAGGTGGATTGGGAAACCAGCACCGCGCCGGCGACCCGCTCGCGGTCCATCACGGGCACCGCGCTGTACAGGGTGACGGAGCGCTGGCCGCCGGCGGAGATGCGTGTAGCCGCGCCGTATCCGCCGGCCAGAGCCGAGCGCAGCTCCTCGCCCAGAAGCGTGGCCGCGCCGGAGTAGAACTCGCCGGACTCGTAGGGCGGCTCCGGCGGCGCGAACAGCCGGCGGGCCAGGCGGATGGGGAAGGAGGCCAGGCGGTACAGGGGGAGGCTTTCA
>MIBK01000085.1:39100-40411 GCA_001829505.1 Spirochaetes bacterium RBG_16_67_19 | reverse complement strand
GTCGGCCAGCAGGCGGCCTTCCGGGTCCACGATCCGGAAGCGGGCCTCGTGCCGCCCCTGCAGCGCGCGCAGCGGGGCTTCGGCAGCGGCGGGCGCGAGCGGCCCGCGACCTGATAACGAGGCGGCCAGCACGCGGGCCTGCTGGGCCAGTGCGTGCTCCAGGGAGCGCAGGAGCTGCCGCTCGTAGGTGTCCAGGTACAGGAAGCCGGCCACCGGCAGGAAGACCAGCAGCAGGTTGAAGGCCAGCAGGCGCACCGCGATGCGCGAGAAGAAGGGCGGGCGCCGCGAGGTCACCGCGGGCCGCTGGGCAAGCACCTCAACTTTCGGCGGCGTAGCGGTAGCCCAGCCCGTAGATGGTTTCAATGCCGGCGAAGGCCGGATCGGCCGCGGCGAGCTTGCGGCGCAGGCGCTTGATGTGGGTGTCCACGGTGCGGTCGGACATGTACTGATCGTGGGGGAAGCTTTCGGCCAGAAGCTGCTCGCGCGTGCGCACCACGCCCGGCTGGCGGGCCAGGCACTGCAGCATGCGGAACTCGGTGACGGTGAGGCGCACGGCCTGGTCCTTCCAGCGGGCCGTGTGCCGGGGGCCGTCCAGCTCCAGGGCTCCCACGCGCAGCCTCTGTTCGCTCTCGCGCCGCACCCCCCGCCGCAGCAGGACCTTGACCCGCGCGCACAGCTCGCGCACGGAGAAGGGCTTGCACAGGTAGTCGTCGGCGCCCAGCTCCAGGCCCAGCACGCGGTCGAACTCCTCGTCCCGGGAGGTGAGGAACATCAGCGGCAGGCTCTCCGAGCGGGCCCGCACCCGGCGGCACAGCTCCAGGCCGTCCAGACGGGGCAGCAGGATGTCCAGGATCAGCAGGTCCGGCAGCCGGCGCTCCAGGGCTTTCCAGGCCTCCTCCCCGTCGGCGTATCCGGTCACCTGGTGGCCTTCCTGCCGCAGCGCGTAGCTCACCGTGTCGCGGATGTTCTGCTCGTCCTCCACCAGGACGATCTTGGCCGGCATGGCGGGTATTCTACAATGCGCCGCAGAACTTGACGATCTCCTGGACCGCCTGGGCCACGTTCTCCTCGTAGCTGCGGCCGGAGGACTTGCGCGGCTTGAAGGAGTGGTCCCCATCGGGCAGGTACACCAGGCGGATGGCCGGCGACAGCTCGTAGCCGGCGATTTCTTCCCGACTGCCGAAGGCGTCCCGTTCGCCCTGCAGGAACAGGGCGGGGGTTTTCAGCTTTGATAGATGGGCCACGCGCAAGACCTGGGGCCGGCCGGTGGGGTGAAACGGGTAGCCCAGGCAAACCAGCGCCCTCCCCCCG
>MIBK01000085.1:34810-39064 GCA_001829505.1 Spirochaetes bacterium RBG_16_67_19 | reverse complement strand
ATGGACTTGCCGCCGATCACCAGGCGCGAAGGATCGCCGAGCTCGCCGATGACCGCCAGCCAGGCCTGCTGCAGCACCGCGGGGGAGTCGGGGCTCCTCCGGCGGCCGCTCTTGGCGGCCTCCCGCATGTAGGGGAAGTCGAAGCGCACCACGCGCAGGGAGCTGGCCGCCAGGGCGCGGGCGACCTCTTCCATGAAAGGCGAATCCATTCCCGCCCCGGCCCCGGGAGCCAGCACGATGGAGAGGCGCGCCTCTCCGCCCTTGGGTTCGTCGATATGCACGGGTGTCCGGGTCACGATGCCCTCCGCATATGTTACATTGGAGAGGTGCCGATTGACGAGTACCGCCGCAAGCGCGATTTCGGAAAACCCCCCGAGCTGCAGCCGGAAGTCGGGCCGGCGGAGGGCAACCGTTTTGTGGTGCACCGCCACGAGGCCCGCAACCTGCACTACGACCTGCGCATCGAGGCCGGAGGCGTGCTGGCCTGCTGGGCCGTGCCCAAGGGCTTCTCCTACCTGCCGGCGGACAAGCGCCTGGCGGTGCGCACGGAGGACCACCCGTTGGAGTACGAGAGCTTCGAGGGCAGCATCCCCAAAGGCCAGTACGGCGCCGGCACCATGAGGATCTGGGACGCCGGCACCTACGAGGTGCGCAAGGCCAAGGGCATCGCCCAGGCGCTGGAAAAAGGAGAGCTGAAACTGGAGCTGCGGGGCCGGCGCCTGCGCGGCGAGTGGCACCTGGTGCGCACCAGGCAGGAGCAGGGGAAGAACTGGCTGCTGTTCAAGGCCCGCGACCGCTACGCCGGCTCGGGCAGCGACCTGTTCGCCGGCGCGGACATGAGCCGGGCGGTGCAGAAGCCGCTGCCGCGCCGCCTCACGCGCATGGAGGCGGAGGCGGGGGAGAAACCCTTCGACGACCCGGACTGGCTCTTCGAGCCGGCTTTCCCCGGCAGGCGCGTGCTGGCCCGGGTGGAGGACACGCAGGTTAGCCTGCAGGCCGGCGCGGAGGACTTGAGCGGGCGGCTGCCCGCGATCACCAAGGCCCTGGCCGGGGTGCGCGCGCGCACCGCGCTTCTGGACGGCATCCTGGTGGCGCTGGACTCCGGAGGCCGGCCCTCCGAGCAAGCCCTGACCCAGGAGCTGGAGCAGGGCGGGGCGGCCGGCAGCACCGGCTCGGGAGTGGTGCTGTACCTTTTCGACCTGCTGTACGCCGAGGACTGGGACCTGCGGGGCCTGCCCCTGCGCGAGCGCAAGGCGGCCCTGCGCGGGCTGCTGCCGGATTCCGGCCGGCTGCAGCTCCTCGAACCGGTGGCCGAACGCGGCCAGGCCTTGGCCAGCGCGGCCGGCGAGTCGGGCCTGGCGGCCATCGTGGCCAAGCGCGCGGGCAGCGCCTACCGGGCGGGGGTTTCGAAGGATTGGCTGCGCATCCCGGTGTCCGCGGCTCCAAAGGGGGCGAAGGCCGAGCCGGCCCGCAGGCGGAAGGCGGCAGATGCGCTTCCCGTAGCCATCAGCAACCCGCGCAAGGTCTACTGGCCCGAGCAGGGCTACACCAAGAGCGACCTGGTGGGCTACTACGACCAGGTGGCCGGCTTCCTGCTGCCCTACCTGCGGGACCGGCCCCTGCACCTGTACCGCTGGCCCGACGGGGTGCGCGGCAAGTCCTTCTACCAGAAGCAGCTCCCGGAGGAGCTGTTGAGCCAACTGGCGACCGTCGACGTGGCCCGCGACGGGGAGGAGCCCGTCCTGTACGCCATGTGCAACGACCGCCAGGCGTTGCTGACCCTGGTCAATTCAGGGAGCATCGACCTGCACCCCTGGTTTTCGCACCAGGGCAGCCTGGACTCCCCGGACTGGGCCGTGCTGGACCTGGATCCCAAGGAGGCCCCCTTCTCCAGCGTGATCAAGATCGCCCGCCAGGCCGGCCGCCTCCTGCGCGGCCTGGGCCTGGAGCCCTACCTGAAGACCTCCGGCTCCACGGGGCTGCACGTCTACCTCCCCCTGAAGCCGGGCTACACCTTCGAGCAGAGCCGCATGTTCTGCGAGGCCGTGGCCCGCCTGCTGGTGCGCGACCACGCGGACATCGCCACGGTGGAACGCGCGGTGAGCCGCCGGGAGGGCCGGGTGTACATCGATTTCATGCAGAACCGCAGGGAGCAGACGGTCGTCCCTCCCTACGTGGTGCGGCCCGTGGAGGCCGCCTCGGTCTCCATGCCCCTGGAGTGGGACGAGCTGGAAACGGATTTCCGCCTGGCGGACTTCACCCTGCTGACCTCCCCAAAGCGCCTGGAGCGGGTCGGGGACCTGTTCCGCACCGCGCTCTCCCGGCCCCAGGACCTGGCCCCGGCCATCGAGGCCCTGGGCCGGCAACTGTAGGGGGCGGCATGCGCGCGGAGGGGGCGGGCATCCGGTTGGCCGCGACGGACATCTCCAATCACCTGGCCTGCCGGCACCTGACCCAGCTGGATCGGGCGGTGGCCGAGGGCCGCCTGTCCGCCCCTTCCTGGCGCGACCCCGCGCTGGCCCTGCTGCAGGAGAGGGGTTTCGCCCACGAACGGGCTTACCTCGAGCACCTGCGGGCCCAAGGCTTGAGGATCGCGGAGCCGGAGGAGGAGGGCGGCCGGTTGGCGCCAGAGCGCGCGTTGGAGGCCATGCGGGCCGGAGCGGATGCGATCGTCCAGGCGGAGCTGGGCCGGGGCCGCTGGGTCGGGCGCGCGGATGTGCTGCTGCGCGTGGAGGAGCCCAGTGATCTGGGCTCCTGGTCCTACGAGGTGACGGACACCAAGCTGGCCCAGGAGACGCGCGCGGGCACTGTGCTCCAGCTCTGCCTGTACAGCGAGCTGCTGGCCGGCCTGCAAGGTCGCGCCCCGGTGCGCATGCACGTGGTGAAGCCAGGCCCGGACTTCCCGAGGGAGAGCTTCCGGTTTGACGATTTCGGCGCCTACTACCGCCTGGTCCGGCACCGCCTGGAAGAGGTTGTCGGCGCGTCGCCGGACTCCACCACTTACCCGTATCCGGTGGCGCACTGCGACGTCTGCCGCTGGTGGCGGGAGTGCGAAGCGCGGCGGCACGCCGACGACCACCTGTGCCTGGTGGCGGGCATTCGCCCCCTGCACGTCGCCGAGCTGGAGGCGCAGGGCGTGCGCACCCTGCGCCAGTTCGCCGAGTCCCCGCAGCCGCTGGTCCGCAAGCCCGCGCGCGGCAGCCCGGAAGCCTTCGCCCGCGCCCACGGGCAGGCGCGGATCCAACTGGAGGGCCGGCTCGCGGGCCAGCCCCGCTACCGCTTCCTGCCCGTGGAGCCGGAGCGGGGGTTTACCAAACTGCCCGCGCCGGATGCCGGGGACCTGTTCTTCGACTTCGAGGGGGACCCCTTCGTCGGGGAAGCCGGCCTGGAGTACTTGTTCGGGGTGGCCTTCGCGGACGAAGCGAGCGAGGCGGGCGGGGGGCTGCGCTATCGGGCCTGGTGGGCGCTGGATCCGGGCCAGGAGCGCGCGGCCCTGGAGCAGTTCCTGGACTTCGTGATGGAGCGCTGGGCCGCGCACCCGGGCCTGCACATCTACCACTTCTCGCCGTACGAGCCCTCCGCGGTGAAGCGCCTGATCGGCCGGCACGGCACGCGGGAGGCCGCGGTGGATCGCCTCTTGCGCGCGCGGCGCTTCGTGGACTTAATGAGCGTCACGCGGCAGGGGCTGCAGGCCAGCGTGGAGAGCTACTCCCTGAAGGAGCTGGAGTCCCTGTTCGGCTTCCAGCGGGCCATGGATCTGCGCGCCGCCGGGGCGGCGCTGCGCCGCGTGGCCCGCACCCTGGAGTTGACCGGCCCCGACGAGATCACCGCCGCCGACCGCGCGCAGGTGGAGGCCTACAACCGCGACGACTGCCTTTCCACCGCCGCGCTGCGCGGCTGGCTGGAGGCCCGGCGCGAGGAGCTGGAGCGGCAAGGGCAGCCGGTCCCCCGTCCCGAGGAAAAGGGAGGGGAGGCCAGCGAGGCGATCGAAGAGCGGGCCGCGGAGGTGGAGGAGGTCTTCGGGCTGCTGATCCGGGACCTGGACGGGGACCGCTCGAGCTGGGGCCCCGAGCAGCGCGCGCGCTGGCTTCTGGCCCACCAGCTGGAATACTTCCGGCGCGAGGACAAGAGCGCCTGGTGGGAGTACTTCCGGATCCACGACCTGGATCCCGAAGAGCTGCTGGAGGAGCGCAAGGCCATCGCCGGCCTGCGCTTCCTGGGTGCGGCCGGCGCCGCGGGCGGCGCGCGCGGGGG
>MIBK01000085.1:27624-34717 GCA_001829505.1 Spirochaetes bacterium RBG_16_67_19 | reverse complement strand
GGTGCACGCGCTGGACCTGGCGGCGCGCATACTGGAGATCGCCAAATACCGCAAGGCCGCCGCGCTGCACCCCGAGGCCGTGATGGTCAACGAGCGGGTTTCCCCGAAGCCCGTGGACGGCGCGCTGCTGCAGTTCGCCCGCACCGTGGCCTGGGCCGGCGCGCGCGGTCCCCATGCCGCGGGCTGGGACCTGCTCACCGCGGCCCGGCCCCGCCTGAGTCCCGCGGCCGCGGGCCCGCTGCGCCGGCCGGGGGAGGACGGCCTGAAGGCCGCGGTGCGGCTGGTGCGGAGCCTGGACAGCAGCATCCTGCCCATCCAGGGGCCTCCGGGCTCGGGCAAGACCTACACGGGGGCGCGGATGATCGCCGCGCTGGGCCGGGAAGGCTGCTCGATCGGGGTGACCGCCGTCAGCCACAAGGTCATCCGGAATCTGTTGGGCAAGGCCCTGGATGCGGCCCTGGAGGCCGGGCTGGACTTGCGGGCGGTTCAGAAGATCAGCAGGACGGACGGGGAGGCGCCGGAGGGCGTCGAGCAGATCGGCGACAACGCCCAGGCGCTCGCGCTGCTCAAAGCCGGCGCGGTGGTGGGAGGCACCGCCTGGTTCTGGTCCCGCGACGAGCTGGCCGGGTCGGTGGACTACCTGTTCGTGGACGAAGCCGGCCAGATTTCCCTGGCCCAGGCCCTGGCCATGTCGCGCGCGGCGCGCAACCTGGTGCTGCTGGGCGATCCCCAGCAACTGGAGCAGCCGCAGCGCGGCGCCCACCCGGAGGGGGCGGAGGTGGCCGCCCTGGTGCACCTGCTGGGCGGCCGCCAGACCATTGCCGAGGAGGCCGGCCTCTTCCTGGACGAGACCTGGCGCCTTCATCCCGCGATCTGCGCCTTCACCTCCGAGCTTTTCTACGAAGGACGCCTTCACTCCCGCCCCGGGCTGGAGAACCAGGCACTGGGCGGCGACACCCCGTTTGCGGGAAGCGGCCTATTCTACGTGCCGGTGGAGCACGTGGGAAACCAGGCCAGCTCTCCGGAGGAGGCCGCCGCGGTGGCCCGTATCGTGAAGGGCCTGCTGGCTCCCGCCGTGCGCTGGACAGCCGCCGGCGGGAAGGTTTGGCGCCTGCGGGAAGCCGACGTCCTGGTGGTGGCCCCGTACAACGCCCAGGTGGCCGCCATCGCCCGGCTGCTGCCGGGGGTGCGGGTGGGCACCGTGGACAAGTTCCAGGGGCAGGAGGCGCCCGTGGTCGTGTATTCGATGGCCAGCTCCTCGGCCCAGGAGGCGCCGCGCGGCATGGACTTCCTGTACAACCCCAACCGCCTGAACGTGGCCACCAGCCGGGCGCTGGGAGCCTGCATCCTGGTGGCCGCGCGGCGCGTGCTGGAGCCGGAGTGCCGCAGCCCGGAGCAGATGCGACGGGCCAACGCCCTGTGCCGCTACCGGGAGCTGGCCGCCGAGGTGCGTATCGGCCATTGACAATTGCCATTTGGCAATGTATATTGGCGTCAGAGGCTCAGAGATGCGAAGCAAGGTGGACCGCTTTGGAAGGATCATTATCCCCAAGGAGATACGAGACCGGCATGGACTCGTCTCCGGAAGCGAGGTCGAAATCGAAGAGACCGCGGATGCCATTCTTCTCCGGCTGCTCAGTGACCTTCCCGGGCTGGTCGAGAAGGACGGGATTGTGGTTTTCCGGGGGCGAGCCAACGGAGCTCTCGACTCGGCTCTCCGATCCCATCGAGGCGAACGTCTCCGCCGCGCGCCAGGCGACTGGCGATGAGGGCCCTGTTCGACGCCTCGTTCCTGGTTGCGGCTCTCGTGGAAGCCCACCCGCATCACGAGCAGGCCTTTCGCCGGCTCGCCCAAGCGCGTGATTCCGAGGTCGAAGGGCTGATCGCCGTGCACTCGGTGGCGGAAACCTATGCGGTGCTCTCTTCGCTGCCTGTCAGCCCGAGAATCACCCCCTCCGCCGCCTGGGCTCTGCTCCAGCATAGCGTGCTTGCGCACCTGCGCCCCGTGGACCTGCCGGCCGCTGTGGTGCGGGGGGTGGTAGAGCGGCTTGCGCGGCGGGGTCTTGCAGGCGGAGTTGTCTATGACGCTTTGATCGCCGAGGCTGCCGCGCAGGGCGGTGCGGATTGCCTCTTTACCCTGAATCCTGGTGACTTCCACAGGGTGATGGAGTCCGGATCCATGGAGGTGCGGGAGAATTGAGCCTCGTGGCGCGGCGCTGGCTACCAGCGAGTCCAGTCTGGAGGCGCCACGCGGCGCGTGCTGGAGCCGGAGCGCCGCAGCCCCGAGCAGAGGCGGCGGGCCAACGCCCTGTGCCGCTACCGGGAGCTGGCCGCCGAGGTGCGTATCGGCCATTGACAATTGCCATTTGGCAATGTATATTGGCGTCAGAGGCTCAGAGATGCGAAGCAAGGTGGACCGCTTTGGAAGGATCATTATCCCCAAGGAGATACGAGACCGGCATGGACTCGTCTCCGGAAGCGAGGTCGAAATCGAAGAGACCGCGGATGCCATTCTTCTCCGGCTGCTCAGTGACCTTCCCGGGCTGGTCGAGAAGGACGGGATTGTGGTTTTCCGGGGGCGAGCCAACGGAGCTCTCGACTCGGCTCTCCGATCCCATCGAGGCGAACGTCTCCGCCGCGCGCCAGGCGACTGGCGATGAGGGCCCTGTTCGACGCCTCGTTCCTGGTTGCGGCTCTCGTGGAAGCCCACCCGCATCACGAGCAGGCCTTTCGCCGGCTCGCCCAAGCGCGTGATTCCGAGGTCGAAGGGCTGATCGCCGTGCACTCGGTGGCGGAAACCTATGCGGTGCTCTCTTCGCTGCCTGTCAGCCCGAGAATCACCCCCTCCGCCGCCTGGGCTCTGCTCCAGCATAGCGTGCTTGCGCACCTGCGCCCCGTGGACCTGCCGGCCGCTGTGGTGCGGGGGGTGGTAGAGCGGCTTGCGCGGCGGGGTCTTGCAGGCGGAGTTGTCTATGACGCTTTGATCGCCGAGGCTGCCGCGCAGGGCGGTGCGGATTGCCTCTTTACCCTGAATCCTGGTGACTTCCACAGGGTGATGGAGTCCGGATCCATGGAGGTGCGGGAGAATTGAGCCTCGTGGCGCGGCGCTGGCTACCAGCGAGTCCAGTCTGGAGGCGCCACGCGGCGCGTGCTGGAGCCGGAGCGCCGCAGCCCCGAGCAGAGGCGGCGGGCCAACGCCCTGTGCCGCTATCGGGAGCTGGCCGCCGAGGTGCGACTTTGACCGGGGGATCGCCTCGAGAGCAAGAGCAACGGAGCAATGGAGAAGGCGGGTGCCGTGCCTTCGCGGCCGATTACCAGCTTCGCGTTGGCCGATACTCCTAACGATTTCAGCAGGCTGACGAAGACGCCGGCTTGAAGGCTCATAGCCGTGGAGAGGGAGTCGCTGCCCCCTCCCAGATAGAGCTGGAGAGGCCCGCGAAAGCGAAAGTTCACTCCCAAGCCGGCCTGATAGAACAGCAGCTCATTGGGAAGGCCGCCAAATCCGCTTATCAACAGGAGAGAAAAACGACAATCATCCGAAAACATGTCGACCAGGTCGACTTTTGCTTCGATGGACGGTACAAACTGCAAGCTCACCACGTGAGCGCCCAGGCCCAGCTCCAGCCAATCAAAAGGCGCGTACCCCAGGTACCCAAACAGGCTGTCTCCCGCATATGCCGGGTTTTCGTTGAGATCCAATTCCATGCCCAGCCCTGCCGTAACGGTGGCTCGCTCGCTGTCTTTCAGCAGGTGAGTACGGGTTATTGCGGTTTCCGGCATACCAAACGCGCTGGCCGTAAACGCTGGAATCACCAGGAAGGCAATCCGCACGGCAATGCCTCTGCTCATAAGATAAGTATAGTCTATTCCCGTCGCGAGCGGGCCGCCGGCACCCGTCCTTGCTCGCCCGCGCCCACGGCTTCCGGAAGCTCGCCTGCCACCGGCGGGGAAGAGGTTGCCGGATCAGGCTCCCTGAACGTGGCCACAGCCGGGCGCAGGGAGCGTGCATCCTGGTGGCCGCGCGGCGCGTGCTGGAGCCGGAGTGCCGCAGCCCGGAGTAGATGCGGCGGGCCAACGCCCAGTGCCGCTACCGGAAGCTGGCCGCCGAGGTGCGCATCTAGCCGGGTGACGGCTGCTGCTTGCGGAGCCTCTTCCGCACCGCTTCGCTTTGCAGCTCCCGGAGGGCTTGCGCCGCGATCCAGCGGGCGGACTTGGAGTCCAGCGCCTGCAGCTCGCCGGCGGTCTGGAGCGCAGCGCGGTGGAGATTGAGGTTCCGCTTTCCGATATGCCGCAAGGCCCAGCTCACGGCTTTCTTGACCAGGTTCCTTTCGTCGGTCGCCCCGCTCCGGATGAGCGGCAGAAAGGAGAGGAACCGGAAATCCGCGGCTTTCTTGTCATGCCAGGCCAGGCAGGCGATCAGGGAGAAGGCGGCCCGCTTCACGAATTCCTCCTGCCGACCAGCCCACCGGGCGATTTTCCGGGGAGCGAAGGGGGTCTTGTCGAACAGGTTCAGGCATACCTGATCGCAGACGTCCCAGGAGTCCAGTCCTCGCGCCCAGGTCTCCATCTGCGCCTCGGTCACTTCCTCCGGTTCGTCCACGATCGAGGCGAGGATCCGCGCATCCGGAATGCCGGAATCCCAGAGCTGCAGGGCCAGCCGGTGATCCTTGCCGACCGCTTTGGCCAGGGCGCGCAGCTCCGGCATGGATACGCCTAGCCGGTTCCTGGGGTTGATTCCGTAGCGGGCCATACCCTCCAGTTGATCCGGTCGGGCGGCAGCTCGCAGCCGTTTCATGATCTGCGCAAGGGTCAGCATCCATCCATCATAAGTCCGCTCCGGTGCCTTGCCTATTCCATGGGGCCTGACTATCCTGACTTCAGGAGTAATCATCATGAGCTGCGTTCAGTGCGTGGGCATTGAAGAGATGTTCGACGAGAAGCGGACCGCGGCGGAGCTCCGCCGCTATCGGAAACGCGGTCCCGGGAAGACCTCCCGCCTGCTCATCGAGAGCATCGCCGCCGAAGGGGTATCCGGGCGCACGATCCTGGACATTGGCGGCGGCATCGGAGCGGTGCATTACGGGCTCTTGTCGGCAGGGGCGGCCGAGGCGGTCGACGTGGACGCCTCCGCCGGGTATTTGAAGGCCGCGAAGCAGGAAGCAGAACGCCGGGGCTTGTCCGGGCGGATCAGGCACCTGCACGGGAACTTCGTGGATCTCGCCGGGGAGCTGGCGCCGGCGGACATCGTGACCCTGGACCGGGTCATCTGCTGCTACGACGACGCCCGGGCGCTGCTGGAATCCTCCGCGGGCAAGGCCAGGCACCTCCTTGGCCTGGTGTACCCCATCGATTCCCGCTGGATGAAGGCAGCCCGAGGGCTGCTCAACCTGCTGCTCGGCTCCCTGCGCAAGAGCTTCCGGATTTTCGTGCATCCCAGCGCACAAGTCGAGGCGATCGCCCGCGCCCATGGCTTCCGCAAGCTCGCCTACCACCGGCGGGGAATCTGGCAGGTGGTGGTGTACGGGCGCCTGCACCCCGCGGTTGCCTGAGGCGGGATCAGGCCCCTTCGAGAGACTGGCGCTGCCTCAGCTGCCTGCCTCTGGCACGGGCGCGCTCGGCTTCGACCTCACGGTCCCGCGGCGCGGCACTGGTCACCAGCGAGTCCAATAAGTTCCGGGAAGCCGCCGCCACCTGCTCCACGGCGTTGGAGAACGCCGCCTCATTGGCTTTGGAGGGCTGGCGGAAGCCGGAGATCTTGCGGACGAACTGCAGCGAGGCACCCAGGATCTCCTCCCCGGTGACGGGAGGCTCGAAGTTATAGAGAATCTTGATGTTGCGGCACATGGCTTGGCTCCTTAATCTTCTGCTTCCTCCGCCGAGGGCTGGCGCAGGAGGCGCAGGCGGGCCGGGTTGGGGAAGGCCTTGCGGCATTCGTCGCTCTGGGCCAGCGCCTCCGCCGGGCGGCCCAGGCGATCCAGGACCGTGGCCAGGTTGCAGCGCGGCTCCGGGTAGTCCGGCTCCAGGGACAGGGCCTGGCGGTAGGCCCGGATGGCGTCCTCCAGCTTCCCGACCGCCGCCAGCGCATTGCCCAGGTTGTTCCAGGCCTCGGCGAAGTCGTGGTCGGCCTCGACGGCCTGCAGGTAGCGCTCCGCCGCCAGGGCCTCCTGACCCAACTCGTAGAGCACGTTCCCCAGGTTGAAGAGAACCTCCGGTCGGGCCGAAGCCTCCAGCGCGCGAGTGTACAGCTCGGCCGCGGCCTGTAGTTCGCCCCGCTCCTCGGCTTCCAGGCCCTGGGAAAACCAGTCCGCCGCCTCCCGCCCTGCCGGGAAGGAGGACAGCTGCGCCGCGCGGCGACCCTCTTCCGTACGCTTCTGTGGGGTCGTGCTGTCACCGGGAAAGTCCATCAGGCGCTGCCCGCTGGGCTCGGCCCGGCCTCCGTCGGGCAGCCGCAGGCTCAGGCCCGCGGCGTAGGATTCCAGCTGGCCGAGGATGCGGTCGCCTTCCGGCAGCCAGCCGGCGACCTCCGAGAGGCTGCGGTGGATCGTGGCGGCCGGCACGCCCGCCTTGGACAGCCTGCTCAAGTTGCGGGCGGTCAGGATGTCCTGGAAGCCGAACCAGGCCAGGCGGTGCGACAGGCGGGCGGGCCGCAGCAGGCCGCGGCGGACCCAGGAGCGCACCTCGGCCAGCGGGGCCCCGGCGATGCGGCTGACCTGTTCCGCGGTGTACAGGCGGGAGAAGTCCTCCAGCTCGTCCTGGGCCCCGAGCAGCCGCAGGAACTCCGGCTCCTCCACCAGGCGGATGGCGGCCTTCTGCTGCTTCAGCTGCCGGAAGCGGGCCAGGTTCCGGTCGACGTTCCCCTCTGGGGTGAGGTGTCCCAGGGCGTTGCCCGCCACCAGGATGGCCGTAGCCGGTCCGGGCTCGCGCACGGGACGGCCGCCGGCCCGCAGGATGCGCTGGACGGCCTGGGTCCGGCTCATCGAGAACAGCCGGCCGCTCAGGGCGATCTCCTTGCCGGTCAGGGCCGAGGCTTCAGTCATGACTTTCACTCTTCAATCAGACGCTCGAACACCGGGGCGCGCAGCAACCCCGCCGA
>MIBK01000085.1:24606-27541 GCA_001829505.1 Spirochaetes bacterium RBG_16_67_19 | reverse complement strand
GGGGACGCTCCTGAAGAAGCGCGTTGACGCGGGCCCTCAGGCTTTCCGTGAAGCCGCTGCCGACCCTGCCGAGGTAGCGCAGCGCGCCTGGCTCCGCCGAAGGCTCCGCGCCCGGCTTCGCCAAAGGCTCCGCCGAGGGCACAGCCGAGGGCAGCCCGTTGCTCGCCACCAGGAGGCTCTGGAAGTCCGGCATCCGTGCCGGGCTTCGCCCCGGGCCCGGCTTCGGGATGTAGCCGATGATCACGGCCTGCAGGCGGAGGCGCCGCTTGATCTTGATCCAGGCTCCATTGCGCCGGCCGGAGGCGTAGGGACTGGAAAGGCGCTTGGACACCACGCCCTCCAGGCCCCGCTCGCAGGCCTGGCGGTACAAAGCCTGGCCATCGGCCGCAAGGCCCTCGCTCAAGACCAGCTCCGGGTGGTGAGCCCTCTCCACGATCCGCTCCAGGATCTGCCGCCGCCGGGAGAAGGGCAGGTCCAGCCGTGATTCGAAATCCTCGTACAATACGTCGAAGGCCACGAAGCGCACCGTGGAAGGGTCCGAGCGCGGCCCGTGCTGCTGCAGCAGGGAGAAGTCCGGGTGGCCGCCGCGGAAAGCCACGATCTCCCCGTCCAGGGCCAGTCCCCGTGGGAGCAGGGCCAGCGGAGCCAGGCCCGGATAGCGCCCGGCCAGGTCCAGGCCATTGCGGCTCATGAGTCTGGCCTTGCCGTTCTCGATCATGGCTCCGGCCCGGTACCCGTCCCACTTGAACTCGAAGAAGTGTTCCGCCGAATCGAAGGGCCGGCCGGCGACGGCCAGCATGGGGGGAACGAAAAGCGGAAGGGCCTTAGCCAACCTTCTTCTTCTTGGCGGCGGCGGTGCGGGCGGGCTTGGCGCTGGGGGCCTGCTGCAGCCCGGCCTTGGCCTTGCTCTTTTCCGCTCCATCCGTCGGGCCGCCGGCCGACTGGGCCTCGGCCACGCTGCGCTTCAGGGCCTCCATCAGGTTGATGATCTTGGGCTCCTCCGGATCGTGAACCTGGATGACTTCCTGGCCCTCGATCTTCATCTGGATGAGCTTGGTGAGCTTATCCTTGTAGAGATCCTTGTAGCGCCCGTAGTCGAAGTCCTTGAGGATCGAGGCCTGGATCAGGGTGTCGGCCAGGGACACCTCCGCCTCCGAGGACTCGCTTTCGGTGATCTCGTCCTTGAAGGCCGAGGCCGGCTTCACTTCGTCCTTGCGGATGAGCACGGTCATGGCCAGCACGCCGTCCAGGGGGCGCAGCAGGACCACCTGCTCCTTCTGGGAGATGACCACTTCGGCGATGGCCGCCACGCCGTTGGCCTGCATGCGCTTCAGCAGCAGGGAATAAGGCTTCTGGCCCACGGGCCCGTCGGGGGTCAGGTAGTAGGTGCGCCCGCCCATGTAGATGCTGCTCAACTGCTCGGTTTTGATGAAGCCGTCGATGCGGACGGACTTGTCGCTTTCCGTGCGCAGCTTGTCCAGCTCCTCTTCGTCGACGATGACGTACTGGCCCTTGGCGTATTCGTAGCCCTTGACGATCTGGTCGCCGGAAACCTCGCCCACTTCCGGGGCGAACTTCTTGTACTGGATGCGGGCGTGGGTCTTGGCGTGCAGCTGGTGCAGGGTGATGTCGCTGCCGGTGGCCGTGGCCGTGTAGGCCTTGACCGGAACCGAAACCAGGCTGAGCTTGAGGAATCCCTTCCACGATGCGTGGGCGGCCATACACCCTCCCTGATGCGCTCGCCGGCCGTACGAGGCTCTTCCCCTCGCCCGCGCGGCGGCAATCCCTCCCGTGTCAGAAGCTACTAAGTCCTACTATCGGAGTCAAGTTAGCCCGGCTTGAAGAGCGTTGACAGCGCGGGTGGCGGCACTTAGGCTGAAAGGGTGGAGGTGCCTATGAAGCGTCTTCTGGTCCTGTCGGCGGTTCTCGCGGCGGCGATTCTCGCGGCCCTGGCCTCCTGCGCCACGCCTCCCGCCGCGGTCGGCCCGGAGGCCGCGGCGCCAGAGGCGTCCGCGCGGACCCTGGTGCTGACCATTCTGCACGTGGGCGATACCCACTCCAAGATGGAGCCTTCCCAGGTGCGCCTGACCCTGGACATCGGCGAAGGCTTGCAGGGCAAGGCGGTCTACGTGGAGCAGGGGGGCTTCCCCAACCTCATGTCCGCGGTGGAGGTCCTGCGCCGCCAGGCGCCCAACGTCCTGTTCCTGCACTCCGGGGACATGTTCCAGGGCACGCTGTACTTCACCCAGTTCCAGGGAGCGGCGGACACGGAGTTCTGGAACCTGATGAAGCTGGACGTGGCCACCCTGGGCAACCACGAGTTCGACAAGGGCCCGCCCGTGCTGCTGGCCAACCTGCTCCAGAAGGCCCGCTTCACCATCGTCTCCGCGAACCTGGACATCGCGGCGGAGCCCAAGCTGCGGCCCGTGAAGATGCTGCCGTACACCGTGCGCCGCCTGGAGGGGCAGGAGGTGGGCATCATCGGCCTGACCACCGTAGAAACGCCGTTCATCTCCAGCCCCGGCGGCAACATCCTGTTCAACGACGCGGCGCTGAGCGTGCAGAGGGCCGCCGATGAGCTGGGCGCCCGGGGCATCGACAAGCTCATCGTGCTGTCGCACCAGGGCTACACCGAGGACCTGGAGCTGGCCGCCGCGGTGAGCGGCATCGACCTGATCGTGGGCGGCCACTCCCATACCCTGCTGGGCGATTTCTCCGCCATCGGCGTGGGCTCCGCCGGGCCGTATCCCACCCTGGCCAGGGACAAGGACGGGTCCACGGTGCTGGTGGTGCACGCCAATGAGTGGGGAAAGTTCCTGGGCAACCTGCGCCTGGAGTTCGACGCGGGCGGGGTGGTGCGCTCCTGGGCGGCATCGCCCAAGGCGGTGGTGGGACGGCAATGGTTCCGGGTCTACGACCTGCCCAACCTGGCCGG
>MIBK01000085.1:22319-24599 GCA_001829505.1 Spirochaetes bacterium RBG_16_67_19 | reverse complement strand
AAGCGCGTGCAGTTCTCGCCGGGGGCCTCCGGGGCCACGGCGGTCGCCGAATACGACGGCAAGTCCTACGCGCCCGTGGGCGCGGGGCCGCAGGCCGAGGCCTACCGCCAGGTGCATGCCGCCCTGCTGGACCGACTAGAAAAGGAGCCCGCGGTGGTCCTGGTGGATCCACACCCCGAGGGGGCGGCCTTGTTGGCGGTGTACGCCGAGGGGGTCAACCGGCTCAAGGGCCAGGTCATCGCCCAGGCCGGGGAGGACCTGGTGCGCAAGCTCAACAGCGGCACCGGGCCCATCATCGCCGACGGCATGGCCTGGAAGGCCGGGGCCCAGGTGGCCCTGAACAACCCGGGCGGGGTGCGCATCAACATCAACCAGGGGCCCATCAGCGTGGCCATGGTCTACGAGCTGCTGCCCTTCGCCAACACTCTGGTCACCCTGCCCCTGAAGGGGGCCGACCTGGTCAAGGTGATCGAGGACGGGGCGGACTACCAGATCAGCCGCTACGGCACGGACCCCCACAACGCCTACATTTACGTCTCCGGCGTGCGCTTCACCCTGGAGTTGGCCAAGCCCAAGGGGCAGCGGGTCTCCGGCGTGGAAGTGCGCGGCGCGGGGGCCGCGTATGCGCCGCTTGACCCGAACGCGGTCTACAAGGTGGTGGTGAACAACTTCATGGCCGCCGGCGGGGACCGTTACGACACGCTCAAGGAGGCGGGCGGCAAGTACGACACCGGGTTCAACGACGCGGAGGTCTTCATGGAGTACATCCGGGACAAGATCCTGGTGAACCTGCCAGAGGAGCGCATCCGGGTCATCCGGTAGCTTCCTCCGGCAGCGGCGGCGGGCGGAGGGCAACCGGCGAGGACTGGATGATGGAGGTCGTGGTCGAGCCATAGAGCAGGAAGCCGTCCAGCAGCCGGTCCAGCTGATCGATGGCCGGGACGTAGGCCTTCAGGATGAAGCAGTCCTCGCCAGTGACGCGATGGCATTCGACGATCTCCGGTATCTGCTGGGCCAGCTCGGCGATCCTGGGGAGCTGCCCCGGACGCGGGCGGATGCGGATGTACAGCGCGACCGGCAGGCCGAGCGCCGCGGGGCTAAGCTCCAGCCGGTAACCGCGGATGACCCCGGCCTCCTCTAGCCGATGGACCCGTTCGGTTACGGCGGGTGAGGACATACCGATGCGGCGACTCAATTCCGACATCGCCAGGCGCGGGTCGCGCTGCAGCTCCATCAGGACGCGGCGGTTCACCTCGTCGATTTCGCCATTGGACATTGCATAAGTGAACAGTCGCTTTTTCTTTAATTCTTCGCCTTAAATGTAATATTCCAACCGGAGCACTGTCAAAGTACCTTCGTTTCAGATGCAGGCGCGCCTGACCGACCGTATTCCACCCCACGTATTCTTTTTCGTGAGCGCCGCGTTCCACTACCTGGGGCCCTCCTTTGCGGTGCTCCTGTTCGCCAGCTTGCCGGTGCTGGGGGTGGCCTGGCTGCGCATCGCCAGCGCGGCGCTGGTCTTTGCCCTGTGGCGCCGGCCCTGGCACTATTTCCTGCAGCCCTGGGCAAAACTATGGCCGCTGTTGGCGTTGGGCCTGGTGCTGGGGTTGATGAACGCCTTCTTCTACCTGGCTATCGCCCGCCTGCCGCTGGGCACCGTGGGGGCCATCGAGTTTCTCGGACCGATCGGGCTGGCCGCTTTCGGGGCGCGCACGCCCCGAAACATCACGGCCCTGGCGCTGGCGGTGGGCGGGGTATGGCTGCTGACCGAGGTGCGCTTCGGAGGGCAGGCGCTGGGATTCGTGTTCGCCTTCGCCAACTGCGCCCTGTTCCTGCTGTACGTCATGCTCGGCCACCGCGTCGCCCGCGATGGGGGGGCGGCAGGGATCGCCCGCCTGGCCGCGGCCATGCTGGTCGCCCTGGCGGTGATCACCCCGCTGGGCCTGCGCGGCGCGCTGCCGGCCATGAGCCGGCTGCCGCTGCTCTTGGCGGGAATCGGCGTGGGTATCAGCTCCTCGGTAATCCCTTACGTCTGCGACCAGCTGGCCATGGCCCGCCTGCCGCAGGCCACCTTCGCCCTGCTGCTTTCCATGCTGCCGGCCTCCGCCACCCTGATCGGGCTGGTGGTCCTGCGCCAGGTCCCGGGCCTGCAGGAGATCGCTGGCATCCTGTTGGTGGCTGGCGGGGTGGCCCTGCATCGCCAGGCCGCCGCCGGGCGCTCGAGCTAGTTCAGCACGCTCCAGTCCTGCGCCCGCGCCCATTCCGCAAAGCGCTGCCAGC
>MIBK01000085.1:18024-22290 GCA_001829505.1 Spirochaetes bacterium RBG_16_67_19 | reverse complement strand
TCGACGTCGGCGCTATATCCGGTTTTCTCGAACCACTCCTCCATCTTGGCGAAGTCTTCACTGAACGCCCTGAGCTGTTCCCGCGGGGTGCGCACGTAGCCGATCTTCCTGCCGCTGGCCTCGGCCAGGGCGCGAGCCATTTGACCCACGGCGAGCTCATCGGAGGCGATGTTGACGCGCCTGCCGAGGAACTCTTCGCGCCTCTCCAGCACCAGGGCATCGAAGGAAGCGATGTTGGCCAGGGCGATTCCCTGCAGCCGCCTGTTCTCCGGCAAGCTCATGGCCAATGCCCCCTGCTTGAGGCCGGGAAGCGAAAAGGGGCTGCGCAGGTTCTCGAAGAAATACACCGGGGCGACGATGGTGAAGGGGACATCCAGGGAGCGGATGTGCCGCTCGACCCGGGCCTTGCTTTCGAAGTGCGGGATCCCGGTGCCGGCGTCCGCATCGGATACGGAGTTGTACACCAGGTGGCCTACGCCAGCTTTGCGGGCGGCCTCGGCGATCGCCACGCCCTGGCGCGCTTCCGCCTCCGTGCCCGACTGGAACGGCGTGCTCATGGCGAACACGGCATCAATCCCCGCTGCCGCCTTGTGCAGGGAAGCCGGGTCGTTGAACTCCCCTTTGACCGGTTCCGCGCCGGCCACGGCCAATGCCCGGGCCTTTTCGGATTGCGGGTCGCGGACCAGCGCCCGCACCGTGTGTCCGCGCTGCAGGAGCAGCCTGGCCAGGGCTCCACCCTGCTGTCCGGTGGCCCCGGTGACCAATACCTTGAGGGTTGACATAGACAACCTCCTATTGTTTAATATTAAATCATTCTACGTTAAATAAAATAGGCAGGCCGGAGCTGGGAGTCAAGCGCGGCAACCGGGCCGGTAGCCGGGAGGCGGGCGGTGGCGACAAGACATCAGGGCGAAAAGGAAGAGCGCCTGGCGCTGGACACCTTTGTCAAGCTCAACCGCTGCCTGAGCGCCGTGGCGGCCAGGATCGCCTGGGAAAGCCCTTTGCCGGAAGGGCTGACGGTGAGCCGCTTCGCGGTGCTGGAAGCTCTACTGCACTGCGGGCCACTTTCCCAGCAGCAGGTAGCCCAGAAGATCCTCCGCTCCCGGGGCGATATCACCCTGGTAGTGGACCATCTGGAAGGGAGCAGGCTGGTCCGCCGGCGAAGCCACCCCAGGGACCGCCGGTGCGTGCAGCTGGAGCTCACCATTCGGGGCCGGAGGCTCATCGAGTCCTTTTTCCCGGAGCATGCCCGAAGCATCACCCGGGCCATGGGCGTGCTTCTCCCGCGAGAACAGGCCGCCTTGGGAGCGCTGTGCCGGAAACTGGGCCTCAGCCAGGCTGGAGTCGTTCGCGCCGGCACAAGCAGCACCGGACCGATGCCCAGCTCCCGCCGTGAGCCGCCCGGCCTCGCTGCCATTAAGAAGACACAATCCGGCCACCTCCGGGCCATGGCCCCGCGATAGCCTGGGGTCCATGAACGCCACAAACGCAACCGAAGCGACGAAGAAGACCCTGGCCGAGAGGATCCGCGGAAACGGCGGAGTGTCCGTGGTGCTGAAGATGCTCTTCCTGGGGCTGCTCCTGCTGCTGTTCCTGATCCCCCTGGCCCTGATCCGCGGGCTGGTGGAGGAGCGCGAGGGCTACCGCCGGGCCGCCGAGGACGAGGTCATCGGCCAATGGGGCGGGGAGCAGACCCTGGCCGGGCCGTTCCTGGTGGTTCCGTACGTAAGCCGACAGCAGGATGAGAAGGAGCGGGTGGTGGAATCCACTGAAGCTGCCTTCTTCCTGCCCGAGGAGCTGGAAGTGAGGGTGGAAGCCATTCCGCAGAAGCGCAGGAGAGGCATCTACGAGGTCACACTGTACACCGCGGAGCTGCACCTGACCGGCGCCTTCCGTGCGCCCTCCCCCGCGGCCTTCGCCGCTTGGAGGGTGGCCCCGCGGGACGTGCGCTGGGAAGAGGCCTACCTGGCACTGGAGCTGCCCTCCCCCAGGGGCCTGGCCGACCGAGTGCACCTGGCCTGGAGCCAGGGTGGACGCATGGAGGAGGCGGACTTCCAGGCCGGCAGCGCCCTGCTGAGGGTATTCGAGGGCTCGGCGGAGGCCGGCGGGATCCGGGCGCCGCTGGCCGGCGCGCGGGACGGGGGGCGCTTCACCCTGGACCTGCGCCTGAAAGGCGGGCGATCCCTCTCCTTCCTGCCGTTGGGCGAGCAGACCCGCGTGCGCATGAGCTCCGCCTGGCCCGCCCCGCGTTTCAGCGGCGCTTTCCTGCCGGCCTCGCGCGAGCTGCTGTCCTCCGGGTTCCAGGCCGAGTGGTACGTGGTTTCCCTGAGCCGGGGCTACCCGCAGGCCTGGCGGCAGGGGGAGGTGCAGGCGGAAGCCCTGGAGGCCTCGCGTTTCGGGGTGGACCTGATGGTGCCGGTGGACACCTACCAGAAAGTCTTACGCTCCGTGAAGTACGGCATCCTGTTCGTGCTGCTGCCTTTCCTGGTGTTCTTCCTGTTCGAGGTGTTCAGCGGCCGCAAGGTGCACGCCATGCAATACCTGCTGGTGGGCTTCGCGGAGTGCCTCTTCTACCTGCTGCTGCTCTCCGTGTCCGAGCACCTGGGCTTCGGGCCCACCTACCTGCTGGCCGCCCTGGCCACCGTGGGCCTGATCGCCTTCTACGCTGGCTTCGCCCTGGGGGACCGCCGGCGCGGCCTGCTGCTGGCGCCCGTGCTGGCCGCCTCTTACGCCTTCCTGTACGCCGCCCTGCAGTCCGAGGACTACGCGCTGCTGATCGGCTCGCTGGGCCTGTTTGTCATCCTGGCCGGGGTCATGATCCTGACCCGCCGGGTGGATTGGTACAGGCCGGGGGCCAGGAGTGCGGGCGCCGATTGACCGATTGAGCACGGGATTGTCGAAATCTGACCTTCCCGATCGGCTATTGGCAGAGCTAAATTAGAGCCGAGAGGCAGGAGGTTCAAGCATGAATCCCGTAGTGCATTTTGAGATGCCGGCGGAGGACGCCAAGCGGATGTCCGGATTCTATACCCGGGCGTTCGGCTGGCAGACCAAGCAGTTGGGGCCGGAGATGGGCAACTACGTGCTGGTGCAGACCACGGAAACCGCGGAAAACGGCTTTCCCAAGGAGCCCGGACGGATCAATGGCGGCTTCGCCGAGAAGTCCAAGGACTTTCAGTACCCTTCCCTGGTGATCGGGGTCGGAGACATCCAGGAGGCCATGAAGAAGGTGGCGGCGGCGGGCGGCAAGGTGCTGGGCGGCCAGAAGCCCGGGCAGCCGGACGACATTCCCGGCGTCGGCCTGTACGCGGCCTTCATCGACACCGAAGGCAACCGCCTGGGCATGCTGCAGCCCAAGGACATGGGGGGGGCGGCCAAATGAGCGGCGCCAGGGAAAAGATCACGCCTCACTTGTGGTACGACAAGGAGGCCAAGGAGGCGGCCGAGTTGTACACCTCGGCCTTCTCCGCCCTCGGCCCGACGAGGATCAAGAGCACGGTGACCATCCACGACACCCCGTCGGGCTCGGCGGACATCGTCACCATCGAGCTGCTGGGGCAGGAGTTCACGCTGCTCAGCGCGGGCCCGTACTTCAAGTTCACCCCGGCCGTGTCGTTCCTGGTGGCCTGCAGGACCAAGGAGGAAGTCCAGGGCCTGTGGGACAAGCTGGCCAAGGGGGGAAAGACGCTCATGGAGCTGGGCGCCTACCCCTTCAGCGAGAAGTACGGCTGGACCCAGGACCGCTACGGGCTGTCCTGGCAGGTGATGTTCATGGGGGAGCGCCCGGTGGGGCAGCGCATCACCCCGAGCCTGATGTTCGTCCGCGAGCAGTACGGCAAAACCGAAGAGGCGCTCCGCTATTACGCCTCCGTGTTCCGTAATGCCAAAATCGGTGAGATCATGCGCTACGCCCGGGATGAAGAGCCCGACCGGGAAGGGGCGGTCAAGTACGCGGCCTTCAGCCTGGAAGGGCAGGATTTCGCCGCCATGGAAAGCGCGCGCGAGCACGACTTCACCTTCACGGAGGCCATCTCCTTCATGGTGCATTGCGAGACCCAGAAGGAAATCGACCACTACTGGGGGCTCTCCGCCGTCCCGGAGGCCGAGCAGTGCGGTTGGCTGAAGGACCGCTTCGGCCTGTCCTGGCAGGTGGTGCCCAACGCCATGGATCGGATGATGGAGAACGGGGACAAGAAGAAGATGGCCGCGGTGACCCAGGCCTTCCTCAAGATGAAGAAGTTCGACATCGCCGAGCTCGAGCGGGCC
>MIBK01000085.1:17155-17914 GCA_001829505.1 Spirochaetes bacterium RBG_16_67_19 | reverse complement strand
CCTGCTGGGGGCCGCCGCGCTGGGCCGCTCCGCCCTCCGGGCCGGCGAGGCTCCGCAGCGCTGGGCCGCTCCGCCCTATGGGCTGGCGCGCCGCGCCGCCGCCCACCCGGGCGTGCCGGCTTACCCGGCCATCCTCAGGCCGCCGGGTCCCTGGCGCGTGGGCATCCAGGCCGGGCACTGGCGCGTCGAGGAGCTGCCCGAAGAGCAGTACCGCTTGAGGGACTCCACCGGGGCCCGTTACGGGAGGTTCCGGGAGGCGGAGCTGAACCTGGAAGTGGCCCGCCGGGTGGCGGACCTGCTGCGCGCCTCCGGGGCGCGGGTGGACCTGCTGCCGGCCCGGGTGCCCGCCGGCTACCGGGCTGACGCCTTCGTGGCCGTCCATGCCGACGGGGCCGACCGTCCCGGGGCGCGCGGCTGGAAGGCGGCCACGCCCTGGCTGGCTTCCGAGGCCGCCCGGCGCCTGCGCGAGGCGCTGGCCGGCACCTACCCGCGTTTCACCGGCCTGCCGGAGGACCGCTTCGGCACCACCTCCTACATGCGCGGCTACTACGCCTTCAGCCCGCACCGCTACGAGCACGCCATCGACCCGCGCACCCCCGCGGTGATTCTGGAGATGGGTTTCATCACGGTGCGGGAGGACCGCGAAGCGCTTTTCGGCGACCCGCAGGCCGCCGCCCTGGGCATTGCCGCCGGCGTCCTGCGCTTCTTGAGCGGGCACGACCCGTACGATCGCGCCCGCACGGCGGTGACGTTGTACCC
>MIBK01000085.1:14154-17086 GCA_001829505.1 Spirochaetes bacterium RBG_16_67_19 | reverse complement strand
CGAGCTGCCCGAAGGAACGCTGGTGCGGCCCCTGCACCGGCAGGACGGCTGGTTCGAGGTCATGGCCTGGGGCAGCTGGCGCCGCTTCGGCTGGCTGTCCGCCGCGGCCCTGGAGCCGCTGCCGGGCGGGTGAGCGCCGGGCCGGCAGTCCGCGGATTTTTCCCGTCCCGGCGTGGCCTTCGGCGGCGCGCCGAATTATAATCTACCCATGAAGAAGACCGACCTGGTGGTCGGAGTTCCCCGCGAGACGCACGAGGGCTGCCGATGCGTGGCGGTGGTGCCGCAGGGCGTGCGCGAGCTCGCCCGCCGGGGGCACCGGGTGCTGGTCCAGAGCGGGGCGGGGGCTAACGCTTTCTACATGGACCGCCTGTACGAGGAGGCGGGGGCGGCCCTGGTGCCCGAGGCCGGCGAGCTGTACGCCCAGGCGGACGTGGTGCTCAAGCTGCGCAGCCCGCGGCAGGAGGACGGCGGCGGCGAGCTGGAGCTGCTCAAGCCCGGTGCGGCCATCCTCAGCTTCCTGGCCCCCCTGCAGAATCCGCAAAACGTGCGGACCCTGGTGCGCCGGAAGCTTACCGGCTTCGCCATGGAGCTGGTCCCCCGCATCTCGCGGGCCCAGAGCATGGACGCCCTGAGCAGCCTGGCCACCGTGTCCGGGTACCGGGCCGTGCTGCTGGGGGCCAGCCTGCTGGGCAAGTTCTTTCCCCTGCTGATGACCGCCGCGGGCACCATCCGCCCCTCCACCGTGCTGGTGCTGGGCGCCGGGGTGGCCGGGCTGCAGGCCATCGCCACCGCTCGCCGCCTGGGGGCCAGGGTGGAGGCCTTCGACACCCGCCCCGCGGTGAAGGAGCAGGTGGAGAGCCTGGGGGCCCGCTTCGTGGACATGGAGCTGCCCCAGGACGCGGAGACCCGCTACGGCTACGCCAGGGAGGCTTCGGAAGAGTTCCTCCGCAAGGAGAGGGAAGCCATTACGGCGCGCCTGCCTAAGGTCGACCTGCTGATCACCACCGCGCTGGTCTACGGCCGCCGGGCCCCCCTGATCGTCACCGAGGAGATGGTGCGCCTGATGGCGCCCGGCTCGGTCATTGTGGACATCGCCGCCGAGGCCGGGGGCAACTGCGCCCTCACCTGCCCGGGGCAGACCGTGGAGGTGGGCGGGGTGAGCGTGCACGGGGCCGTGGAGCTGCCTTCCCAGCTTCCGCAGCACACCAGCCAGATGTACTCCAGCAACGTGCTCAACGCCTTCCACAACCTGTTCGCCGGAGAGGACGACGGGGTGGACCTGTCCGACGAGATCAACCGCAACGCCCTGGTGAGCTACCGCGGGGAGCTGGTGTGCGAAGCCGTGAAGCAGGCCGAGAAAGGATACAGCAGTGAATGACCTGATGATCGCCCTGTACATCTTCCTGCTGGCTTCGTTCGCCGGCTTCGAGCTGATCAGCCGCGTGCCGCCCCTGCTGCACACCCCGCTGATGTCCGGCTCCAACGCCGTGTCCGGCATCATCGTGGTGGGGGCCCTGGTGGCCGCCGGCTCCGGGCTGGACCTGGCCGCCGCCCTGCTGGGCTTCGTCGCGGTGGTCCTGGCCACCATCAACGTCGTGGGCGGCTTCGTGGTCACCGACCGCATGCTGGGCATGTTCAAGGGCAGGAGAAAGCCCGCGCCCGGCGGGAGCCGGCCGTGACCCTGGTGCACCTGGCCTACCTGGCGGCGGCCAGCCTGTTCATCCTCGGCCTGCGCTTCCTCTCCTCGCCGCGCACCGCCCGCCTGGGCAACCTCCTGAGCATGCTGGGCATGTTGGTGGCCGTGGTGGTCACCCTGCTGGACCGCCGCATCGTGGACTACACCTGGATCGTGGCCGGCCTGGTGATCGGCGCGGGCATCGGGGTGGCCATGGGCCGCCTGGTGAAGATGACCGCCATGCCCCAGATGGTGGGCCTGCTCAACGCCTTCGGCGGGGGCGCCTCCGCCCTGGTGGTGCTGGCCGAGTTCCTGGCCAACCCGCGCCCGGATGCGGCCGCCGCCCTGATCACGGCCGGGGGCCTGTTCATCGGGGCCATGACCTTCACCGGGAGTGTAGCCGCCTTCGGCAAGCTGCAGGGCATCCTGCGCGGCGCTCCGATCGTGTTCCCCGGCCAGCGCGCCCTCAACCTGCTGCTGCATCTGGTGATCCTGGCCGCGGTGATCCTGTTCGGCCTGGACCTGGTGGGTTTCCGCCGCGAGCTGCTGTACCTGGTGCTGATCCTGTCTTCCGTGGTGGGGGTCAGCCTGGTGCTGCCCATCGGCGGGGCGGACATGCCGGTGATCATCAGCCTGCTGAACTCCTACTCCGGGCTGGCCGCCGCGGCCGGCGGGTTCGTGCTGGGCAACACGGTGCTGATCGTCAGCGGCGCCCTGGTGGGGGCCACGGGCCTCATCCTCTCCACCCTGATGTGCCAGGCCATGAACCGCTCCCTGGTCAACGTGCTGTTCGGCGCGGTGGGCGGAGGGCAAGGAGCGCAGGCGGCGGACACCGGCAGGCGGGTCACCCGCTACACGCCCGTCGACGCGGCGGCCATGCTGGAGGGCGCCGACTCGGTGATCGTGGTGCCGGGCTATGGCTTGGCCGTGTCCCAGGCCCAGCACGTCCTGCACGAGGCCGTCGAGCTGCTGCGCGCCCGCGGCGCGCAGGTGCGCTACGCCATCCACCCGGTGGCCGGGCGCATGCCGGGGCACATGAACGTCCTGCTGGCCGAGGCCAACGTCCCCTACGATCTGTTGAAGGACATGGAGGAGATCAACGAGGAGTTCGCCGCCGCGGACGTGGTCCTGGTGGTGGGGGCCAACGACGTGGTGAACCCGGCGGCCCGCGAGAAGGGCAACCCCCTCTCGGGAATGCCCATCCTGCAGGCCGACAAGGCCCGCAGCGTGCTGATCCTGAAGCGCTCCCTGGCCCCC
>MIBK01000085.1:13823-13985 GCA_001829505.1 Spirochaetes bacterium RBG_16_67_19 | reverse complement strand
TCGATGCGGCCCGACTGCAGGCGCTCCTCGGCAAGCTGGCGCCACTCGGCGCTGAGCGCGGGCAGCTCGCGGATCTGCTCCAGCAGGTCCCTGTCCAGCGGACGGGCATAGAAGTCCCGGACCAGCCGCTCGATCGACCAAGTCTCGCGGGCGCGCTCCTCC
>MIBK01000085.1:13020-13782 GCA_001829505.1 Spirochaetes bacterium RBG_16_67_19 | reverse complement strand
CACCGTACCCGGCTCCAGCACGCGGTAATACCAGCCCGTCCACCCGTTCTCCTGCATCCGGTGCGGGATCCGCGGCGCCGCGGCCAGGTAGCCGAGCTTCCAGCAGGGCTGGCGGGGCTGCGAGACCTGCAGGACGGCGGTGCCCGCGCGGAAAGTGTCGCCCACGCGGACCTCCGCCTCGCTCATCCCGACGCCGGAAAGGTTCTCGCCGAAGGCCCAGGGCCGTGCCAGGTGCGCGGCCGCCGGGGGAACTCGGCGCTCCACACCGCGTAGTGCTCGAAGGCGTAGTGCAGGACGGCCTTGTCCGGCCCCCCATGCCTGTGGTAGGCGTGTTCGTCGCCGCGCAGCCCGGCCGGTCCCACGGGCACCCGGCCTTCCTGCGGCATCTTGCGGATGGCGCTCGCCTCCGGCCCCAGGGGCGCCACCCTGCCGATCAGAACGCAGTCGATCGTGGTCTGGATCATCGGCTGCAGTATGCGCCCGCGCGCGGAGCGGATCAAGGCAGCAGGAAATAGCGCTCGGGGATCTCCCAGACCACCACGTCGGCCCCGACCTCTTCCAGCACCGTGCCGGACAGCAGGGTCTTCATCGGGGCCAGCGCTCCCTGGCCCTGTTCGGCTACGTTCAGCACGTCGGCCTGCACGGCCGTCTTCAGCGCCCCTTCCAGGTTCCACAGCTCTCCGGCGCTGTAGCTGGTGCCGGCCAGGACCACCGGGATGGCCGGCTGGTCGAACAGGCCGCCGGCCGGTTCCGCGGCGGCGG
>MIBK01000085.1:12592-12897 GCA_001829505.1 Spirochaetes bacterium RBG_16_67_19 | reverse complement strand
CCCGCGGGGAGCCGGCTTCCTGGAGCAAGCCGGACACCGCCGGCGCCAGGGCCTCGGCGGCGGCGCCGGCCCCCAGCGGGGTCCAGTGCGTGTCGTTGCGCAGGAAGACCTCGCCGCGCCGCCGGGCCGCCGACAGCGGGGCGAGCAGGTCCGGCGCCGGCAGGTCCAGGCCGGCCAGCAGGTCGAGCAGCTCGCGGTAGCGGCCGGCCTGCTGGGCGGGCAGCGCGTAACGGCCCAGCTTGTCCGGGTACACGCGCGCCTTGGCAGGCACCAGGGCCACCACCAGGTGAACCCTGCGCTCGCGC
>MIBK01000085.1:12123-12250 GCA_001829505.1 Spirochaetes bacterium RBG_16_67_19 | reverse complement strand
TTCGCGGCGCTCGGGGCGCGGGGCAGTATGGCCATCCTGCGGCTCTTTCAGAATTGGAAATACAGGAACGGGGAGAAGCTCTCCGCCGCGGTCCGCAGCAGCGCCAGCGCGAACAGGGGCACCACCG
>MIBK01000085.1:8288-12030 GCA_001829505.1 Spirochaetes bacterium RBG_16_67_19 | reverse complement strand
AGACGGAAAGGCCAGCCAGGGCCAGCACCGCCAGCTCCAGGCCTCCGATCTGCCAGCCCAGCCCGGCGCTCAGGCCCAGGCCGTGGAGGCCGATCATGCCGGCGTAGAGGGAAAGGGCCCCGCGGAGCGTGGCACTGCGGAACAGCACCCAGCCCACGATCACGACGAGCATGGTGGCGGCCACGGCCAGGGGCCGGCGGGCCTCCGGCGCGGCGCCTGGCTCCTGGCGCGGCCGGCGGCGGCCGCGCTCCAAGGCCAGGAACAGGCCCTGCCAGGCCCCCCAGAGGATGAAGGTCCAGGCGGCTCCGTGCCACAAGCCCCCGAGGACCATGACCACCATCAGGTTCAGGATCGTGCGCGCGGGGCCGCGGCGGTTCCCTCCCAGGGGGATGTAGAGGTAGTCCCGCAGCCAGGTGGACAGGCTGATGTGCCAGCGGCGCCAGAACTCGGTGATGCCCGCCGACAGGTAGGGGGCGCGGAAGTTTTCCGGAAAACGGAAACCCATCATCGCTCCCAGCCCGATGGCCATGTCCGAGTAGCCGGAGAAATCGAAGTAGATCTGGACGGTGTAGGCCAGGGCGCCCAGCCAGGCATCGACCAGCGTCGGGGTCGCCAGCGCGAAGGCAGCGTTGGCGATCGGGGCCACCAGGTCGGCGATCAGCACCTTCTTGCAGAAGCCCAGCATGAAGCGGCAGGCCCCCTCAGAGAAGCCCTCGAAGCTGTGGGTGCGCTGCCGCAGCTGGGGGCACAGGTCCTTGTAGCGGATGATGGGTCCCGCCACCAGCTGGGGAAACAGGGCTATGTACACGGCCAGCTCCAGGAAGTCGGTGGCCACCGGGGCGTCCCCCCGGTGCACGTCGACCAGGTAGCTGATGGAGTGGAACAGGTAGAAGGAAATGCCCACGGGCAGCACCACCCGCCAGGCCGCGAGGGGGCGGGCCCCCAGGCCGGCCAGCAGCGCGTTCAGGCTGTCGATGCCGAAGTTGAAGTACTTGAAGTAGCCCAGTACCGCCAGGTTCAGGGCGATACCCAGGACCAGGGCGGCGCGCGCGCCGCTGCGCCGGCGGCCGATCCACAGGCCCCCCAGCCAGGTCCAGCAGGTGGCGGCCGCGATCAGGGCCAGGAAATCCAGCCGCCACCAGCCGTAGAACACCCAACTGGCCAGGAGGATCCAGGCCAGGCGGGCGCGGCCGGGCAGCAGGTAATAGACCAGCAGAAACAGGGGCAGGAACAGGTACAGGAATACGGCGCTGGTGAAGACCATGAGCCCGGGATCATTCCTGGGCCAGTTCGGCCCTGGCGCAGAGCGCCTCCAAGGACGAGCGGCCCTGGAAGACGAACACGCTGTAGGAGGCGCCGCGCCGCAGGCCCGGGTCGCCGATGGCCGCCAGCTTCCCGGCGCTCCCGAACACGCCCAGGCGCACCGGCACGGGATTCACGTTGACCCGGCCGGCCTCTCCCGGGCCCACCGCGGCGACGACCACGGTGCGGCCGTCCTCGGTCCTCAGCTCCACCTTCTGACCGGGCAGCAGGTCGTAGAGCACCAACTGGGCCCGGGCCGGATCGGTGTGCTCCACATCCTCGAAGACCCTCCAGCCCTCGGCGGTCAGCGCCAGGGTGTAGTAGCGGCGCACCTTGGGGATGAGCTCCAGCTCCTGCCCGCCGGCGCTCAGCAGGTAGATGTCCGGCAGGACCGGGCGGTAAGGGGTCACCCCGCCCCGGGGGGGATCGAAGCGCCGCGCGCCCACCTCCACGGGTCCGCCCCCGTCCATGGCCCGGAACACGCGGACGAAGGCCGCGTCCTTGGGGGCCTGCGTGCCGTACAGGGTGTCGGCGCCGGCGAAGGTCGAAAACAAGCCCAGCAGGATGGCGGGCAGGATACCCCGGCGTTTCATACGCGCCACTATACCCCAAGGCCCAGGCTATGGCGAGCCGGAATGCGGCCCGCTCGCCGCGGCCAGGCTCTCCATCCATTCCACCGAGGCCTGGAAGCCGGCCGGCCGGGTGTAGCGGTGCTGGATGCCCTTCAGCACCAGGAAGCGCACGGCGCTGCCGCCGCGCTGCAGCTCCTCCACGAAGCTGGCCTGGGTGGGGGTGGTCACGATGGCATCCGCGTCCCCCTGCACGACCAGGGCCGGCAGGCCGTGGCCGGAAAGGCCGCTTTGGTTGGCGGCCAGGGCCTCCGCCAGGGCGGGGTACTCTTTGGCCAGACGGTCGGCGTGCAGCGCTTCGTAGAACTCCGGCCGGAATAGCTTCCTGCCGTCGAAGGGGTAGAAGTTCTGGAACTCGTCCACGCACATGCTGTCGGCGTCCTGCTCCAGGGTCCTCGCCCAGCGCTCCTGCAGGTACTCCTCCGGATTGATGCGCTGCCGGCCGTACATGGAGGCGTAGCTGTACAGCACGTGCGGGGCGTAGTAGGCGCCCTCCTTCAGCAGCGCGGTCACGCTGGTGGTCGCGGCGAAGCCGATGATCCCGCGCAGGCTCACCTCCGGGGCATAGAACGGGGCCAGGTCGGCGGCGGCGAAGGCGGCGTGCCCCCCCTGGGAATAGCCGGCGGCGAACACCACGCCCGAGGGGCTGGCCTTCTGCGGGTACACCGCGAAGAAGGCCCGCACCGCGCGCGCCGCGTCCAGCAGGACGTGCGCTTCCGCGTCGCGGCTGAAGTACCGCTGCGGCCGGTTCGGGTCGTTGAAGCCCAGGTAGTCGGGGAACACGGTGATGAAGCCCCCCGAGGCGTAGGCCAGCATGTTGGCCCGGTAATGCCCCCAGCGACGCAGCTCGGGGACCTCGCGGGAAGGGGCGCAGTCGTCGGAGATGCCAGTGGTGCCCGAGCCGAACACCAGCACCGGCCGGCTCTCCGATTCCACGTAGCGGGGCACGAAAAGCTGGGCCTGGATTTCCGCGGTCGAGCCGTCGAAGTCGGTGCTGCGGAAGCGCAAGGAGTAGGTGTCCACCGAGAAGCGCAGGGAGGGAGCCGGGAAGCCCTCGAACAGCGGCCGGGCCAGCTCGTCGATCCGCGCAGGGCTGTATTGCTCGCGGAAGCTCCAGTCCAGGAGCGTCCCGGGCCGGCCGGCCCGGGGCCCGCTGGACTGGGCCGGCGCGCGTGCCGCGGGCGCCAACAGGGCGGCCAGCGCCAGCAGCGCGGCCGGCAGCGCGCCCGCGCGGCCGCCCCGGGAGCCGCTGGGCCGGGAACGGCGCATTACGGCCGGTCCTCCAGGTCCCGGCAATCCGAGGGAGCCGGCCGGCCGCCGGCCAGGGCCCGCATCCACTCCAGCGCTTCCCAGTAGCCGACCTGCCGGGTGTCATGGCGGCCCCGGTACACCACGTACTTCACGGGGTTGCCCGCCTGGCACAGCGCGCGCGCGAACTCGCCCTGCGAGGCGGGCCGGACCACGATATCGTCGGTGCCCTGCAGGATCAGGCTGGGCACACGGTGCCTGGTGAGGCCGGGGGAGTTCTCCTGCAGGATCCGGTGGATCTCAGGGAACTTGCCGGCCAGCTGGCGGGCGAACAGGGCATCGGCGAAGGCGGGGGTGAACAGCTCCCGGGCCGACCAGGGGTAGTACTGCTGCATCCCGCCGACGCACTGGCGCGTCACGTCATGGGCCAGGCTGCCCGCCCAGCGCTCCTGCAAAATCAGCGCGGGGTCGAAGCGGGCGACGCCGTACATCCGGGAGAAGGTGTGGATGGCCATGGGCGCCGCCACGGGGAACTCGCGGAACAGGGCCTCCAGGTCCGTGCT
>MIBK01000085.1:8067-8281 GCA_001829505.1 Spirochaetes bacterium RBG_16_67_19 | reverse complement strand
TAGCCGATGATGCCGGCCAGGCGCGCCTCCGGCGCATAGGCGCGCTGCAGGTCTGCAGCGGCGAAGATGGCGTGCCCCCCCTGGGAGAAGCCGGACACGAACGCCGCGGGCTTGCCCCTGGGCAGGCGCCAACCCTTCTGCTCCAGGAAAGCCCGGGCCGCCCGGATGGCGTCCAGCACCAGGCGGCCCTCGGCCACCGCGCTCATGTAGGGCT
>MIBK01000085.1:7685-7866 GCA_001829505.1 Spirochaetes bacterium RBG_16_67_19 | reverse complement strand
CACGAAGAGCTGGGCCGTGGCCTGGGCGGGGGTGTCGTCCGGGTAACGGCTCTGGAAGCGCAGGGTGTAGCAGTCCACCGGGAACTGGGCCGCCGGCATCCTGGCCTCCTCGAACAGCTCGGCCACGATGCGGTCCACTTCGGCGGTGCCCAGGCTCTCCACCGGCTCCACGGCGGTGAGC
>MIBK01000085.1:7289-7441 GCA_001829505.1 Spirochaetes bacterium RBG_16_67_19 | reverse complement strand
AGCGCCAGCCCCAGCTCCTCCTGGTCATGCCCCAGACAGATCAGGTCCGGCTGGATTTCCGCCAGCAGCCGGAAGCTGTGTGGCTCCTGGTCGCTCAGGTGCACCTCGTCGACCAGCCCGGTCTCCATCAGCCGCCGGGTCCTTTGCTCCTC
>MIBK01000085.1:5893-7100 GCA_001829505.1 Spirochaetes bacterium RBG_16_67_19 | reverse complement strand
AGCCCCGCTCAGCCCCGCAGTGCCGGGTCGAGGGTCTTCTTCAGCTTCTCGTAGAACTCCTTCTCGGTCATCTCGTACTTGTTCATGTACTGCACGGTGCCGATCTGCAGCTTCATCCCCTCCGAAAGGTCGGCGAGCTGCAGGAAGACCACCAGGATGTTCTTGTTCTCGCTGGAGGCCAGGTTGATCTCGTTGCGCACGTTGCGGCTGTCGATGGCCGAGGGGCTCATGAAGGCCACGAACAGGTTGCTGCCCAGCAGGGCCCGCCCCACCTCCTCGGGCCACTCGTTGCCCGGTTCCACCCCCTCGTCGTACCAGATACGGTAGCGCCCGTCGGCCAGTCTTTTGATGACCGCGAACACCTCGCGCATGTCCCGGTGAGAGTAGCTGGCGAAGATGTAGGGCTTGGTGCCGCGGTAGGCTTCGAAGGGCGGCTTCAGCTGCAGCCCGCGCGGAACGGCCGGTTTGCGGCGGGCCACCTTGCGGACCGAGGCCTTCTTGGCGGCGCGGCGCGCCCCCACCACACGGGCGGCACGGGCAGGGGCGCGGGGCACGCGGCGCGGCGCCTTGTCCGCGGCCCGCGCGGGGGCGCGCTTCCTGCGGATGGCCAGCCGGGTTTTTGGCCGCGGGCTGGCCCCGCTCTTGCGGCTAGCGGCTCCGCTCTTGCGCCGCTGGCCGGGCTGGCGGGCCTTGCGGGAGGTGGCCTTTTTCACGGCGTGTTTTTTTCGGGCCGCGCCCGGGCGCAGGGATTTCGAGCGCTTCAGTCGGGCCTTGCTCCGGGTGACGGGCTTGCGCCGGGCAATCGCTTTGCGGCGGCTGGCGGGCTTGCGGCGGGCAGTCGCCTTGCGCCGGCCGGAGGCCGCGCTCTTGCGCGCAGTCGCCTTGCGCCGGCTGGCGGGCTTTCTCCGCGCGGTCGTCTTGCGGCGGGCGGCCGGCTTTTTCCGCGCGGTCGCCTTGCGGCGGCTGGCAGGTTTGCGCCGCGCGGTCGCCTTGCGCCGGGTAGTCGCCTTGCGTCGGCTGGCGGGCTTGCGGCGGGCAGTCGCCTTGCGCCGGCCGGAGGCCGCACTCTTGCGCCGCGCGGGTTTACGGCTCGGCCGTTTTCGGGCCTGCCCGCTCTTGCGGCTGGTCTTCCTTCGCGTTGCAGTCACCTTCTTCTTGTTCGCCATGACCTCATCCCACTTCGTTCTTGCGTTTGATATGGTATATC
>MIBK01000085.1:0-5644 GCA_001829505.1 Spirochaetes bacterium RBG_16_67_19 | reverse complement strand
ATGTTCAACTCGGCCGGCAGCCGGAAGCCTGTCCAGTCCGTGTCGCGCACCAGGTCGCGGATGTCCATGGCGCTCTCGGCCGCCTCCAGGGGGTCGGCGAAGACCAGGCAGATGGCGTCCCCCCAGGTGTTCTTGTACAGCGGACGGTAGGGGGAGCGGCCCACCGTGTCCGAGATGGCGCCCAGGAAGCCCTGCACGTAGGAGAGGATCTGCTCCTCCTGCAGGCGGCTGTAGCCGACCAGGTCGGCGAACAGGATGGCCGCCGTCCGCCGCCCGCCGGCCTGCCGGGCCGCGGCCTGGCTCTTCTTTCTCCGGCGCGCTCCCGCGGCCGGCGCCGCAGTCTGGATCTCGCGCACCCCATCACCCCCCGGGTCGATCACCACCGCCGGGTAGCCGCTCTGCCGCCAGGTCTGCACGCACTCCGCGGTGCCGCCCGGCTGAGCGGCCCGCTGGCCGTCCCAGACGGCGATCAGCAGCGGCTCGGTCTCCAGAAAGCGGCTGCGCAGGATGGCCTTGCCCAGGATCACCCGGTTGGCGTAGCTGAACAGCACGTCGTCCCCGCCGTAGCCGCCGCGGGTGGCCTGCTCCACCGCGAAGCTGCGCTCCAGCGCCTGACGGGCTCTGCGCACCCAAGGCTCGCCGGCGGGTTCCACGCTGATGCGGAAGAACTCCTCGCGCTCGAAGGGCAGCACCACGTTGCTCTCCCCGCCGCGGGCCTGCAGGCTTTCCAGGAACAGCACGTCCGCCCCGCTGGCCGCGGAGGCGTAGCCGATGCGGACGTCCAGTTTTTCCAGCAAGTCCGCGATGCGCCGCTGGACTCCCGCTGCGGCGGCTTCCGGGAAGCGCGGGGTCTTGCGGCCGGGGGCGTCCAGCATGTGCCCGCTGAAGGCCAGCACGGGCGGGATGCGCAGCGCTTCCAGGACCGCCGGGTCCACGGGGGCGTAGCGGGCCAGCAGTTTGAGCTGGCGGCGCGTGCTGGCCAGCGCCGCGTAGCTGCTGGCGCTCCTGGCCCGGGCGGCGCGGTAGTACCTGGCGGCCTGCTCCTGGCGGCCCAGCACCAGGTTGGCTTCCGCCATCGTGGCCACGGTCCAGTAGTCCCGCGCGGAGGGGCTCTTCCAGCGCTGGGCGCAGATGCCGGCCACCTCGCGGCCCAGCCCGGCGGCCAGCTTGGCCTCGCCCAGGATCAGGCTGAGGCTGGCCGCGTTGATCCCGGAGTAGTGCCCCCGGCTTCGCCGAAAGGCGTCCAGGTACAGGTCGCGGGCCTTGCGCAAATGCGGGTGCCGCGGGTCGCCGTCGCCTTCCGCCAGCCACATCTCCTTGTGCACCCTACCCAGGATGCCCAGGGTCTCCTCGTCCAGGTGGCCCTTGTCCACAAGGGAGGCCAGCAGGTCTCGAGCCTGCAGCAGAAAGCCGCACTTGATCAGCGAAAGGCAGTAGAGTTGGGTGAGGCGCACGGCGTCCGGAAAGAAACGCAAAGCCTCCTGCAGGATGTCGTGGGCGAACATGGACTGCCCCAGGGAATCGGCCAGTTCCCCCAGGCGCTGGTGGAAATAGGGATCGCGGGCCCAGACCTCCGGATCCCGGGAGCGCCACAGATCGTGGATGGCATTGCCCAACTGGGCGCCGCGCTCGGCCAGGTAGCGGTCGAAGCCTTCCCGGGTCTGCTCGATCATCGCCGGCTCACTGGGTGAGTAGTATAGCCTATTTGCCGCCTCCACACCTCCTAATCTGGGTATCTTTAGTGCTGGAGGCAGATATGAAGCGAAACGCTTTTTTTCTAATATTCCTTTCGCTGGTTTTTGCCGGTCCGCTGTACGCCGTGGGCAGCGGAATGAGCGGGGGGGACAGCAGGCCGCCTGCGGAAGCGAAGAGCGCGCAGGATTGGTATGACCTGGGGTACGTCGCTTCCCAGGAGGAACGCTATCGGGAGGGCGTCCGGAGCTTCCGGAAAGCTCTCTCCCTGAACCGCGACTTCGCAGAAGCCTACAACATGCTCGGCTTCTGCCTGCGCAAGCTGGGCAGGGTCAAAGAGGCGTTGGCCAACTACGAGAAGGCCTTGAAGCTCAAGCCGGACTTCCCGGAAGCCCGAGAGTACTACGGCGAAGCGCATTTGCAGAATGGCAACCTGGAGGCGGCCCTCGAGCAATACCGCATCCTGGAGCAGTCGGGAAGCGAGGAGGCGCAGGAATTGCTGGCACGAATCGAAGAGTATAAAAGCCGGCAGCTCTGAAAGCCTGCCAGGCACGAGCTCCCGCCGGGTTTTCCCGCGGGAGCTCCCCCTTTTGCCTCCTTATTGACTCGATTCGCAGAATTGTCTATAAAATAGTACTACAACATGCTGTCGATCCGCGGGATATCCAAATCCTTCGGGGCCTTGCAGGCACTGAAGGATGTCAGCTTTGAGGTCAAGCAGGGACAGATTCACGGCGTCATCGGCCCCAACGGATCGGGAAAAACCACCCTGTTCAACTGCATCAGCGGCCACCTGCGGCCGGAATCCGGCGCGGTGCTGCTCGGCGAGCGGGTGATCACCGGCCTCGCCCCCCACGCCATCGCCAACCTGGGCGTGCGCCGCACCTTCCAGGCCGGCAAGGTGGTCAATTCCCTGACCGTGCTGGAGAACGTGATGGCGGGGGTTTTCGAGTTTCGCGGCCGGGACTACTGGGAAACCTTTTTCCGGCTGCCGGGCAGGAGATCCCGGCGGGAAAAAGAAATCGAGGAGCGGGCCCGCGAGAGCCTGGCCGCGGTGGGATTGGAAAAGGACTCCGAGCGGCTCGGGGTGGACCTGGTCTGGGCCCAGAGGCAGTTCGTGCAGATCGCCCGGGCCATGGTGGCCAGGCCCAGGGTCATGCTGCTGGACGAGCCCAACAGCGGCATGGGCGCGCGGGACACCGAGCGCATCGAGGAGGTGATCCGGGCGGTGCGCGACCTGGGCATCACGGTGGTGGTGATCAGCCACGATGTGCGGATGCTGATGGGCCTGTCCGACTGGGTCACGGTGCTGAACTTCGGGCGGACCATCGCCGCCGGCAGGCCGGAGGCGGTGCAGAAGGATCCGCAGGTGCTGGAGGCCTACCTTGGGGCCGAATGAGGTGCTGCTGGCGGTCAAGGATCTGGAAGTGTCCTACGGGCACATCAACGCCCTGTCCGGCGTGAGCCTGGAGGTGCGCCGCGGGGAGATCGTAGTGCTGATCGGGGCCAACGGGGCGGGCAAGAGCACGCTGCTGGCCACCGCCCTGGGCGTCAACCTGCCCCGCGCGGGCAGCGTCGCCTTCCGGGGCAAGGTGATTTCCGGGCAGTCCGCGGACCGCAACGTCCGCGCCGGGCTGTGCCTGGTGCCCGAGGGCAGGGGGGTTTTCGCGGCCATGAGCGTGCTGGACAACCTGCTGCTCGGGGCCCACCACAACCTGCGCGGCGTGCAGCGCAACCTGGCGCGGGTTTACGAGTGGTTCCCCCGCCTGAAGGAGCGCCAGAAGCAGGTGGCCCGCACCTTGAGCGGCGGGGAGCGCCAGATGCTGGCCATGGCCCGGGCCCTGATGTCCTCCCCCGAGCTGATCATGGTCGACGAGCCTTCCCTGGGGCTGGCCCCCATCGTGGTGAACGACATCTTCCAGATCCTGCTGCGCCTGAATCAGGAAGGGTTCACGATCCTGCTCTCCGAGCAGAACGCCTACAAGTCATTGAAATGCGCCCACCGGGGGTACGTACTGGAGACGGGCAGGGTCACCCTGAGCGGGACCGCCCAGGAGCTGCTCGCCAACCCGGCCGTGCGGGCGGCCTACATCGGAGCGTAAGGACATGCAAGTCTTTCTGGCGCAGGTGATCAACGGCCTTTCCCTGGGCTCGATCTACGTGCTGCTGGTCACCGGGTTCAACCTGCTGCTGCTGGTGGCCATGATCATCCACTTCGCCTACCCCCAGGTGGTGGTGTTCTCCATGTACATCGCCTGGGTGGTGCTGCGCTACACCAACAACTCGGTGCCCCTGGCGGTGCTGGCCTCGGTGGGGGCCTCGGTGGCCATCAACCTGGCCTCAGCCCCCCTGTTCCAGAAGATCATGAAGAACCGGGAGGAGGTGGACATCAACTCCACCATGGTGGTGTCCATGGGCATCGGCATGATCATCACCGACGTGCTGTCGCACGGTTTCAACAAGGGCCTGCCGATCTCCTTCCCCCGGCAGCTGGTGGGGGACGTGGCCCTGTTCCGGGTGGGGCTGATCAGCCTGCTGTCCGGGCAGGTGATCTCCCTGGCCGTCGGAGTGCTGGCCGTCTCCGGGGTGTTCCTGCTGCTGTATAAGACGCGGCAGGGGCGGGCCTTCCGGGCCATCGCCGAGGACCCGGCCGGCGCGCGCCTGGTGGGTATCCCGCTGCTTTCCACCGGGTTGAGTAGCTACGCCCTGTCCGGCGTCCTGGGCGGCCTGATCGCCGTGCTGCTGGCGCTGATGCTGGGGTATGCCTCCCCGGGGCTGGGCGAGCAGGTGGCCCACAAGGTGCTGGGCGTTTCGATCATCGCCGGGCTGGGCAACCTCCCCGGCGGCCTGGTGGTGGGGCTGGCCCTGGGCATCCTGGAGGCCCTGTGCCAGGGGTACCTGCCGGGCTCCTGGTCCAACGCCATCGCCTTCGTGGTGCTGCTGGTGGTGATCCTGGCCAAGCCGCGCGGCTTGTTCGGGATCAAGCTGTAGGCGTAGGAGAACAGATATGTCGCTGCCCTTGTACTACTTCCTGACCGTCACGGCGATCAACATCCTCATGAGCTGGGCGCTGTACCTGCCCTACCGCGTGGCCCACCTGCACTTTCTCACCGTGGCCAACATGGCCATCTCCGGCTACCTGGGCGGCTGGCTGGTGCAGGGCCTGGGATTCTCCTTCTGGGCGGCGCTGCCCATCGGCCTGGCGGTGGGCGGCCTCATCGGCTGGGCGCTCTCGCTGTTCATCGGGGACGCCCCGACCTTCGCCGTGGTCATCGTGGGCTTCACCTTCATCTACATCAGCCGCACGGTCATCGAGAATACCCCGGCGGTCGGCTCCACCATGGGGATGTTCGGCCTGCCCCTGGTGGCCGGCAGCCCCGATGCTCACCGCTGGGCCCTGCTGGCCCTGTTGTACGCCCTAGTGCTGGTGGTGGGCTTCCTGATCCACCGCTTCGATCATTCCCGCCTGGGGCGGGCCGCCTCGGCGGTGTTTGTGGACAAGGACCTGGCCACCTCCTTCGGGGTGGACATCAAGAAGCTGGGCCGTCTCCTGCAGGTGTTCTCCAGCACCCTGGCCGGAGGCTGCGGGGTGATCTACGGCTTCCTGTACCGCTCCTTCCACCTGGATTTCTTCACCTTCCACCTGGTCGGGCTGTTCATGACTATAATCTTCGTGGGCGGGTATGCTACGATGTGGGGAGTGGTGGTGGCCGCCCCGGCGCTCTACGGGCTGACCCTGCTGTTCCCGCCGGCGGTGGCCTCCTGGCGGATCGTGATCTACGGGGCGATCCTGGTGGCCGTGCTGGTACTCAAGCCGGAAGGCTTCATCACCCGCAGGCTAGTCCTTACTATTGAACGACTTCTTTCGTCCAAACGAAAGAAAATCTTATAACTCAAAGGAGTTCGTATGCGCAAGAATTGGTTCGTGCTTCTGGCCGTGCTCCTGGTGCTG
>MIBK01000084.1:23181-23432 GCA_001829505.1 Spirochaetes bacterium RBG_16_67_19 | reverse complement strand
AGCCAGGCCGCCAGCGAGAAGGCGGCGGCCGCGCGGGCAGGCCCCGGCCGGCCGCCGGCCGCTGCCCTGGCCGAGAGAAGGCGCATCCCCAGCGTGCCGGCCACGGCCAGCAGCAGGAGAAGCATCTTGGAGAGGAACAGGCCGGAACGGGCGTAGGCGCTGGCCCGGGCGCTGAACAGCAGAAACCCGCAGGCCAGGGCCAGCAGGAATCCCGCGTCAGCCGTGCGCCAGAGCGCCTTTCGCCACGGTTC
>MIBK01000084.1:22970-23085 GCA_001829505.1 Spirochaetes bacterium RBG_16_67_19 | reverse complement strand
TCAGTCTTTCAGGATTCCCGGTCGGGATACAGGTTGTAGCTCTCATCGCCGATCACGACGCGCTCGGCTTTGACCAGACGCTCTCCCGCGCGCGCGGAACGATGCCCGTGCACGG
>MIBK01000084.1:22660-22937 GCA_001829505.1 Spirochaetes bacterium RBG_16_67_19 | reverse complement strand
ACGATGCCCGTGCACGGTGATCCACACGCCCTTGGCCAGCAGGGAATCGCTCAACCCCGCGTCAGTATTCCGGTACGGCTGGCCCACCTCCACCACCCAGCGCTCCTCCCCCACCTGGATATCCACCTCCCCGTGGGGATAGCCCAGGCGCACCTCCACGATCCTCCCCGATACCTCGAACTCCTCGTCCACGGCCCAATCCCAGCCATGATGCGCCCAGGAAGGCTGGGAAAGCAGCAGCATGGCAGCCAGCGGCAATGCGTATCGCTTGAACATG
>MIBK01000084.1:20513-22467 GCA_001829505.1 Spirochaetes bacterium RBG_16_67_19 | reverse complement strand
CACGCCTTTGAGGGTGACCGTACCGTCGTGCACCTCGATCTCCAGGTAATGCACCGGCAGCCTTTGCTCGAACAGGATCGACACGAAGGCCTTCTGGACCAGGTAGAGCTGCTCCACCTTGCTCCGGGCCCCTTCCCGCCTGGCGGTGATTTCACCGCTGGCCAGGGTCCTCAGGATCAGGTCGGCGGCCCCCCTGGGCGAAAGCTGGTGGGTGTTGATGACCAGGTCGTACAGATAAGAGGAATCCCAATCGGCGTGGAAAAGGAAACGATGAAATCCCGAACGCTCGTTGTCCGAGTGCTGCGCCAGCAGCAGCGCCTTGCGCAGGTCCTTCCCAGTCTCCTCGCCGAGCTTCCGGACCCGGTCCTGCAGAGGCGCCGCGACCCGGATTTTCAACACGCCCGGGACCTCGGCGAACATCAGCTGCCCACCCCGGCCCAGGATGACGCATTCTCCCTGCCGGGCGAACTCGTAGCTGGCCAGCTTCAGGTAATGCAGGTACCTTTCCTTGCCCGAAGACAACCGGTGCCACAGGTCCGGCCTGCGCTCGTTGAAGGTTTCCACCACGGCCTGGGGGAAACCCATTTCCACGAGCAGCTGTTCCACCCGGGAGTTGTCCAGCATTCTCCAGCCCAGCTCCGCGGCCAGCAGTCGGGTGATCTCATCCCCGCCCGACCCATATTGCCTGGATATGGTCAGCATGACGGCACCTCCACCTCCCTAGAGCATAGGAGGGGGCAGGCCGGCTTCCAAGCATGGATTAACAGGTATAAACCTTGTATGCCAACCTACATGCCCCCGGTGGCCCTAGGGGTTTCAGCCCAGCTCGTAGCGCAGGAAGGAAGAAAGGTTCACCTTCTCGTTGTCGATGCCCAGCTTCTTGCGGATGTTGTGCCGGTGCCGCTCCACGGTCAGGAGGGAAATACGCATCAGCTCGGCGATCTGCTTGTTGGACAGGCCATTGCGGATCAGGTTGCAGACCTCCACCTCCCGGGGACTGAGCCTGACCCGTTCGTCGCTGACCTTGCTGGAGAAGGAGGAGGTGACGTCCTCGAGGTTCTGGCGGACCACGTGCAGGTAGGTCTTCCAGTCCTCCGGCGGGGTTTCCGAGCCCTGCATCTTGCTCAGCAGGGGCAGGACCGTGAGCTCGATGTTCATGCGCATCTGGTCCTGGAGGGCTTTGCGCTCCAGCTCGACCTGGGAGATGATCTCCTTCAGGGCGATGTTCTTGTTCTGCAGCTCCGCGGCCTGCTCGCGCAGCTCGTGCGTGGTGCGCCTCAGGGAAATCTCCGCCTCCTTCTTCTCGATGATCGCCCCCAACAGCTCGGCGATGGCCTTCAGGAGCTGCTTCTCCTCTTGCAGAAACATCGCCCGGGCGGGCCGTGAGCCGCCTTCCAGGCAGGACACCTCCACGAAGCCTCGCGGGCGCTTTCCCACCTCGATGCTCTCCCGCAGTGCGGTGCTACGGGGCGAATAGTTCTGCGAACGGTATTCTCGCCCACCGTAGCACAGGCGAACGCCGGTCCGCTCCGGATACTGCCAGGCCTTGGGGATCACCCGGATGATCTCCCGCAGCAGCCTTTCCAGGCTCAGGGAGCGGTGACTGAACAGCTTCGAGATGTCGTAGAGGCAGTGCAGCTCCTTCATCCGCTCGATCAAGGCCCTTCTCTGGCCGGAAGGTTTCTTCATTTGAACTCACATGTGGAAGATCCTGCGTATGTCATCGCGCGTCGCCTTCAGCCGGTACTGGACGTAGAGCAGCAGCCCGACCAGCGGCAGGAGGCAGCCGAAGACCACCAGCGACCAGCTCAGCCGGAACTCGCCGGATGAATACAGGTTGACCACCGCCTCCAAACCGGGCACGAACAGGCCGGCGCCGGCCAACACCGCGGCCAGCATGGCGAAGAACCTCGCCCTCCAGGCCTGCGCCACCGCGGAGACCAGGGCGGCCAGC
>MIBK01000084.1:20198-20321 GCA_001829505.1 Spirochaetes bacterium RBG_16_67_19 | reverse complement strand
GAAGGCAACCGAAACCAGAGGGTAGCGGGCCCAGGTTACGGTCATGCTATAGGCGAAGTCGGCCACCAGAACCACCGCTGCGCCGGTCCCGGCGAACAGCGACCAGATCTCCCAAAGACGCTG
>MIBK01000084.1:15881-19995 GCA_001829505.1 Spirochaetes bacterium RBG_16_67_19 | reverse complement strand
TGAAGAAGAGCCTCTCCAGCTCCCGGCTCTCCACGATGCTGCTGAAGGTCACGGCCAGCTCATCCTGGTAACTGATGACCGTGCAGGTCTTCTTGGTCGTCCGCCCGGGCGACATCACGATTTCGAAAGACTCGACCTGATTGGCCATCTCCGCTGGCAGCTCGACCCTGCCCAGGTTGGAAAGCACCCCGGAATAGATGCGGGCCGAAAGGTGATGATACAGCCAGCCCAGGAAGATGTCCTTCACGAACAGCGGCGTAGCCCGGATGACGGGCATGAGCTCCGCTCCCACGTTGCGGGTGATCTGCCGGCTCAACTCCCGCCGGTCCACCTCCATCTGCATGCTGTGGTGCACGCGTTGCACGAGCTCTTCCAGGCTGTAGGGCCCCAGGCGCATGTCCGCTTCCGGGGATACATACAGGGAGAAATTGCGCATCGTGACGGAGGGAAAGAAGCGCCGCATGTTCACCGGCACCTCGAGGCGTACGACGGAGCTGGAGGGCCTGCCGCCGTCGCGAACCTCGGCCTCGTACAGCCGGCCCAGGCAGAACATGTACAGCCCGGTCAGGTACTCCGTGAGGGTGACCCTCTTCTCCCTGGCCAGGGCGAGCATCCGGGAGGTCGGCATTCTCCCGGTGAGGATCCGCCAGTAGCGCTGCCGCGGAGGCTCCTCGGCGAGGTGGTAGGCGGCGGCGTAGCCGGCCGGTCCCGGCCCGCCCTTGCCGAAGTGCCTGCGGTGGCCGTCCTCGGCTTCCTGCGGATCGGCGCTCTCCCGGGGATCCAGAAGATCCGGCCGCCTGGCGACGGGGATCCCGCACCGCCGCAGGTACTCCGCCAGCAGCGAGCTCAGAAAACGCAGGGCTCCGGCGCCGTCGGTCAGTATGTGGGAGAACTCCGCCGCGATGGTCCGCTGGCTGGCGCGGACGCGCAGCAGGTGCCCGGTCCGGCCCCCTTCCGGCATGGCCGCCAGCGGCGAGCCGTCCAGCAGCTGCACCTGGGGCGTGTCCGCGTGCCGCTGCAGGTAGTACCAGAACAGCCCGCGCCGCAGGTGGACCTGGTAGTAGGGGCAGCGCCGCACGAGCGCGTCCACGGCCTGCTGCAATGCGGACAGCCTGATCGGGGCCCGCAGCCTGGCCGAAAGGCGGAACACCGCGGGGGACAGCTTGGAGGAGGCGGTGGGGTATATTTTCGCGGCGTTGTCCAGGGGCAGCCAGGACGGGTCCGGCGGGGAGCTGCTCAAGCGGGATCCGAGCCTCGGGGCTGGAAGGTCTGCATATACGAAAATCATAGCAGGTCGCCCCAAGGATCCGCAAGGCTGGGGTGCCACCTCAGCCCGCCGGCGGGGTTGCAGTGGCATGAAGAAAACAACGATCCTGATCGGCCTGCTGCTGGCGGCGATGTCCGCGGCCGCCTTCGGCGAAAGCTTTCGTTTGGGGACCAGCGTCGGGGCGGAGCTGTTGGACCGCCCCACCTTCGAGTCGATCCAGCAGGAGTTCGACGAGGGGACCAACCTGCTCTCCGGGTTGTACTGGGAAGTGCTGCGGGACCACCTGGGCTTCGGCATGACCTACCTCGTGGACTTCCAGCGCCTGGACTCACCGTACCCGGAAATGGAATACCTCTGGTTCGTCGACTGGGTCGGCTCCTTCGACCTGCGCTATCACTTCTTCGAGGATTTCTTCCTGGACCCCTTCCTGGAGGCCGGCCTGGGCAGCGCGGGGCGCGTGGACATCAGCTCCTACCAGGAGAATGGTCTGCCGGGGGTGGAGGATCCGCTCGAGCTGTCGCTGTTCGGGCAGGTGGGCGGCGGGCTGGCCTTCCGGCTGTCCGGGCTGCACCTGGGAGCCCGCCTGCTGTATCGGGTCTTCAACAATGTTCCCCCGGCCACCGAGTTCCAGCCCTATCCGCTGAAGGGCTTCCGCTTCGACCTGTTCGGGGGCTTCAGCCTCTAAGGCGTTAGCCTCTGAAGCGGAGGGTCAACGGGCGAGCAGCTCGCGGAGGGAGCCGTAAACCCTCTTGTCGCCCGGAAGCCGGATGTTCCAGTTGGCCGTGTTGGAGGCCGGGTGGACCAGGCGGGTGATGGCCGGAATCCCGGCCGCGGCCGTCTGGTACCGCCGGTCCTCCTCCCGGAAGGCGATGAAGATGAAAATGCGCGCCAGGTCCGCGGAACCCATGACCGTGCTCAGGTGCAGCCGCTTGTGCTCCCGCTGGTTGGCCGGGAAATTCTTGTTCACCAGCGAGATCAGGATGAAGGCCTTGAGCTGCTCCTGCCGGCCCAACAGCTTCAGGAGCTCCGACGCGGGCTCGGCGCACACGTACAGCCAGGCGTTCTCCTGCGGGTAGACCACGGCGAAATCGAAACTCAGACCGTGGTAGATGTCCTTCACCACCGCCGGTACCGGCTCCTTCTGCTTCGCGTACCACCACCAGGGCACCACCGGTTTGGCGGAGCTGGCCTCCACGACCTTGCAGAAGCCCGCGTCCGGATGGATGCCGCGCGTGGGCAGCTTCCCGTCCCAGCGGGCCGGATTGGTATTGGCGATGACCTTGATCTTGGCCAGGTTCTTGTAGGGGTCGTCGCCGATCTGGTGGGAGAGCAGAAAAGCCCGCAGGTGCGGATAGAACTTCTGGTCCATGCTCCCGAGTATATCCCGTTTTGACGCGGAATGGCAGGATAAGGGCTCAGCGCCTCTTCAGGGCGGAGCCGCCCAGATAGACCTCCTGGATGCGGGCATCGGAGCGCAGCTGGCCGGCGGTGCCTTCCGCTGCAATGCGCCCGGTCTCCAGCACGTAGGCGCGGCCGGCCAGGGTCAGGGCCTGCTGGGCGTTCTGCTCCACCAGCAGGATGGCCACGCCCTGGCGGTTGATCTCCTGGATGATCCGGAAGATCAGGCCCGCCAGGATGGGGGCCAGCCCCAGGGAGGGCTCGTCCAGCAGCAGGACGCGCGGCGCGCGGCCGGGTGTCAAGGAAGCCGGCGCGGCAGCACCGCTTCCAGGAACTGGGCGTACACTTCCCAGGATTTCTCCCCGTAGCCGCCGGACATCAGCCAGGCGGAAGGCACGCCGCGCCGCTGGAGGAATTCGTAGACCGCCAGGTCCCTGGACAACAGCTGGGCCAGCGACAGGCGCAACAGACCGGTGGAAGGAAGCTCGTCGTGCTCGTAGGGGTCCGCTCCGTCCACCACTACGGCCAGGTCGGGCAGGGAAAGCCCGGCCAGGCGCTCCAGCCCCCCGGCCAGCAGGTCCAGGTAGCGCCCCTCCTCCCCGGCGGCCACCGGCAGGTCCACGTCGCTGGGTATGAAAGAGGGGTTGGGGCGGCCCTGGGCGTCATGCTCCGGCTCGTCCAGGGGCCAGCCGTGGGCCATGTGGATGCTCAGGGTCCGGATGCTCGCGTCCCCCCGGGTGATCGCCGCCGTGCCGTCCCCTTTGTGGGCGTCCACGTCGATGACCCAGGCGTTCCGCACCTCCCCCCGGTCCTGCAGCTTGCGCAGGGCGATGACCGTGTCGTTGAGCAGGCAGAAGCCCTTGCCCGCCTCGTACTGGGCGTGGTGCGTGCCGCCCCCGAAGTAGTAGCAGAAGCCGCCGGCCAGCGCCTGCCGGCAGCATTGGTACGTGCCGGAGACCATGCGCAGGGCCTGCTCCAGCAGCTCCCGCAGGGGCCGCCGGGCGGAGGCCGGATCGTAGCGGTAAGGCCGGCCGGACTCGTCGCGCAGCTCGAAGGTACGGATGATCTCCTGTTCCAACGCCCCCCCATACAACCGGGCCACGTACTCCGATGAATGGGCGCGCAGCAGGTCGGCGCGGTCGATCTGCTGCCCGCCGTGCGCCAGGTGCCACTCCGCCCGGCGCGGTCCCAGCACGGGGTGGTCCAGCAGGCGCTGGAAGGTCCTGCGGGCCCGGCTGTCGTAGACCGGGATCTGGATGCCGTAATCCAGCAGCTCCAGCCGATCCGCGTCGCTGTAGATCACCATTGGCGTCGGGCGTTCCAGGCCAGGTCCCGGATCGCCGTCAGCTCGATATAGGTGAATGGGCCCCCCCCCATAGTCGTGCACGCCGGTCCCGGCCACCGGGATGCGCAGGCGGGAAACCTCGCCCCACCCCTTCCTCGGCGTGG
>MIBK01000084.1:7659-15784 GCA_001829505.1 Spirochaetes bacterium RBG_16_67_19 | reverse complement strand
GCCGTTCGTCCAACTGCCTCCAGGAGGCGGGCACCGAGAAGTAGGCCAGCGGGCAAACCAGCAGGTCGTTGAGGAAGGTGACCAGGCCGGAGCGGTCCATCTCCGGCCCTCGCGAGTCGGCTACCGTAAACAGGTTCAGCACCTTGATGAACATACGTCCCCGGCCGCCGATATAGGAATCCTCAGGCCGCGTATGTTAGCGGCGCACCACCGGCGGCAGGGGGCTCAAGTCGGCGGTGGTGAGCAGACTCTCCCTGCCCTGCTTCGGAGGCAGGGCCTGGATGTAGGAGCGGGCCCGGCGCTCCATGCTCTTCATGGGATTCCACCCTATCCGCGGGGCAGGGACGTGTCAACGCGGGAGGCCGGGGCGCCGCCGAGCCGACGGCGCCGCCGAGCCGACGGCGCCCCGAGGCCCGGCCTCGCCCGGGCGAACGGTCCCCCTACCCCTTGTTTTTGCGATTGAGTATTATTCTCAAATGGAGCGAAACCCGCCGAACTTCCCCGAGCTGCCGCTGCCGGAAAACCTGGAGCGTTTTCCGGACCTGCACCCGTCCCTGGATGCCCGTTCCGCGGTCACCGAGGCCAACCGCTGCCTGTCCTGCTTCGACGCGCCGTGCACCGCCGCCTGCCCCACCCACATCGACGTGCCGCGCTTCATCAAGAAGATCGCCAGCGGCAACCTGCCCGGCTCGGCCAGGAGCATCCTGGAGGCCAACGTCCTGGGCCTGAGCTGCTCCAGGGCCTGCCCGGTGGAGGTGCTCTGCGAGGGGGCCTGCGTGATGCACCGCTACAACAAGAAGCCCATCGAGATCGGCAGGCTGCAGCGCTACGCCATGGAGGACTTCTTCGCCAACTGGCAGGCCTCCAGCCCGCCCCCGCCGGTTAGCCACCCGCAGAAGGTGGCCTGCGTAGGCGGCGGACCCGCCTCCCTGGCCTGCGCGGCGGAGCTGCGCCGCGCGGGATACGCGGTGACCGTGTTCGACAACCGCCCCCTGCCCGGGGGCCTGGCCACCTACGGGGTGGCGGAGTACAAGCTGCGCTCCTCCGACAGCCAACGCGAGGTGGAAAGGCTGGCCTCCCTGGGCGTGGAGTTCCGCCAAGGGGAGGTGGGCAGCGACCTGAGCCTGGAGCAGCTGGAGTCGGAGTTCACCCTGGTGTTCCTGGGCCTGGGCCTGGGGGCCATGCAGCGCCTGGGCATCCCCGGTGAGCAGACCCCCGGAGTGCTGGACGCCCTTACCTTCATTGCCCGGTACAAGACCCACCCCGGCTTCTCGGTGGGCCGCCGGGTGGTGGTGATCGGGGGAGGCAACACCGCGATCGACGCCGCCAATGCGGCCCGCCGCCTGGGAGCCGAGGAGGTCCTGTTGTTCTACCGGCGCACCGAGAGCCAGATGCCGGCCTTCCCCTTCGAGTTCGAGCACTCCCTGGTGGAAGGCGTGAAGTTCCACTGGCTGGCCCAGCCGCTGGAAATCATGGTCCAGAACGGCCGCGCGGCCGCCGTGCGCTTCCTGCGCACGCGCCTTGCGGGGCCGGACACCGGCGGGCGGCGGCAGCCCGAGGCCGTCGCGGGTTCCGAGTTCGAAGTGCCCTGCGACCTGGTGATCCCCGCCCTGGGACAGGCCCGCCTGGCCGAGCAGTGGGGGCAGGCCCGCGGCCTCCGCCTGGAGGGCGGCCTGATCGCGGTGGAGCGCGGCAGCGGGCGGACCAGCAATCCGCGGTACTACGCCGGCGGGGACTGCGTCAACGGCGGGCGCGAGGTGGTGGACGCGGTGGCCGACGGCAAGCGGGCCGCCCTGGCGATGAAAGAGGCGATGAACCATGGCTGATCTTTCCACGGTGTTCATGGGCATTCCTTCCCCCAACCCCTTCTGGCTGGCCTCCGCGCCCCCGACCAACAGCGGCCAGCAGATCATGCGGGCCTTCGACGCGGGCTGGGGAGGGGCGGTGTGGAAAACCATCGGGGAGCCGGTGGTCAACACGGCCTCGCGCTATTCCTCGGTGGACTGGAACGGCCAGCGGATGATGGGCCTGAACAACATCGAGCTGATCTCCGACCGCCCGGTGGAGGACAACCTGCGGGAGTTGAGCGAGGTCAAGAAGCGCTACCCCCGCCACGCGGTGATCGCCTCCCTGATGGTGGAGTCCAAGCGGGAGGCCTGGCACGACATCGTCAAGCGCGCGGAGGACGCCGGGGCCGACGGCCTGGAGCTGAACTTCGGCTGCCCGCACGGGATGAGCGAGCGGGGCATGGGCGCCGCGGTGGGGCAGGTGCCGGAGTATTCCTGCCAGATCACCGAGTGGGCCAAGGAGACGGCCCGCACCCCGGTGATGGTCAAGCTCACCCCGAACGTCACCGACATCCGCCTGGTGGCCCGCGCCGCCCGCCGCGGCGGGTCCGACGCGCTGTCGGCCATCAACACCATCAACTCCATCACCGGCATCGACCTGGACACCCTGACCCCGCGCCCGGACGTCGGAGGGATGTCGGCCCACGGCGGCTATTGCGGGCCGGCGGTCAAGCCCATCGCGCTGCACCTGGTGCAGCAGATCGCCTCCGACCCGGAGGTGGGCCTGCCCATTTCGGGCATTGGGGGAGTCAGCGGCTGGAGGGAGGCGGCGGAGTTCATTCTGCTGGGCTGCGGCACCGTACAGGTGTGCACGGCGGTCATGCACCACGGCTACCGCATCGTGGAGGACATGTGCGACGGGCTTTCCAACTGGATGGACTCCAGGGGCTACCGCGGCCTGGAGGACTTCCGCGGGGCGAGCCTGGGCCGGCTCACGGAGTGGAAGCACCTGGACCTGAACTACAAGATCGTGGCCCGCATCGATTCCTCCAAGTGCATCGGCTGCAACCTGTGCTTCGTGGCCTGCTGGGACGGGGCGCACCAGTGCATCCACCACGAAGGCCGCCCGCTGCCCGCCGCCCTTGAGGCGGCCAGCCGGGAGAGCATCACCGTGACCCCGATCGCCAAGCTGGACCGCAACGGCAAGGGCAACGGCGCAGGCCCCGCGCCCGCCCTGCAGGTGCCCTTCGTGGACGAGGAGGAATGCGTGGGCTGCAACCTCTGCTCCCTGGTCTGCCCCGTGGAGAACTGCATTACGATGGAGAAAGTGGAAACCGGAAAGCCCAAGGAGAGCTGGGAACAGCGCACCGCGGGCCGCAGCTACAGCCGGCCCGGACAGGCCTGAGAAGGGGGAGGCAATGGCCAGCACTCTGATCCGCGGCGGGAAGGTGGTCACCGCCGCGCAAACGCAGGACGCGGACGTCCTGATCGAAGGGGAGCTGATCAAGGAGGTGCGGCCCGGCATTCCGGCTTCGGCCGCCGGGCGGGTGGTGGAGGCCGGGGGTCTGTACGTGCTGCCCGGGGGCATAGACGCCCACACCCACCTGGACATGCCCTTCGGCGGAACCACCTCCAGCGACGATTTCGAAACCGGCACGCGCGCGGCGGCCTACGGGGGGACCACCACCCTGGTGGATTTCGCCATCCAGCCCCGGGGCACCCGCATGCGCCAGGCGCTGGATACCTGGTGGAGGAAGGCCGAAGGCAGGTCCTGCATCGACTACGGCCTGCACATGATCATCACCGACCTGGGCGGGGCGGGCCTGGAGGACATGGACGAGATGGTGCGGGAGGGGGTGGCCAGCTTCAAGCTGTTCATGGCCTACCCCAACGTCTTGATGGTGGACGACGCCACCATCTTCAAGGCCCTGGCCCAGACGGCGAAAAACGGGGCCCTGATCTGCATGCACGCCGAGAACGGCAGCGTGATCGACGTGCTCGTGGCCAGGGCCCTGGCCGAAGGCAAGACCGCCCCGGTCTACCACGCCCTCACCCGCCCTCCCCGCGCCGAAGCGGAGGCGGTGCACCGGGCCATCGCCCTGGCCGAGATCGCCGGCGCGCCGGTCTACATCGTGCACCTGTCCTCGGAGGACGCCCTGAACGAGGTGCGGGAGGCGCGCGACCGCGGGGTGCCGGCCTACGCCGAAACCTGCCCGCAGTACCTGCTGCTGTCCGTGGAGGAGCTGGAGCGCCCGGGCTTCGAGGGGGCCAAGTACGTGTTCACCCCGCCCCTGCGCCCCAAGGAGCACCAGCCCAAGCTCTGGGAAGGCCTGAAGCATGACCACCTGCAGGTGGTCTCCACCGATCACTGCCCCTTCTGCTTCGAGGACCAGAAGGTCCTGGGCAAGGGCGACTTCACCAAGATCCCCAACGGCGGCCCCGGCATCGAGAACCGCCTGCAGCTGCTCTACCACCACGGGGTGAACGCCGGCCAGCTCTCCCTGAACCGCTTCGTGGAGCTCACCTCCACCACCCCGGCCCGCCTGTTCGGCATGTACCCCCGCAAGGGGGAGATCGCCCCTGGCAGCGACGCGGACCTGGTGCTCTGGGACCCGCGGGCGCCGCACACCATCAGCGCCAAGACCCACCACATGCGGGTGGACTACTCCATGTTCGAGGGCTTCCAGGTCCGGGGCAACGCCCGCCGGGTGTTCTCGCGTGGAGAGCTGATCGTGGACGGGGAGCGCTTCCTGGGCCAGCCGGGGCGGGGGCGCTACCTGAAGCGGGTGACCCACGGCGGGGCCTGGAAATAGGCTCACCCGGGCGCGGGGCTTGGAAATATTTATAATATCTATTATAGTTATTTCATGGCGGCCATCCTCGTGAAAGACGTGCCCGACGAGCTGCGAAACTTCTTCAAGGCGCTCTGCGCCGAGCGGGGAAAGACCATGCGGGAAGGAATCATCGAGCTGATGCGCAAAGCGGTTGAGAGCCGGCGCGGGGCCAGGAGGTAGAGCGTGAGGTTTTTCCAGGCGGGCAATCTCAAGGATCTGACGGCGGAGGATCTGGATGAGCTGCGAAAGGAAATCCGGACCCTGAAACGGGAGCTTGGCGCCGAGCTGCTGGGCCGGCAGAGGAGCTGCGCGCACTGCGGGCAGCGCATCGGCGACTGCCTGCGGGGGGCCAAGTACTGCTCCGCCTGGCACAGGCACCTGGACGCTCACCGCGACCGCCCGGCCGGCTCCCGGCTGCAGTTCGAGTGCAGGCGCGCCCTGCACCGGCTCAAGGCTCTGCGCCAGCCGGGCGCCAGATCCGGCGGTGCCGGGGCGGATGCAGCAGCGGCCTCCGGAATGCCGGCGGCGCTGCGCAGCATGCGCATCCGCCGCATCCTGAAGGAATTCCGCTCGATCACCGGAGAGGCCCTCAAGAGCTCGCTGCGCTCCCTGCGGGGCTCCCGCGCCCCCGGGGCTTGAGGTCCCTTTACCCAAACGAACCAGGAGGAACACATGCAGAAGAAGCTTTATGTCGGCGGCCTGTCGTATTCGGTCACCGATGAGCAGTTGCGCAGCCTCTTCGCCGCCCACGGCACCGTGGAGTCCGCCAATGTCGTCAGGGACAAAAGCTCCGACAGCTCCCGCGGTTTCGGTTTCGTGGAGATGAGCACCCAGGAAGAGGCCGAAAAAGCCATCGCCGCTTTGAACAACACGCAATTCGAAGGCCGCAGCCTGAACGTCAACCTGGCCAAGCCGCGCGAGGACGGCCCCCGCGGGGGCGGCCGCAGCAGGCCCCAGAACCGCTGGTGAGCCGCACCGGGAGTGGAGTCGGCCCACTCCCGGTTCTTCCCTTCCCCATTCCCGGGTAGTATCTTTTACCTGCGTGCGTAATCTGATCCTGGCGCTCCTGGCCTGCGGTCTTATCCCGACAGCCTGTACCGCGCCTCTGTACACCGTGGCGCGCAGCACCGAGTCCATGGGCACGGTGGTCAACGTCACCGCGGCGGCCGGAAACGAAGAGCTGGCCGAGCGGGCCGTGGAGGCCGCCTTCGCCGAGTTCCGCCGGCTGGACGCCCTGCTCAGCCACTACTCGGACAGCTCGGAGGTGGGGCGCCTGAACCGGGAAGGCCGCCTGGCGGGGCCCTCTGCGGAGCTGCAGGACAACCTGCGAAAGTCCCTGGAGTACGGCGCCTTGAGCGGCGGGGCCTTCGACATCACCGTGCAGCCGATCCTGGAGCTCTACGACCGCAGCTTCCGCGAGCTGAAGCGGGCGCCCACCGACGAGGAGGTCCGGCGGACCCTGCGCCGGGTGGACTACCGGCGCATCCAGCTGGGCGAAGGGGTCATCCGCCTGGGCCCCGGACAGAAGATCACCCTGGGCGGGATCGCCAAGGGCTACGCCGTGGACCGGGCCCTGGAGATCATGCGGGCCATGGGCGTGCGCGACGCCCTGGTGGACGCCGGCGGGGACATCCGGGCCATGGGGCGGGCGGAAGGCCGCCGCGACTGGCTGGTGGCCCTGCGCAACCCGCGCGATCCGCGGGATTTCATCACCCGCATCCGCTGCACGGACCTGGCCGTGCTCACTTCCGGGGACTACGAGCGCTACTACGACCCGGACAGGAAATTCCACCACATCATCAATCCGCTCACCGGCTACTCGGCCACGGAGCTGATCTCCGTGACCATCGTGGGACCCGCGGCCTTCGACGCCGACGCCCTGGCCACCTCCGTCTTCGTGCTCGGGCTGGAGAAGGGAATGAAACTGATCGGGTCCCTGAAGGGCTACGAAGGGCTGCTGATCACCCACGACCGCCGCATCCACCGCACCGCCGGTTTCACCCGCTACGAGCTGCCATAGAACCGCAATAACCGCAATATCGGAGGTATTCCATGTCATCCCTGAATCCCACCCTGGTGGCCGACGGCGTCTGGCGCCTTTCGGCCAATGCGGGGCAGGACATCTTGTTCGAAGGCCTGTGGCCCCTGCCGCATGGCGTGTCCATGAACTCATTCCTGGTCAAGGGCCGGGAGTGCGCCCTGATCGACGGAGTTTGCGGCTGGGACGGGGTGCCCCAGACCCTGCTGGCCCAGCTGGAGCGCATGGGGGTGCGCCTCCAGGACATCCGCTACGTGGTGCTCAACCACCTGGAGCCGGACCACACCGGCTGGCTGGAGCCCTTCGCCCGCCTGCACCCGGACTTCACGCTCTGCGCCAGCGCCCGGGGGCTGGGGATGGCCGACGCCTTCTATGGCCTGGCCCAGGAGCGGCGGGCGGTCGGCACCGGGGACCATCTGGACCTGGGCGGCGGCAAAGTCCTGGAGTTCCACGAGATCCCCAACGTGCACTGGCCGGAGACCATCGCCACCTGGGAGCCGGGCACGGGCACCCTGTTCTCCTGTGACGCCTTCGGCTCCTTCGGGGCCATCGGCGAAGCCGCCTACGACGACCAGCTTTCCGAGCCCGAGCTGGCGCTGTTCGAAGAGGAAAGCCTGCGCTACTTCTCCAACATCCTGGGCGCTTTCTCCTCCTCGGTGGAGCGGGCCCTGCGCGCCCTGAAGGCCCTGCGCCCCCGGATCGTGGCCCCTGCCCACGGCCCGGTCTGGCGGCGGGACCCGGGACGCATCCAGTCCTGGTACGAGCGCTACTGCGCCTACGGGCGCGGGCCGGCCGAGCCGGAAATCACGGTGATCTGGGGCAGCATGTACGGCATGACCGAGCGGGCCGTGCGCAGCGTGCTGGAAGGCATCGCCGCGGAAGGGGTGCGGGCCCACGTGTTCCGCGTCCCGCAGAGCCACGTCTCGCCCATCCTGGCCGCGGCCTGGCGATCCACGGGCATCGCCATCGGCGCTCCGGTCTACGAGTACCGCCTGTTCCCGCCGGTGGCCGCCGTTCTGGACGAGCTGGCCCGCAAGAAGGTGGTGCGGAAGAAGGTCCTGGCCTTCGGCTCCTTCGGCTGGCTGGCCGGAGGGGGCGGCAAGGAGCTGGCGGAGATCGTGGAGCGCTACCGGCTGGGCTGGGAGCTCCTGCCCCCGGTGGAGTTCCCCGGCGCCCCGCGGGAGGAGGCTCAGGCCAGGCTGCGGGAGGCCGGGCGCGGGCTGGCCCGCGAAGTCCGGGCCGCCTCGGCGGACTCGGGCAGCACCCGGGCGCAGCCCAGGCAGGTCTCCCCGTCGTAGAACACCGTGAACTGCCCCGGGGCGATGCCGGGGTCTCCGCGCTCCAGGCTGACCTCCCAGCTTCCCTCGCCCGCCGGGCAGACCGCGGCCGGGATCCTCGTCGGACCGTGCCTCAGCTTCACCGCCAGGGGCCGGCCGGGCCGGGGCGGATCGCCGATCCAGTGCCCG
>MIBK01000084.1:5398-7614 GCA_001829505.1 Spirochaetes bacterium RBG_16_67_19 | reverse complement strand
GCGTGACGCGCACGGTGTTGCCGAGGGGCTCCTTGGCCGCCACGTACCAGGGCCCGCCGGCCAGGCCCAGGCCGGCGCGCTGGCCGATGGTGAAGAACCAATGCCCCGGGTGCTGGCCCAGGATTCGGCCGCTCGCCACCTCCACGATCGGGCCGGCCTGCCTCCCCAGGAAATAGCGCAGGAAGCCGCGGTAATCGATGCGTCCCAGGAAACAGATGCCCTGGCTGTCCGGGCGGCTTTGGGTGGGCAGGTCCCAGGCCCGGGCCAGCTCCCGCACCTGCGGCTTGGTCAGGTCCCCCAGGGGAAACAGGGCGCGGCCGAGCTGCTCGCGGTCCAGGTGGGCCAGGAAGTAGGTCTGGTCCTTCACGGGGTCCGGGGAGGCGAGCAGGCACAGGTCCGGCCCCCGCCCCTCCAGGCGCGCGTAATGCCCCGTGGCTACGCGCTGGAAGCCCGTGCCGATGCGCTCCAGGAAGGCGCCGAACTTGATGCGCTGGTTGCAGAACAGGTCAGGGCTGGGGGTAAAACCGGCCCGCAGCTCCTCCAGCGCGTAGTCCACCACCCGCTCGCGGTATTCCTTCTGCATGGGCAGCACCTCCAGGGGCACGCCCAGCCCGCGGCATACCGCCTCGGCGAACCGCAGGTCCTCCTCCCAGGGGCAGTCCCCGAAGCGCAGCGCATCGTCAGCCAGCCATACTTTGAGGTAGAAGGCGGTGGGCCGATGGCCCTGCTCCCGCAGCAACCTCAAGGCCACCGAGCTGTCCACCCCGCCGGACAGCAGCACCGCGACTTTCACGAGCGGATGTCGCGGGCCACCTCCGCCCGCCGGGCCGCCTGCTGCAGCTTGCGGGAGCCGGCCAGGAGGCGGAACATCAGCCGGTTCAACCAGCGGAACAGGGGGGGGAGGGTCTTGTCGCGCAGCAGGTCGCAGAACAGCACCACCCGTCGCTGGCCGCTCTTGTTCCAGACCTCGTGCAGGTAGGTGTCGTCGAAAAGCACGTCCTGCCCCTCGCGCCAGTGGTACTCCTGCCCGCCCACGATGATGTAAACGGGCGCGTCCTGCGGCACCACCAGGGCCAGGTGGTAGCGCAGCACGCTCTTGAAGAAGCCCACGTGGAGTGGGATGTGCTTGCCGCCGTCGATGATCGAGAACATGGCCGTGGAGATCAGCGGCAGGCGCCGCAGCAGCTCGGTGGTCCGCGGCGCTCGAGCGCAGTTCTGGGGCAGCCAGCGATTGAAGCCCTTGAGGAAGAAGGTGCGCCAGGCCACGTTGTCCTTGGCCGAGATGAAGCGCTGCAGGCTGTCCACCTCGTGGAACTTGGGGATGGACTCCACGTCCTCCAGGAGCGCCCTGGCCTCCTGCTGGATGAGCTTCCAGTTCTCCCGCAGCAGGCGGGCCTCGGGGAACACCTTCTCGACCTCCAGGAAGGGTGGGTTCTTCACGAACAGCTCGATCAGCTTGGAGAACAGGAACGCGTACAGGAAAGGCTCCAGCAGGTACACCGCGACGGCCAGCACCACCAACGAACCCACGATATACAGGGCGATCATCCGTTACCTCCTGATGCGCGCGCCGCGCTCGGCGAGTCCGCGCAGCCAGCTTTCCTGCTCCGCGGGGAACACTCCCCAGGGATTGGCCTGCAGGCGCAGCGTCTTCAGGCGCCGCAGGCGCACGATGGACTCCGGCAGAGCCTCAAGCTCGTTGCCGTTCAGCACCAGATACTCCAGCCAGGCGAGGCCCCCGATGCCCGCAGGCAGGCGGCGCAGGCGGTTGTCCTGCAAGGCCAGCTCCCGCAGGCTGCCCAGGGCCGCCAGCGAGTCCGGCAGCAGCTCCAGCTGGTTGGAATAGGCGCTCAGCTCCACCATCCGCCCCAGGGCGCCGATCCGCGCCGGCAGCTCGCGCAGGCGGTTGCCGCCCACGGTGAGCTCCTGGAGGCCTTCCAGGCCGCACACCCAGTCCGGCAGTTCGCGCAGGCGGTTGCCGAACAGCACCAGCCGGCGCAGCCTGGCCAGGCCGGCGATCCAGTCCGGCAGCTCTTCCAGCCCCAGCTCCGAAAGGTACAGCTCCTCCAGCCCGGGCCGGTTCCTCAAGCCTCCCGGCAGGCCATCCAGGGGATTGCCCGCCAGGTTCAGGGAGCGCAGGGCGGGCAGCCCGCCGACCCAGTCCGGCAGCTCGCGCAGGGCGTTGCCGCCTAAGGACAGGCGCTCCAGGCCGCGCA
>MIBK01000084.1:4994-5382 GCA_001829505.1 Spirochaetes bacterium RBG_16_67_19 | reverse complement strand
CGGCAGGGAGCGCAGCCGGTTGCGGTTCAGGTGCAGGCTGCGCAGCCCGGACAGCTCCCCGAGGCTGTCCGGCAGGCCGGCCAGCTCCCTGCCCTGCAGCTCCAGGTCCACCACCCGCCCCCGCTCCTCCCGATAGCCGAAGTGGCGGAAGTCGAAACTCGCCACCGGCGGAACCTGCTCCCCCAGGAGCCCTTCCAGGTCCCGCAGAGCGCGGGAGTCGGAGGCCTGCATGAAGCTAAGATACTAAAAGGCTCAGGACTCGGCTTCCAGCCGCAGCAGCTCGGCCTCGATCCCGGACAGCAGCGGCCCCGCCTGCGCCAGCTCGCCGGCGCGGGCCTGCCGCTCCAGGGTTTCGGCCCGGGAGCGGATGGGCTCCACCTCCAGGCTG
>MIBK01000084.1:2018-4940 GCA_001829505.1 Spirochaetes bacterium RBG_16_67_19 | reverse complement strand
CCCCGGGCGGCGGCTTGCAGCTCCCGCAGATCCGCGCGGGTGGCGCGCAGAAAGCTCTCCGCCAGCGCCGCGGCCGTGCCGGGCTCCAGCTCCAGCTCGCGCACCAGACGCTCCACGAAGGCGCCCATGGGTCTACCGCGGGTTGGGGCCGAGCAGGCCCGTCAGGGCCTCGGCCAGCTGCTGGATGGTGAAGGGCTTCTGCAGAAAAGCCGCCGCCCCCTGGGCCAGCAGCCGATCGGCCTCCCCTTCGCTGGAGTACCCGCTGGCCAGCACCACCTTGAGCTGCGGATCCAGGCGCCGCAGGCGCTCGAAAACCTCCACCCCGCTCAGGCCCGGCATGACCAGGTCCAGCATCACGGCGCTGATCCTGGTGCGATTTGCCGCGAAAACCCGCAACGCTTCCTCCCCGCTGGAGGCGGGCAGCACGGTGAAGCCCAGCCGGGAGAGCATGTCCCCGGCGACCGCGAGCACGCCCTGCTCGTCGTCCACCAGCAGCAGGCAGCGCTCGCTCTTGGGCGGCGGCGGCGCGGCGGCCTGCTCCGGCGGGCTAACGGAAGAAGCCGGCAGGAAGATGCGGAACTCGGAGCCCCGGCCCGGATCGGACTCCACCTCGATGTACCCGCCGTGCCCCTTCACGATGCCATAGACGGAAGCCAGCCCCAAGCCGGTGCCGCGTCCCATCTCCTTGGTGGTGAAGAAGGGCTCGAAGATGCGCTCGCGCGTGCGGGCGTCCATGCCCACGCCGGTGTCGCGCACGGCGAGGCGCACGTAGCGCCCCTCGCGGGGCTTGAAGGGGCCCGCCGAGATCTGCTCGTGCCCGCAGCCGCTCGAGCTCAAGGTGAGCTCCCCGCCGCCGGGCATGGCGTCCCCGGCGTTGACCAGCAGGTTGAGCAGGAGCTGCTCCAGCTGGCCCAGGTCCCCTTCCACGGGGGCGAGGCCCTCCTCCAGCTCCAGGCGGATGACGATCTCCTTGCGGGTCCGCCCGAAGGCCTCCGCGGTTTCGCGGACCAGGCGGTTACAGTCCAGCACCCGCACCTCGTAGCGCCCCCGGCGCGAGTAGCCCAGCAGCTGGCCGGTCAGGCGCTTGGCGCTCTGCACCTGGCGGCCGATCTCCTGCAGCTGCTGGTAATGGGGGTGGCTGCCGCTCAAGTCGGCCATCATCAGCTCGGCGTTGCCCAGGATGGTCATCAGCAGGTTGTTGAAGTCGTGGGCCACCCCGGCCGCCAGGGTGCCGATGGATTCCATGCGCTGGGCCTGGATCAGCCGGGCCTCCATGCGCCGGCGCTCGGTCACGTCCTCCAGCAGAAGCACGCCGCCCTGCTCGCGGAAGGGATAGTACCGCAGACTCAACCGGCGCTCGCCGCGCAGGAGCTCCAGCTCCGTTCCCCCTCCTGCCGCCAGCAGGTCGCCCACCGCCCTGCGGTCGGGCTCGGGGAACAGCAGCCCGAGCTCGGTGGCCAGGATGCGCTCCTCCTCCAGGCCCAGCAGGGCGGGGGCCGCGGCGTTGGCGAACACCACCCTGCCGGAGGCGGTGATCTCCAGGATGCCTTCCCGCAGGCTCTCGATGACCATCTCCAGGTGCTGCTTGCGCAGCAGCAGCTCGCGGGTGATCTGGCGGGCGTGGATGTCCTCCAGGCCGGCGATGCCCTCGCGCACCCCCCGGAAACCGTGGCCGGCGGCCTCATTCACCAGCCTCAGGGCCGCCGGTCCCAGCACGCGGAAAGGACCCTTGGCCAGCGCCGCATTGGCGCGGCATTGCTTCACCAGCTCCGGCGCCTCCGCGGCCACCGCCGAGATCACCACCAGGTAGGCCTGGCGGTGGATCGGGCTGCGGCGCAGCAGGCGACAGAGGGCCACCCCGTCGATATTGGGCATCAGCAGGTCGACGAAGATCACCTGCGGACGGATGCTCTCCAGCAGGTCCAGGGCGGCCAGGCCGTGCTCGGCCACGTGCACGGTGTGGCCCTCGCGGGCCAGCAGCTCGCTGAGGAACTCGCGCACGAGGGGGTGATTGTCGACGACCAGGATCTCCGGCATGCCGGTCTCAGCGGGCCTAGCGCAGGGCCCGGGCCAGGAGGTGGTGCATCTCCTCCCAGCCCAGCTCCCGTTCGAACTGGCGCTGGGTGGTGCCGGCGTCGATCAGGGCCAGCTCAATCCCGGCCAGGCGGGCGAAGTCCTCCAGGTGCTCGGTGCCCACCGCCTGGCTGAAGGCGGTGTGGTGGGCGCCGCCGGCCAGGATCCAGGCGGCGGCGGCCGTCTTCAAATCGGGCTTGGGCACCCAGACCGCGCGGGCCACCGGCAGCCTGGGCAGGGCCTCCTTCACGGCCACGGCCTCCACCTCGTTCACCACCAGGCGGAAGCGGTTGCCCAGGTCGATGAGCGAGGCGTTCACCGCGGGACCCGCGCCGACATTGAACACCAGCCGGGCCGGGTCGCCCTTGCCGCCGACGAACAGGGGATGGATCTCCAGGGAGGGCTTTCCCCCGGCGATGGACTCGCACAGCTCCAGCATGTGCGCCCCCAGCACCTTCATGCCCTTGGGGTCCAGGTGGTATGTGTAGTCCTCCATAAAGGAGGTTCCTCCCGGCAGGCCCCGGCCCATGACCTTCATGGCCCGCACCAGGGCGGCGGTCTTCCAGTCCCCCTCCGCGCCGAAGCCCCAGCCGGCGGCCATCAGGCGCTGCACCGCCAGGCCCGGCAGCTGGGGCAGGCCGTGCAGGTGCTCGAAGTTGGTGGTGAAGGCCTTGAAGCCCCCCTCCTCCAGGAAAGCGCGCATCCCGGCCTCCAGCCTCGCCGCCTGCTCCAGCTCGCCGCGGCGCTCCCCGCCCTGGCGCAGGGACTTGTCCATGGGGTAGCGCTGGTCGTATTCGGCCAGCAGCTTCTGCGCCTCCGCCGCACTCACCTGATCCAGGCGGGCCGCCA
>MIBK01000084.1:373-1824 GCA_001829505.1 Spirochaetes bacterium RBG_16_67_19 | reverse complement strand
CCAGTGGCCGACCACGACCTTGCGCCGGGCCCGCAGGCGGGTGGCGATGAATCCGAACTCCCGGTCCCCGTGCGCGGACTGGTTGAGGTTCATAAACTCCATGTCGATGGTGTCCCAGGGGATGTCCCGGTTGAACTGGGTGTGCAGGTGCACGAAGGGCTTCTGCAGCGCCGAAAGCCCGGCGATCCACATTTTCGCCGGGGAGAAGGTATGCATCCAGGTCGCCAAGCCGATGCAGGAGGCGGAGAGATTGGCCTCCAGGCACAGGGCGCGGATGGCCTCCGGGGTGGTGAGCACCGGCTTGTACACGACCCTGACCGGAATCGCCGGGGAGCCGTCCAGGGCCCCCGCGATGGTCTTCGAATCCGAAGCCACCTGGGCCAGGATTTTTTCCCCGTACAGCTGCTGGCTGCCGGTGACGAACCACATCTCCAGATCGCCGAAGCTCTTCATGTTTTTCCCTCCTGGCACACCCTACGGTCGATCCCCGGGGGTTGTCAACTCGAGGGAGCGCGCCTTGAGTATATTTTGCCCATGCGTAACCAAAGACTGCGGACCGCGGGATACCTGGCCGGGCTGCTGCTGGCCTTCGGCGGCACGGCCCTCCAGGCCCAGGTCCTGAAGGAATATCCGGTCCCCGCCGGCTCCCATCCCCACGACGTGGCCCCGGCCCCCGACGGCAGGGTCTGGTACACGGCCCAGAACGCCGGGGCGCTGGGCTGGATCGATCCGGCCACGGGAGCCGGAGGGCAGATCCCCCTGGGGCGGGGTTCCCGGCCGCACGGGGTCATCGTGGGCCCGGACGGCAACCCCTGGGTCACCGACAGCGGCCTGAACGCCGTGGTACGGGTGGATGCGGCCACCGGGGCGATCACCCGCTTCCCCCTTCCCGCCGGCAGCCCCGCGGTGAACATGAACACGGCTGCCTTCGACTCCCGGGGCACGCTCTGGTTCACGGGCCAGGCCGGATACTACGGGAGCGTGGAGCCGGAAAGCGGGCGCGTGCGCCTGTTCGACGCTCCGCGGGGCCGAGGTCCCTACGGGATCGCCGCGGGGGCGGACGGCTTCGTCTATTACGTCTCGCTAGCGGCCGGCTACCTGGGGCGCATCGACCCCGCCTCCGGCCAGGTGAGGGTGCTGGAGCCCCCGGGTCAGGGGCAGGGCACCCGCCGGGTTTGGGCGGACTCCCGGGGCGTGCTCTGGGTGGCCGGCTGGTACTCCGGACTGCTCCTGCGCTACGATCCGGCGAACGGAACCTGGCAGGAGATCCGCCTGCCGGGGCAGAGGCCCCAGCCCTATGCCGTGTACGTGGACGAGCGCGACCTGGTGTGGATCAGCGACTGGGGAGCCGAAGCCCTCCTGCGCTACGACCCGCGCACCGCGCGTCTGGAGAGCTTCCCGCTGTCCAGCGGGGACGTGCGCCAGCTGCTGGGCCGCCCGGGCGAGCTGTG
>MIBK01000084.1:0-108 GCA_001829505.1 Spirochaetes bacterium RBG_16_67_19 | reverse complement strand
CGCCAGCCACAGCTCCAGCACGGCGCCGGGCAGGGCGGAACCGTCCCGGGACGACAGCACGCGCCCGGCCAGCAGGTAGCCCTGCCCAACCGACGCGCGCACCGGGGC
>MIBK01000083.1:14014-15801 GCA_001829505.1 Spirochaetes bacterium RBG_16_67_19 | reverse complement strand
GTACAGGTAGGTTTTCAGGTTGCCGTTGTACAGCTTGCGGTTCCGGTCGGCCCTTCGGCCGTAGAGCCGCTCGAAGCCGGGGTGGCCCGTGAGCACGAAGACCGACCAGTCCGGAAGCCGGGAGAAGGTCCGGCCCAGACGGCGGTACAGCTCCTCCACTTCGTCGGCCTGCCCGGAGCGCTCCCCGTACGGAGGGTTGCAGATCAGGCAGCCGTAGCGCTGGGCGGAGCGGAACTCCTCGGCCGGCTGCACGCGGAAGCGCACGGCTTCGCCCACCCCGGCGGCGCGGGCGTTTTCCCGCGCCACCCGCACCATCCCTTCGTCCCGGTCCGATGCCTCCAGGTTCAAGGCCGCGGGCCCGGCGGCTTGCTCCCTCGCGCGGGCCTGAGCGCGGGCTTCGCCCCAGAGGCCGGCGGGCAGGTGCGGCCAGGACTCCGCGGTGAAGCTCCGCAGGCGCCCGGGGGCCAGGCCCAGGCCGAAAAGGGCCGCCTCGATGGCGATGGTGCCCGAGCCGCACAGCGGATCGGCCAGCGGGCGGGAGGGCTCCCAGCGCGAGAGCAGCACCAGGGCCGCCGCCAGGGTCTCGCGCAGCGGGGCCGGGCCGGCCCGGCGGCGGTAACCGCGGCGGTGCAGGCCTTCGCCCGTGGCGTCCAGGCTGAGCACGGCCTGGTCGCGGTCCAGGGCCAGCTCCACCGCGTACAGGGGGCCGGACTCCGGGAAGCGCTCCCGGGGATGGCGGCGGCGCAGGGCCTGGATGATGCCTTTTTTCACCGTGGCCTGGCAGGCGGGCAGGGCCGTGAGGCGCGAGCGGTGGCTGCGCGCGGACACCTCCAGGCGGGCTTCCTCCGGCAGGAAATCCTCCCAGCGCACCTCCTGGACGCCCTGGTAGAGGGCCTCGAAGTCCGGCGCCGGAAACTCCGCCAGGCGCAGCACGACCCGATCGGCCGTGCGCAGCCAGAGGCAGGCCCGGGCCAGCTCGGGTGGTCCGCCGCCGAAGCGTACGCGGCCGTTCTCCACCACCGGGTCGGCGAAGTCCAGGCGCCGCAGCTCCTCCGCGGCCAGGGCCTCCAGCCCGAAGGTGGTGAGCGCCGCCATCCGCAGGCTGGCCCCCGCCACGGGCGGATCGAACAGGGTCACCGGTCGCGTAGGCTGGGCGCGGCCACTCCGCGCAGCACCGCCACGACCTCTGCGGCCACGGCCACCGCGATCTCCGCCGGGCTCTGGGCCCCGAGGGCCAGGCCGACCGGGGCGTACAGGAACTCCGGGACGGGCAGGCCGTCGCGGGCCAGCCGCTCGCGGGTGGCCCGCACCTTGGAGCGGGAGCCGATCATCCCGACGTAACGCCTGTTCCCGCCGGCGGCCAGCACCTGGCGCAGGACCTCGTAGTCGTGCAGGTGCCCGTGGGTGGCGATGAAGCAGAACTCCGCGCGCTCCAGCTCGCTGCGCACCGCGGAAAGGTCGGCGTACGGGCCGATGACCGATCGGCCGGCAGGGGCCAGGAGCGGCTCCAGCTCGGGCCGCGAGTCGTAGATGGTGATCCGGAAGCCCAGGGAGGCCAGGATGGGGGCCAGGGCCCGGCCCACGTGGCCGCCCCCGAACAGCAGGAAGGAGCGCGTGCCGGTGAGAAACTCGAAGGCCAGGGTGACCTGCCCGCCGCAGGTCATGCCCAGACTGGTGAGGTCGTAGGTGGCCAGGGCACCCCGGCGGTCGGCCAGGGCCCGGCGGGCGTCGGCCAGCGCGCGGTGCTCCAGCGCCCCTCCGCCCACGGTGCCGAAGGTGGAGCCGTC
>MIBK01000083.1:11980-13893 GCA_001829505.1 Spirochaetes bacterium RBG_16_67_19 | reverse complement strand
GACAATGTACCCGGGCCGGGGTTCCCGCGCAAGGCGGGGGTGGTGTGCGCCCGGCCTCCCGCGCCCGGGGGCTTGGACGACCGGCCGCGCCGGTGAGTACCTTATCCAGGTGGCCAAGGATCGACGCCCCGACAGCGGAAGCCTGAGCTTTCTCCTGCACCCTTCGGAAGGCGGCCTGCCCTCCGGCCCCGGGCGGGAGGCCGCCGGCCCCACCGCCGCGGACACGGAGCTGCTGGACGCCTACTCCCGGGCGGTGATGGGGGTGGCCGAGAAGGTGGGGCCGGCGGTGGTGGCCATCCGGGTGCGCAAGGCCTCCGGCCGCAACGGCGCGGAAGGCTCCGGCTCGGGGGTGATCCTGACTCCGGACGGCTTCCTGCTGACCAACAACCACGTGGTGGAGGAAGGCGCGGAGCTGGAAGCGGTGATGACCGACGGCAGGGCTTTCGTGGCCCAGCTGATCGGCGCGGACCCGGCCACGGACCTGGCGGTGATCCGCATCTCCGACGGGAGCCTGCCGACCGCGGAGCTGGGCGATTCGGATGCCCTGCGCGTGGGCCAGCTGGTGATCGCCATCGGCAATCCCCTGGGCTTCCAGAGCACGGTGTCCGCCGGGGTGATCTCCGCGCTGGGCCGCTCGCTGCGCAGCCAGTCCGGGCGCCTGATCGACAACGTCATCCAGACCGATGTGGCCCTGAACCCGGGCAACTCCGGGGGGCCCCTGGTGGACAGCAGGGGCAGGGTGATCGGCATCAACACGGCCATGATCTACATGGCCCAGGGCATCAGCTTCGCCGTGCCCATCAACACGGTGCGCTGGGTGGTGAGCGAGCTGGTCATGCACGGCAAGGTGCGCAGGGCCTACCTGGGCATCGGCGCCCAGTCCCGGCCCGTGAACCGGCGCCTGCAGCACAGCCTGGGCCTGGCCTCTCCTTCCGTGGTGGAGGTTGCGGCCGTGGAGCCGGGGGGCCCGGCGGCCGGCGCGGGTCTTCAGCGCGGGGACCTGATCTACGCCCTGGGGGACGCCCTGGTGGCCACCGTGGACGACCTGCACCGCCTGCTCAGCAAGTGGCCCGCGGGCACGGCCGTGGAGGTGCGCCTCCTGCGCGCCGGCCGGCAGGAGCGCATCGCGGTGGTGCCGGGACAGGGCTGAGTTTGCAAATATTACCCGAATAGTGGTATAATGCGCGGATCGAGGTGCCCCATGGCGCGGGACCTTTGGCTGGGACTGGACATCGGCTCGATCTCCATCAACACCGTCCTGCTCGACGCGGGTCGGAACATCGTAGAAAACCACTACACCTACTGCCGGGGCCGGCCGTTCCACGCCCTGCGCGAAGTGCTGGCGGGAATGCTGGACCGACGCCGGGCTGCGGAAATCCGGGGAGCCGCGCTTACCGGCACCGGGGGCAAGCTGGCCGCGGGGCTGCTCGGGGGGCGCTTCGTCAACGAGATCGTGGCCCAGTCTTCCGCCGTGGCCGCCCTGTATCCCCAGGCCCGCACGGTCATCGAGATGGGAGGGGAGGACTCCAAGCTCATCATCATGGGGCCCCGGGGCCTGGAGGATTTCGCCATGAACACGGTGTGCGCCGCCGGCACCGGCTCCTTCCTGGACCAGCAGGCGCGCAGGATCGGCGTGTCCATCGAAAAGGAGTTCGGGGAGCTGGCCCTGCGCTCGTGCCACCCGCCCCATATCGCCGGGCGCTGCAGCGTGTTCGCCAAGAGCGACATGATCCACCTGCAGCAGATCGCCACCCCCGTGGAGGACATCGTGGCCGGGCTGTGCTTCGCGGTGGCCCGCAATGTGCGCAGCAACCTGGCCCGGGGGCGCGAGCTGGAAAAGCCGGTGGTCTTCCAGGGCGGGGTGGCCGCGAACGCCGGCGTGGTGCGGGCCTTCCGGGAGGTGCTGGGACTGT
>MIBK01000083.1:9025-11837 GCA_001829505.1 Spirochaetes bacterium RBG_16_67_19 | reverse complement strand
CCTGCCGCACTGGGAACCGCTGGCCAAGCCCCGCGCCAGCGGGCACAAACAGGTGGCCTTCCGGCCCCGGCCCGGCGACGGGGTGGAAGTGTACCTGGGCATCGACGTGGGCTCCCTGAGCACGAACGTGGTGCTGATCGACGGGGACACCAACGTGGTGGCCCGCAGGTACCTGCCCACGGCTTCCAAACCCCTGGAGGCCATCCGCCGCGGCCTCGCGGAGATCGAAGCGGAGGTGGGCGAGGGGGTGAGCGTGCGGGGGGTGGGCACGACCGGCTCCGGGCGCTACCTGACCGGGCACTTCGTGGGCGCCGACACGATCAAGAACGAGATCACCGCCCAGGCCACCGCGGCCATCTTCTACCATCCCGAGGTGGACACGGTTTTCGAGATCGGGGGCCAGGACTCCAAGTTCATCAGCATCGACCGCGGGGTGATCGTGGATTTCGAGATGAACAAGGTGTGCGCGGCCGGCACCGGCTCCTTCCTGGAGGAGCAGGCCGAGAAGCTGGGCATCGACATCGTCGGGCAGTTCGGGGAGCTGGCCCTCGGGTCCCGGCAGCCCGCGAAGCTCGGCGACCGCTGCACCGTGTTCATGGAGAGCGACCTGAACTCGCACCAGCAGAAGGGTGCCGCCAAAGAGGACCTGGTCGGCGGGCTGGCCCATTCCATCGTGCTCAACTATCTGCAAAAGGTCGTCGGAGCCAAGCGCATCGGGGAGCAGGTCCTGTTCCAGGGCGGGGTGACCAACAACCAGGCCGTGGTGGCCGCCTTCGAGAAGGTGACGGGCAAAAGGATCATCGTGCCGCCCCACTTCGACGTCACGGGGGCCATCGGAGCGGCCATGCTGGCCCGCAGGCAGATCCGGGAAAGTGGCGCCTCGACCGCCTTCAAGGGCTTCCAGGTCAGCCGGACGCCATATGCCCTCAGCGGCTTCACCTGCCGGCATTGCGAAAACCACTGTGATGTGCACCAGGTGAAGGTGGAAGGCGAGAGCCGGCCGCTGTTCTACGGGGACCGCTGCGACCGCTACCAGCCCGCCGAAGTGCAGCGGGAAAAGGAGCGCCGGCGGCGGGAGATCCCCAACCTGGCCCGCCTGCGCGAGAAACTGCTGCTGGGGGATTGGCGGGGGGCGGGAGCCGGGCCGACGATCGGCATTCCCCGGGGGCTGATGGTCTACTGGCAGCGCTTCCCCTACTGGCGGGCTTTCTTCGAGCAGTTGGGCTTCCGGGTGGTGCTCTCCCGGCCTTCGGACCGGCCCCTGGTGACCCGCTCGCTGGGCATGCTGGTGGCCGAGACCTGCTTCCCGGTGGAAGTCATGCACGGGCACTTCCAGGATCTGCTGGAACAGGATCCGGACTACATCTTCATGCCCTTCATCGTGGACAACGAGGCCGAAGCGGGCAATCCCACGCTCAACTACAACTGCCCCTGGATCCAGACCTATCCCTTCATGATCCGCGGGGCCCGGAAGGGCGAAGAACAGGAGAAGAAGATCCTGACGCCGACCCTGCACTTCCGCTATTCAGGCCAAAAGCTGGTGGCCGACCTGGCGGGCTTCATGAAGCGGACTTTCGGCACCGCGCCTGGCGAAGTGCGGCGGGCCGTCGCCGCCGCGCGGAAGGCCCAGGCCGCCTTCGAGCGGGCGGTGCTCCACGAAGGCCGCCGGATCCTCGCCGCGCTTCCGCCCGGCCAGGTGGCGGCGGTCATCCTCGGGCGGCCCTACAACACCGGGGATCCGGAGCTGAACCTCGGCTTGCTCGAAAAGCTCATCGACCTGGGCGTGCTGCCCATCCCCCTGGATTTCCTGCCGCTGCAGGAGAAAATGCGCGGGGTGCACGCGGACTACGACATGATGTACTGGCCCAACGGCCAGAAGATCCTGGCCGCCGCCCGCCTGGTGGCGGAGGACCCGCGGCTGCACGCGGTGTACCTGTCCAATTTCCGCTGCGGGCCGGACTCCTTTCTGGCCCACTACGTGCGGCAGGAGATGAAGGGCAAGCCGTACCTGCAGCTGGAAGTGGACGAGCACAGCGCGGACGCGGGCCTGATCACCCGCTGCGAGGCCTTCCTGGACACGCTGGGGGGCGAAGTGCGGGGCCAGGCGCGTCCCAGCTCCCCATCGCAGGTTTCCAGTTTCCTGGCCTCCCCATCGCGCGACCGGACCCTCTACTTCCCCTACATGAACGACGGCGCCCACCTGCTGGCCGCCGCCTCCCGGGCCTGCGGCATCCGGGCGGAGGTCCTGCCCATGCAGGATCCGGAAGCCCTGGAGTGGGGCCGGAAGTACACCTCCTCCAGGGAGTGCTTCCCCATGATCTGCACGACGGGCAGCCTGCTGAAGAAGCTTCACGAGCCGGGGGTGGACCCGGCCAGGACGGCTTTCTTCATGCCCTCCCACAGCGGGCCTTGCCGCTTCGGGCAATACCACAAGCTGCAGCGGATAATATTAGAGAACCTCGGCTTCGGGGACGTGCAGATCGTTTCCCCGAACAACCGCAACTCCTACGCGGACTTCTCGCGGGGCCAGGGCGTGCGGTTCCGGCTGCTGGCCTGGAAAGGGCTGGTGGCCGCGGAGATGCTGGGCAGGCTGAGCCAGGAACGCCGCCCCTACGAAGCGGCGCCCGGAAGCGTCGAGCAGGTCTACCGCCAGTGGCTGCCAAGGCTGGTGGCCTCCGTGGAGGCGGGGGCCCGGGACACGCTGCGGGTGATGATCCGGGCGGCGGAAGCCTTCCGGGCGATCCCCATGCTCGCCATGCCCCGCAAGCCGGTGATCGCCGTGGTCGGGGAGATCTTCATGCGGGACAATCCC
>MIBK01000083.1:6705-9002 GCA_001829505.1 Spirochaetes bacterium RBG_16_67_19 | reverse complement strand
GCGCCTGGAGGAGCTGGGCGCGGAGACCGTCATGGCCCCGGTGCGGGAGTGGGTCGAGCTTTCCTCGCGGCGCTGGGCCGAGGAAAGCGGCTGGCGCCGGGAGCCGCTGAGTGTGGTCCGGGCCAGGATCCAGGCCTGGTTTCAGCACCGGATCGGCCGCAGCTTCGAGCGGGCGCTGGAGGATTACCTGGAGGTCGAGCGCATCGTGCCGGTGGAACGGATGATGGAGCTCTGCGGCCCCTATATCCACCGGGATTACGTGGGGGATCCGCCGATCGCCCTGGGCGGGGCCTCGGCGCTGGCGCGCACCGGGATCTCGGGGGTGGCGGCGATCCTGCCGTTCACCTGCCTGCCCGGCACCATCGTGGCCTCGCTGTCCGCCTCATTCCGCAGGGATCACGACGGGCTGCCCTGGGTGGACATCGCCTACGATGGGCAGGAGGACACCGGCATTGCCACGCGTCTGCAGGCCTTCGTGCACCAGGCGCGGGAATACTGCCGCCGCCGGGGCTACGACCGGCCCCGGGCATGGAACAGGACTAGCGCTGCAGGGGAACCGACTCCACGCTCTTGACTTCCGGGATGGAGGCCTTCAGCCGGCGCTCGATGCCCTGCTTCAGGGTGAGCTGCGACATGGGGCAGCCGCCGCAGGCGCCCGTCAGGCGCACCTTGACCACGCCCTCGTCGGTCACCTCCACGAGCTCCACGTCTCCGCCGTCGGCCTGCAGGCCCGGGCGGATGGACTTCAGGGCTTCCTCGACCTTCTCTCGCACTTTCAACCTCCGCTGGTAGAGCTCCATCATGGCGGATTTCGGCGCCAGGCGCAATAGCCTTTCAGGGCCCCGCCGGCCCCCGGTCCGGCACCGGTCCGGTCTCGTCCGCTGGCTCCTCCGCTGGCTCCTCCGGCTCCGGCGGGCAGCGCGCGTACAGCAGGGCCAGCTCCCGGAGGCGCCCGCTGATCCCGTCGTTCAGCAGGCCCGGGGTGAAGCGCCACTGCCAGTTGCCCTGCGCCCGGCTGGGGTAGTTCATGCGCGCCTCGCTGCCCAGCTTCAGCAGGTCCTGCAAGGGCACCACAGCCATGTCGGCCACGGAGGCGTAGGCCAGGCGTACCAGGTCCCAGGCCAGGTCGTGCCCGTCGCGGGCCAGGTAGCGGCGCACCTGGTCGCGCGCCTTCTCGCTCTCCGAGCGGTACCAGCCCAGGGTCGTGTCGTTGTCGTGCGTGCCGGTGTATACCACGCAGCCCTTTTCGAAGTTGTGAGGCAGGAAGGAGTTTTCCGCGTCACCGTCGAAGGCGAACTGCAGCACCTTCATCCCCGGAAGCCCGAAGCGCTCCCGCAGCTTTTCCACCGCGGGGGTGATGACGCCCAGGTCCTCGGCGATGAGCGGCAGCCCGCCCAGCTCGGCCTTCAGGGCGGCCAGCAGCTCGGCCCCGGGCCCCTTGATCCAGCGTCCGCGCTCGGCGGTGGGCCGGCCGGCCTTCACCTCCCAGCAGGCCTGGAAGCCCCGGAAGTGGTCCAGGCGCACCAGGTCCACCATGGCCAGGGTCGAGCGCACCCGCTCGACCCACCAGCGATAGCCGTCGGCGGCCAGGTGATTCCAATCGTAGAGAGGATTGCCCCAGAGCTGGCCGGTGGGGCTGAAGTAGTCCGGCGGCACGCCGGCCACCACCTCCGGCTCCCCGGCGGCGGTCAGGCGGAACAGCTCCTGGCGGGACCAGACGTCCGCGCTGTCCAAGGCCACGAAGATCGGGATATCCCCGATCAGGCGCAGGCCCTTCTCCGCGGCCAGGCGCTTGAGCGCTCCCCACTGCCGGAAGAACTGGTACTGCTGGAACTCCTCGAAGCCGATCTCCTCGGCCAGCTCGGCTCGCGCCCGCCGCAGGGCTTCCGGCTCGCGCCGGGACAGCTCCGCGGGCCAGCGGTTCCACACGAACAGGCCGCGGGGGGTGAAGTGGCGCTTGAGGGCCATGAACAGGGCGTAGTCGGGCAGCCAGGCGGCGGAGGCCTGGCGAAAGACCTCCAGGCCTTCCCGGTTCCGCGCCCCGGCGCTCCAGCGCCGCCAGGCGGAGGCGAGCAGCTTCATCCGGTAGGGGATGACCGCGCCGTAGTCCACCCTCGCGGGCGGGAAGGCGGGCGGGTCGGCGAGCTCGGAGGCGGCCAGCAGACCCTCCTCGGCCAGGGTGGCCGGGTCGATGAGCAGGGGATTGCCGGCGAAGGCGGAGAAGCTCTGGTACGGGGAATCGGCGTAGCCGGTCGGCCCGAGGGGCAGCACCTGCCAGAGCGACTGCCGGCCGGCGG
>MIBK01000083.1:6617-6681 GCA_001829505.1 Spirochaetes bacterium RBG_16_67_19 | reverse complement strand
CCTCCGCGCCCAGGCCGCCGATGCCGTGGGCTCCGGGCAGGGAGGTGGGATGCAGGAGAATCCC
>MIBK01000083.1:6264-6551 GCA_001829505.1 Spirochaetes bacterium RBG_16_67_19 | reverse complement strand
AGGGCTCTGCTACAATCGAAGGCGGGAACCGGCATGGATTTGGAGCTGTATCGCGATCTGCGCGACAGGGATCTGCGGCGGGAGGGACTGCTCGTCGCCGAGGGGCGGTGGCTGGTGGAGCGCCTGCTAGCCAGCGGCTGGGAGGTGCTCTCCGTGGTGTGCGCGACCCGCTTCGCCGCGCATTTCCTTGAGCTGGCCGCGGGCCGCTGCCCGGTGCTAACCGCCGACGAAGGTCAACTGGCCCAGGTGGCCGGCTTTGCCTTCCACCGGGGCGTGCTGGCCGCGGC
>MIBK01000083.1:4961-6198 GCA_001829505.1 Spirochaetes bacterium RBG_16_67_19 | reverse complement strand
CACCCTGGTGATCTGCCCGCAGCTCACCGGAGAGTACAACCTGGGCTCCATCGTGCGTTCCTCCGCCGCGCTGGGGGCCGATGCGCTGGCGGTGGGCCCCCGGTGCTGTGATCCCCTTTCCCGCCGGGCGCTGAAGGTCTCCATGGGCGCCGCCTTCCGCCTGCCCCTGCTCGCCCTCGAGGAGGAGGCCGCCGACCTGGAGCGGCTGCGCGCGGCGGGATTCTGCATTGCCGGAGCCTCTGCCGCCCCGGAAGCCGTGACGGTGGATTCGTGGCGCCGCGAGGGGCCAGTGGCCCTGGTGCTCGGCGAGGAAGCGGAGGGGCTCCCGGAGCCCTGGGCGCGAAGCTGCGAGGTGCTGCTGCGCATCCCCATGCGCGCAGGGGTGGACTCCCTGAACGTCTCGGTGGCTGCGGGGATCCTGCTGTATTTCCTGTCCCGCTAAAGCCCGCGGTACTGGCCAGGCCCTAGGAAAACTAGTATTATCCGCAGTATAATTCTAACATATTTGATAATAAAAAGGAGAGAGTCATGGCTGTAATCCGCAGGCGGCTCTTGCTTGTGCCGCTGCTGGCCGCAGGGTTCGCGGGCTTGGCGATGACAGCCGGCGCCCAGGGCGTGGGCGTTGACTTCAACCAGCGCTACCGTTTTCCCCTGTCCTTCGGCGTCGAGTACCAGAGCCTTTCCCCCTTCGCCGCCTACGGCGCGCAGTACAACATCTTCGACCTGGCCGCCGGCGTGCGCTGGCCCCTGCCGAAGTTGCCTGTGCTGCAGCCCCTGGCCCGGGTGGGCCTGATGCGCTTCGACAGCCAGGATGCCGTCGAACCCATAAAGTGGGATCACACCCACTACTACGGGGGATTGGGTCTGGCCTACGCCTACCGCTTCGCCAAAAACTTCGAGGTCGGCGCCGAGGCCCTCGCCGGCTTCTCGGAGGCGGTCTTCCCCAACCTGTTCCCGGATGGTGCCCGCGGCAGCGCCAACCTGTTTGCGGAGGCCGGGGTTCGCATCGCCCTCGATCCTTCGTTCAACCTCAGCATCGACGTGCACCCGAATCTGAAATACCTGCGCTCGCTCAGCCCCCTGACCACCTTCGACGGATTCCTGTTCGGGATCGGCTTTTCCGCCGGCTTCCGCCTGGGCGCCGACCCGGATGTGGCCGGGGGGGTGATCCGCGCCCTGCGTTTCTCGGAGGGCCGGCTCCCGCCCGTGTTCGCCGCCATGCAGAGCTACTACGCAA
>MIBK01000083.1:402-4851 GCA_001829505.1 Spirochaetes bacterium RBG_16_67_19 | reverse complement strand
CGCGCCTGGCGCCGGGGGAGAGCCGGGAGGTGAAGCTCCTGGCCGTGCTGAACCAGGAGGTGTTCCGCACCGAGGGCACCACGCCGCTCACCGGCGAGGTGATCGTCACCTACACCTTCAAGGGGCGGCCTGCCGAGCAGCGCCAGCCGCTGTCCTACGACCTGCAGGACAAGACGGCCCTGAGCTGGGACGACAACCGGAAGGTGGCCGCCTTCATCACCCCGGCGGACAGCGCGTTGCGCAACTACGCCAGCTTCGTCCGCCAGGCGGCCAAGGAGCAGGTGCTTCCCGGGATCAACGAGCCGCTGCAGGCGGGCATGCAGTTGTACCGGGCCCTGGGCCTGCAGGGCGTGCTCTACCAGGCCGACCCCGTCTCGCCCTTCACCCGCGCCCAGAGCGCCCCGCAGACCGTGGACTCCATCAGCCTGCCGCGCGACACCCTGAAGAGGATCACCGGCGACTGCGACGACCTGACCGTGCTGTTCGACAGCCTGCTGGAGAGCGTGGGGGTGGAGACCGGCTTCATCACCACCCCCGGGCATATCTACTCGGCGTTCAACACCGGTCAGGCGGGCGCGGACTTCCGCAAGATCCACCCGGACCGGGAGATGACCATCAACGTGGAGGGCAGCCTGTGGGTGCCGGTGGAGATCACCCTGCTGGGCAAGGAGGGCTTCCTGGATGCCTGGCGCCGGGGGGTGGAGGAGTGGCGGCAGTACGAGGGCTCGCCGGAGAAGCGGGGCCTGTACCTCACCCGCGCCTCCCAGCAGGTCTACCGCCCGGTGGGCCTGAAGGAGACCGACCTGGGCCTGCAGTACGCGCGCCCCGAGGAAATCGCCCGGGCCTTCAACCAGGAACTGGACCGGGTGGTGGAGGTGGGGCTGGCGGAGCTGATCGAGGCGTCCAAGAAGCGCGGCTCCAAGGACGACTACAACCGCCTGGGGGTGGCCTACGCCCAGGCCAGGCGCTACCCGCAGGCCCAGGCGGCCTTCGACAGGGCGCTGGCCCTGGATCCCGGCTTCCTGGCCGCCCGGATCAACCTGGCCAACCTGCTGTTCCTCAAGCCCGACTACCAGAGCGCCCTGGCGCGCTACCAGGAGGCCTGGAAGAGCCTCCAGGCCAAAGGCCAGGAGCGCAGCCCTCTGGCTCTCAAGCTGATGGTGAACCTGTCCAGCACCTATTACCGGCTGGAGCGCTTCGGAGAGGCCCAGCAGTATTACCGGCTGGCCCAGTCCGTCAACCCGGACAGCGCGGCGGCCTTCGCCTACCTGGGCGATTCCACCGCCCGCGCGGCGGAACAGCGCGGTCCCGGCGAGGGGGTGCTGTTTGTCGAAGAGGAGGTGAAGTGATGAAGCGCCTGCCTTGGGCCCCGGCCCTGCTCGCCCTGCTGCTGGCCGCCTGCCCCCTGCCGCTCAGCCGGCTGGACGTGGACAGCGCCCTGGACAGCGTGCCGCCGGTGATCACGGTGAGCAGCCCCGCAGAGAATGCCAGTTTCGGAAGGACCATCCTCATCACGGGCTCGGTGTCCGATGACTCCGATGCCGGCGGCAGGGCGGGGCGGGTGGCCTCGCTCACCTATGAGATCCTTTCCCGCCAGACCCCGGTGGCCGCGACCCTAGCCGCTGACGGAAGCTTCTCGATCAGTTTCAACACGGCGCTCACGGAGAACATCGTCATCGAGCTGGAGGCCACGGACTGGAACGGGAACTCCTCCAGCTTCCGCCTGCCGCTGACCTACGAGGGCAACGACATCCCCTCCTTCGGGGTGGAGGCGGGCAACCGCCAGGTGACCTTGAGCTGGGACCCGGTGCCGGGGGTCTCCGGCTACACGATCTACTTCGAGCCTTCGGCGCTGGCCCCGACCGTCGACTCGGCGGGGCGGATCCTCAATGCCACCTCCCCGTACGTGCTGGGCAGCCTGAAGAACGGCGGCACCTACAGCTTCCTGCTGCGGGGCCTGGCGGTCTCGGGGAGCGACAATTATTCCGAGGTCAAACGCGCCGTGCCGCTTTCCAGCTTCGACCTGTTTCCCGCCGCGGAGCCCTTCTTCAACCAGATCCGCGTGTCCTGGCGGCCGCTGGCTGGTATTTCCCAGTACGAGGTGCTGCGCTCCCTGTCGGTGAACGGGCCGTTCCAGAGCGTCTCCGGCCCGATCAGCGGCTCGAGCTACGCGGACACCAACGTGCAGCAGGGAGTGAACTACTACTATGCGGTGAAGCCGGCTCAGTACACCGAGGTGGCGAGCCAGGCGGTGGAGGCCCGGGCCGATCCGTTCCCCACCTACCTCAGCGCCGAGGTGGGGATGTACAACGCGGTCGGCAATTCGCAGGCCACCGCCGTGACGGGCAGCTACCTGTACATCGCCGACTACAGCGACGGCCTGAAGGTAGCCAGCATCGCCGAGCCCACCACCCCGGTGCCGGTGGCCAGCGTGCCGGGCTTGAGCGGGGCCAACGACGTGACGATCAACGGCAGCTACGCCTACGTGGCCCATGGGCAGTCCCTGTCCGTGCTGGACATCAGCAACCCCGCCTCCCCGACACTGCTGGACACCCTGGCGGTCACCACCTTCGTCGCCGGCGGCCAGGCCGAAGCGGTCTCGGTCCAGGGCGACTGGGCCTTCGTGGCCTGCTTCAACGACGGCTTCTCCGTGGTGGACCTCACGGACAAGAACAACCTGCAGGAGGTGTACCACTTCCCGGACCCGGCGGAGTACGGGCAGGTGTACGACGTGGAGGCCGTGGACCGCTCCGGCACCACGGTGTTGCTGGTGGGCGCCCTGCTGCGCTCCGGGCTGTACACCGTGACCGGCACGGCCGATTCTCCGGTGGTCACCCTGCGCTCCAGCGCACTGCCCTACGCCAGCGCCGCCAAGCTGGTCGGCAACTACGCTTACCTGGCCTCCAGCTGGTACTTGGAGGTCTGGGACGCGACCACCCTCACGGCTCCGGTCCAGAGGGACACGATCTGGCCCGATCCTTCCGAGTCGACCGAAGCCCTGGACGTGGCCGGCGGGCGGGCCTACGTGACCATTCGGGACACGGGCTTCGCGGTGATCGACGTGTCCAACCCGGTGGACATCCGCCTGGTGCAGTCCTACACCACCCCCGGGGAGGCCCGCGGCATCACCCTGGCGGGGGACTACGCCTACATCGCGGACGGGCAGGGCTCGGGCGTGGTGATCTACGGCACTGCCAGCCCCCGCGTCCCGGCCCTGGCGGACTCCTTCACCCTGGTCGGGCCTACCAACCTAGCCGTGTTCCAGGACCACCTGCTGGTCACCGAGACGGCCAGCGACTGGAGCCTTCGCGTGCTCGACATCGCCGACCCGGCCAACCTCGCCCAGACCGGGGCGGCGGACTGGTACACCCCGCTGAACCTGAAAGTCGTGGGGCGCTATGCCCTGTTCGCCGCGGAGCGCAGTGGCATCATGATCTGGGACCTGCAGAACCTGGCCGCGCCCCAGGTGCTCCAGCCCTGGTACGTGAACCTGCCCGGCGGCAACGCCCTGGGCATCGACGTGCTGGGCGCCTACGCCTACGTGACCACCGCCCAGTCGCAGCTCAACATCGTGGACCTATCCTGGGAGAACAACCTGAGCAAGGTGGGCTCCGTGGCCACCCAGGGCAACGCCTCCTACTCCGCGCTGGACGTGGCCGTCCGGGGCGACTACGTCTTCGTGGCCAACGCCGAGGCGGGCCTGCGCATCGTGGACGTGCGCGATCCCAAGTGGCCCGCAGCCCAGTCCAACTACGGGGCGATGGCCGGGCGGGCCGTGGCGGTGGCCCTGAGCGGCGACTACGCCCTGGTGGCCAGCGATACGAATGGTTTGTACGTGTTCGACGTTTCCGATCCGGCATCCCCGGCTGTCCGGCGCTCCGGGGGTGCCGAAGGCGGGCTGAAGGACGTGGTGGTGCGCGGCAACTTCGCCTACCTGGCCCGGGGCTCGGCCGGCATCCAGATGATGAACATCACCACCCCGGCCAGCCCGGTGGCGGTGGCCAGCTTCAGCACCCCGACCTCGGCCGAAAAGCTGGCCGTCCACGGCCGGCACGTCTATGTGCTGGACGGGGCGAGCAAGCTGTACGCGGTGGACCTGATGCCCTAGGCGCGCAGCAGGCGGGCCAGCTCGGCGCGCAGGGCGGGCCAGCCCTCCGCCCGGCGGCCCGTGCCCTGGAAGCGGCGCCCGCGCCCGCCGCCCTTGCCCTCGATCAGCGGCAGCAGCTCCGGCAGCCGGGCGCCCAGTGCCAGCTCCAGGTCGTCACTCGAGCCCAGGAGCCAGGAAAGCCCGCTTTCGGCCGGAGCGGCCAGACAGATCACGGTGCGTGGCGAGGAAGCTAGCGCCTGGAACAGCAGCGGCAGCAGGGCTGGGCTGGCGGTTTCCAGCAGGCGGCAGATCAGGCGGGGCCCGCCGGGCCCAAGCTCTTCGGCCTCGGCTCGCAGGCCCTC
>MIBK01000083.1:0-192 GCA_001829505.1 Spirochaetes bacterium RBG_16_67_19 | reverse complement strand
GTCCGGCACAGCGGATCAGCCCGACCTCCCCTGTGGAGCAGACGTGCAGCCCGCCGCAGGCGCTGGCATCCACACCGGGGATCTCCACGATGCGCAGGCGCTCCCGGCCCGCCGGGGGAGGCTTGCGCAGGGCGAAGCGGGCCGCTTCCTCGGGGCTCACCCAGTGCAGGAGCACCGGCAGGTTGCGGCACA
>MIBK01000082.1:20724-21223 GCA_001829505.1 Spirochaetes bacterium RBG_16_67_19 | reverse complement strand
CGCATCGCCTCGGCGGGCGATCCGGGGGGCCTGCAGGCCGATCCTCTGATCGCCTCCCTGGCCGGCCACTTCGACGCCGCCCGGCTGGCCGAAAGCCGCCGCGACCTGCGCGCGCGCGGCCGGGAAGCCGCTGCCTCCACGGTCGCGGCCCTGCTGCTGGACCTGCAGCGCTTTCTGGAGGTGCGGCGGGAAAGGGTGGAGGACCGGAGGTGACCGAAGCGCTCCAGCGCAACCTGGCCGCCCTTTCCGGCACCGACCCGGCGCTGGCCGCCCAGCTGGAGCGCACGCCCGCCTCCGAGGCCGTGCGCTTCCTTCCGGTCGGAGCAACCGCGGTCCCCGCCCTGCTGCGCGACGGGCGCCCGCGTCCTTGCCATTCCACCGTGGACCCCGTGCGCGAGGCCGCGCGACTGGCCGCCTTGCAGCCGGCGGCGGACTATACGGTGGTGCTCGGTCTGGGCGGCGGCTTCCACCTCGCCCCGCTGCTGCAGGGGCCGTCGGT
>MIBK01000082.1:12043-20671 GCA_001829505.1 Spirochaetes bacterium RBG_16_67_19 | reverse complement strand
AGCGCCTGGAGCTGTGGGACGTGCTGGCCGATCCGCGCCTGAAGCTGCTGCCGGGCCTGGAGCCGCGGCTGGTGAAGCAGGCCGTGCTCGATGATTACCTGCCCGTGCTGCACGGGGGCTTGAGAACCTGGCCGCTGCGGGCGGCGGTGGAGCAGGACCGGCAATATTATCGCCAGGTGACCGGCTTCGTTCAGGAGGCCGCGGCCCTGGCCGCCGATGACTACGCGGTGCAGAGCCGTCTGGGCCGCAGGTGGTTCGTCAACAGCATCGCCAATCTGGAACAGGCCTGGCGATCGACGGTCCGCCTCCAGCCGATCCAACGGGCCGTGATCACCGGCGCGGGGCCCTCCCTGGAAGCCCAGGCAGCGCCGCTGGCAGGCCTGCGGGAAAGCACCTGCCTGATCGCCACGGACGCTTCCCTGCCCGCCCTGCTGGGCCTCGGCCTGACCCCCGACCTGGTGGTTTCCATCGACTGCCAGCTCTACAGCTACCACCACTTCCTGCAGGGGCTGCCGGCGGGAGTGACGCTGGCCCTGGACCTGGCCTCCCCGCCGGTCCTGGGCCGGCTTGCCCCGCGCGCCAAATACTTCGCCGGCGGGCACCCCCTTTCCCGCTATGTGTCGCATTGGCTGGACCTGCCCGCGCTGGACACCTCCGGGGGCAACGTGGCCCAGGCGGCCGTCTCTCTGGCCGTCAGCCTCGGGGCCCGGGAGATCTTCCTGGCCGGGCTGGACTTCTCCTACCCGCAAGGCAAGGCCTACAGCCGGGGGACCTTCCTTTACCCCATCGCCGCGGCGGCGCAGAGCCGCCTCGCCCCCGTGGAATCCTGGTTCCAGGACTTCCTGCTGGCCCGCGGCAGCTCCCGGCCGCTGGACCTCTATCGCCGTCGCCTGGAGGCCTATGCCCGCACCGTGCCCGCCCGGCTGGTGGTGCTTCCCGGAGCCGCCGTGGAGCTGGACCTGCCGCGGGAGCCGGTCGTCTCAGAGGCTGCCTCCCGCTTCCCCATTTCCGGAAGGCCTTCCGGATCCTGGCGCGCCTTCCTGGAGGCCTATGCCGGGGGCCTGCGCGCCCTGCCCGAGCCTTCCTCCCCCGCCTCCTCCTACTATCGTGGCCTTTCCGGAGAATCCCTGCAGCTGTGCACGACCCTGCTGCCGGCAGCCGCGGCCCTGCGGGAGAGCCTGCCGGCCGGTGAGCGAGCGGGACACCAGGCGCTGGCCCGGGTCCGCGAGTGGGCGCTGGAAAGGATCAGGCGCCGCCTGGAAAACTGATCGCCGCGTAACCGACGAAAGAGCTGCCTGGGTGACGGTCGTGGCTGGTAGCGTATTCCAGCAGCCATCCGGAGGTGGCGCCGCGCAGCTCGGCGTAGCGGGCCGCCGCCACCGCCGCCCCGGCGGAACAGGCGGAACGTTCCCGCTGGGCCAGCTCCAGCGCCTCGTTGTGCCGCAGGCCCAGCAGGCAGTCCAGCAAGCGGCGGTCGTTGTGCTCGCGCACCCAGGCCAGGGCATCCGGGCCGGTGCCGCGAGGAGTGAAACCGTAGTTCGGCCCGTAATGGGTCAGGTCGGTGGAGCCGATCACGGCCAGTTTCCGGCCCAACTGCGCGGCGCAGGAGGCCAGTGCCTCCGCCAGCGCCAGGGCCTGGCCCGAAGGACTGGCCCGCAGGCCCAGCACCATCGTCCGCGGGGCCAGGTAGCGAAGCAGCGGCAGCTGCACCTCGATGGTGTTGTCCGGCCAACGGTCCTCCGCGATCGGCAGGCGCCGCCGCAGGCAGTCCAACAGCTCGATGTCGGCCGGCACCGTTCCCAGGGGGGTCTCGTAGCCTTGCTCGAAGGCGGCCAGCAGGCCGTCCCGGGGGCCCAGGTGACCGCCGACTACGGCCACGGTCTGGATTCCCGGCTCCAGGCAGCGCAGGACACGGAAGGCCAGCCGCCCGGAGAAATCCCAGCCGGCGTGCGGAGCCACCCCGGCGCAGGCGTTCTGCTCCTCGGCCGGGCCTTCCTGGAAGGCTTCGATCCGGCGTCGTACCTGGCTTTCATCCTCCGGGTACCAGCCAGCGGGCAGGGAGCGCGGACGAATTTTCATTGCTCTGCAGCCGCGATTGACCCTATAATACGCATACCATGAACCGCAAAGTCCTGGTTTTTTATTATATCATAAGCCTGCTGTTCCTGCTGGTTGTTCTGGGTTTCACCGCCTGGCGGTTCAAGGTCACCCTGGAGAGCAACCTCCGGCAGGCCGAGGATGCCTTCGCCGACTTGAAAGTGAGCGCGTTGTCCACCTACCTGGCCGAAGGGAGCTTCTCCTCCGAGTACTTCAAGTACAACCTGCGCCAGCAGGCCTCGCTGCTTCCTCGCCTGCTGGCCGTAGCCATCCGTTCCCCGTCCCTGGGCGTCGAGTATCTCTGGGCCCGCAACCGCCAGGTCCTGGCCGCCGAGCCGGGGGGCTTGGCTGGACCCGAATACCGCCTGGAGAGGGTGCGCGATCGGCTGCTGCAGGCCCCTTTCGCCCAGGAATACGTGCTGGACGGGGTCTTCCGCGTGCTGGACTGGCGGGACCTGGCCCCGCTGCTGCGGGAGCTGTTCTACCTGCTGGTGGCCTATCTGGTCGTCACTGCCGCGGCGCTGGTGGCGGTCTCCTCCGGCAGGGCGCTCGCGGCCGGGCCAGCCGCCGCATCCGGTGCTGGCGCCGCAACCGCTGCGGGCTATGTTCCGCTATCGGCGAGCAGGATTGCCCCGCCTGCCCGCCCGCGGGCGGCCCCCGTCTCCGGCCTGGCCCCGCGCGAGGAGCTTCCTTCCCGCCTGGACCACGAGCTGGAACGCGCGGCCGCCTCCGACCAGGACCTCAGCCTGCTGCTGCTGGCCCTGGAGCCCCAACAGGCCGGCGCGTTCGGCCAGCTTGCCCACCAGGTATTGCAGGCCTTCCCTTTCCGGGACTTGTGCTTCCAGTACGACGAACGGACCTGCGCGGTGATCCTTCCGGACAAGGAACTCTCCCAGAGCCTGAAGGATGCCCGGGCTTTCCAGCGCAAGCTCGGCGAGACGATGGGCGGCGGTGGGCGACCGCCGGTTTCCATGGGCCTCGCCGCGCGCAACGGGAGGCTGGCCAACGCCACGCGCCTGTTGTTGGAGTGCTCCAAAGCATTGGAAAAGGCGCTGGCTGAAGGCGGCGGTCGGATCGTAGCCTTTCAGGCCGATCCCGAGAAGTTCCGAAAAACCGTAGCCGGCTGAAAGCAGCCGGGCGCTACTGCTACTGCAGCAGCGAAGCTACTTGGCCTGCATCTCCTCCAGGGGCTGGGTGGCCGTCCGGACCCGCCATTCGGGAATCAGATACAGGTAGTCCCCCCCGTCCACCTTGGCGAAATACTGGTCTTCGCCGGAGCGGCCGCCTACCAGGATGCGGTAGTCCCGGTTGTTCTCCGTGGAGAAGAGGATCTCCGCCAGGGGGGATTCCAGACCGGAGGCGGGGTTTCCGGGCACGAACTCATTGCCCTCGAAGTCGGCCAGGGTACCGGCCAGCCGGTCGACCGCCTTGTCATCCAGCGCGGCGCCGCGCCGGGCCGCCGGCTCCACGACCTGCCACTTCCTGCCGGCCTCGCTGTTGCGGATCAGGGTGTAGGCCAGCCTCCTTGGGCTGCCGTCCGGGAAGTCCAGGGAAGCCCGCACGCTGATGCGCATGATGCTGCCCCCGGACAGATCGCCCGGGAAGAACTTCAGGTGCGACCAGTAGGAGAGCGAACCGTCCAGGTAGTTGGACAGGGATCTGCTCAGCAGCAGCACCTCATTGCTGCCCTCCAGGCGGGCGAAGCTGCCGCGCTCGCCCGGCTCGCTGTTGCCCACGATCAGGCTGACCAGGCTCTTGCCGGCGGCGTCCGACAGGCGGATGCGGCTGGAGGCTTCCTCACCCACCCCGAAGCTCGCCCAGCCCTCCGGATTGGCGCTGACCAGGCGGGTGCGGGCCAGCCCAGCCATGCTGTCCAGAAACCAGCCGGCGCGCTCCGCGGAGGCGGGGAACGGGGAGCCGGCGATCAGGACCTTCCAGTCCTCCCCTTCCCGGGTGACCTGGATCGTGCCACCCTGCTGGCTGGAAACCTCGATCCTGGCCACCGCCTCGGTCTTGAAGCCGGGAAGCAGGGCTTGCGCGGAGCGTCGCTTCTGCACGTTGGTCGGGGAAAAGACCAGTCCCAGGGCGTACGCGGCGGCCAGGCCCCCCGCGATCAGGCCCAGGATGAGCACCTTGTTCTTGAACTGCACGACCGCCATGGTCTATTCCTCCTCCGCATGCACGGCGCTTTTCTTCCGCCGCAGCAGCAGCCGCGCGACCCCGAAGCCCACTATGGCCAGCGGTATGAGCGCGACGTTGACGATCTCGGTGGTCAGCACCGCGGCCAGGCGGCGGGCCGGTTCCTGGATGCGGTTCAGGCGCACGTCGCGGCTCAACCGGGTCTTGATGGACAACAGGTCCTCCGAATTGCTGAGCCATTCTGCCGAATTGGTCAGGAAGCCCACGTTGTAGGCGGCCTCGGTGAAGTCCATCAGGTTGCTGGCGAAATCAGCGTCCCCCACCACCACCAGGCGCGCGTCCTTGGCCTTTTCCACGATGCTCTGCCAGGCGCGGCTCTCCCCTTCCCGCTTCGGGATGTCCTTGCCCCGAAACCAGCTCGCCAGCTCCCCGCGCAGGCTGGCGGCCAGCACGCGGGTGCCCGCGTTCTCCGGTTCGCTGAACAGCAGCATCCTGGCCGCTTCCGGGTTGGTATCGAAGGGCTCCTCGTCCAGGGTCCAGCCGTCCGGCGTGCTGGTGACCAGGGGCTCGACCACGGCCCCGGCGGTAGCCGACAAGGTGAGGGGGCTGGCCCAGTACAAGTCCAGGCCGGTGAAGTGGGCGGTGATCGGGTTGTCGCTGGAGGCGAACTGCCCGGCCACGGTGATCCAATAGGGATACTTGTCCAGAACCTGCCACATCACCTGGCCCAGGATCTGGGTAGGCAGCCGGAAGTTCTGGCAGTATTTGTCGGCCATCAGCTCCGGCTCCACCTTCACCCCGTAGGAGGCCAGCATGGCCAGGGTGGGATTGTTCGCCATCTTGGAGGCGACCAAGCCGCGCATGAAATCCACCCCTACGCCGTCCACCGCGAACAGGGCCCGGCCGCCGCGCATCAGGTACTGGTCGATCGGAAACAGCTCGAACTCGCCCAGGTCGCTGTTGCCGATCACGAACAAGGCGTCCACCTCGGCCGGCACGTCCTGCCCGGGGGTGAGAGGCAGCACCCGGAAGTCCGCGCCCAGCCCATTGAGCAGGCGGCCGTATTCCTGCTGCAGGTCGCGCCTGGCATCCCCCAGCAGGATGCCCACCACCCGCTCCTCGCCGGAAACCGCCTTGCGGATGCGCGAGGTCAGCTCGTACTCCAGCGCGTCCGTGCGCACGGCCAGGGGGATGGTCTCGTGGCGGTCCAGGTACTGGATGACGATGCCCGTATAGATCTTGGCCAGGCTGTTCTGGTCGCGCTCCACCACCTCGATCTGCTGCGGGAGCACCCCGTACTGTTCGGCCCGGGTCACCTCGCCCACGGCCAGCGGATCCAGGCTCTCCACCCGGATCTTGCCGCGCGAGTAGGCCGCGTATTCCTGCAGCAGGTCCTCGATGGCCTGCGGGAAGGAGTACAACTTGCGCAGACGCTCGGAGACATAGTAGGTGATGTACACCTGCTCGGGAATCTCCTGGAAGAGCTTCTTGGAAACCCGGGAAATTGAGAAGGCCTTGCTCTCCGTCAGGTCCAGCCTGGCGAAGAACCTGCTGGAGTTCAGGGCCGCCAGCAGGATGATGGCCAGCCCGAGGAGAAAAACCACGATCTCGGCGCGCTTCTTCATCGGCTCTCCTTCAGCTCACCATTTCTTGAAGACCAGGGTCTTCACGTTGAGGTACAGGAACAGGGCGCAGACCAGCACGTAGAACAGCAGGTCGCGGGTGTCGACCAAGCCCTTCTGGAAGTTGTTGAAATGCGCGCCCAAGGCCAGGTAGCTGAAGACCCTGGCCAGCAGGATCGGCAGGCTGAACACCAGGTTGACCTGGGAGATCAGCGTGAACACCAGCAGCACGAACAGGCTGACCAGGAAGGAGCTGACCTGGTTGGTGGCCAGGGAGGAGACGAAAAGCCCCACGGAAATGCCCGCGCAGCCCAGCAGCAGAACCCCGATATACTGCCCGACCACCTCTCCCCAGTCGAAGTCCCCGAAGCGGGCCAGCAGCAGGGGCAGGGGCAGGGTCAGGCCGACCATGATCAGCAGCAGCAGCGCGGCGGCCAGGAACTTGCCCAACACCAGGGTGCTCTCCCGGAAGGGCAGGGTCAACAGCACCTCCATGGTGCCCATCTTCTTCTCCTCGGCCCAGCTGCGCATGGTGATGGCCGGCATGATGATGATGAAGGTTAAAGGCACGATGCCGAACAGGGAGCGCAGGGAAGCCGTGTTGGCGGCAAAGAAGGTCTGCAGGTAGAACACCCAGATGGAGCAGAACAGCACGAAGGTGACGGTCACCACGTAGGCGATCGGGGAGTTGAAGTAGGAGCGCAGCTCCTTGCGGATGACCGGCAGGATGTTATTGAGCATTGGCCCCTCCTTCGCGGGTCAGCTTGATGAACAGCTCCTCCAGGCTGAGGCGCTGCGGCACCAGGGCCACGATGCGGTAGCCTTCGGCCACCGCCCAGTCGAAGAGCCTCTCCTCCACACCGGAGTCGGGGTCCACGGAGAGGTTGAGCTGGAAGCGATTGGCGCCGGCCTCCCTGCCGGGTTTCACCCCGGCCGGCTCGTTCTTCAGCACCTCGCGCACGCCGGACAGGCCGGCCAGCGTCGAGCCCGGCTGCCGCCCGCCGGTGACCGTGACCGCCAGGATGACCTCCCCGCGCAGCTCCCGGTTGATCTGCTCGGTGGTGCCCTGAGCCACGATGCGGCCCTCGTTCAGGATCAGCACCCGGTTGCAGGTGGCTTCCACCTCCTGCAGGATGTGCGTGGAGAGGATGACCGTCTTTTCCTGGCCCAGGCGCTTGATCAGCTGGCGGATCTCGATGATCTGGTTGGGGTCCAGCCCGGAGGTGGGCTCGTCCAGGATGAGGATCTGGGGGTTGTGCACGATGGCCTGGGCCAGCCCGGTGCGCTGCCGGAAGCCCTTGGACAGGGTGTTGATGCCGCGATAGACCACCGGCTCCAGCCCGCACTCCCCGATGACCTCGCCGATGCGCTGCGCTTTATGGCTCCCGACCAGGCCCCGCGCATCGGCGATGAAGTCCAGGTACTCCATGACGTTGAGGTCCGTGTACAGCGGGGCGTTCTCGGGCAGGTAGCCCAGCATGCCTTTGATGGCCAGCGGGTCGGTGAACACGTCGCAGCCGTTGAGCGTCGCGGTGCCGTAGCTGGGGTACATGAAGCAGGTGAGGATCTTCATGATCGTGGTCTTGCCGGCCCCGTTGGGGCCCAGCAGGCCGACCACCTCTCCCGCCTGGATGCCGAAGGACACCCCCTTCACCGCCTCCAGGGCCCCGTAGCGCTTGCCCAGATTCGTTGCCTCGATCATAGGTCACAAAAGTAAATGAGAAGCCCGCGGCTGGTCAAGGGCGGCAGACGCGATGCTGCCTCAATCGGGGTAGAGCAGCTCGATGGCCTGCAGCTCCCGGGTCAGGAAAGACTCCGGGAAGATCTCCCGGGCCTCGGCCAGCAGGCCCTTCAGCTCCCGGTCGGTGTAGCGCGGGCTGTAGTGGATCAGGCCCAGGCGCTTGACCTCCGCCAGGCTGGCGATGCGGGCCGCCTGCCGCGCCGTCAGATGCTTCTTCTCCTGGGCGTCGGCGGCCAGCTCCTCGGCGAACATGCCCTCGCAGATCAGCAGGTCCGAGCCCCTCACGAAATCCACCGCTCCGGGAACGTAGCCGGTGTCGGTCATGAAGCTGAACTTGCGGCCCTGCCGCAGCGGGCCCATCACCTCGCCCGGCAGCACCTGCCGGCCGGCGGGCGTGCTCACCGCCTGCCCGGACTGCAGCACGGACCACTGCGGGCCGCGCGGCACGCCCAGCTCCAGGGCCCGCTCGGGTTGGAAGATGCCGGGGCGCTGCGACTCCTCCAGGCTGAAGGCCAGGCAGGGCTTGGAGTGGGCCAGGGGATAGGAGCTCACCCGGTAGCCCTCCCGCTCCCACAGCACCTCCGGTCCGTGGACCTCCCGGACCACGATTTCGTAGTTGATGTACATGTCCAGGATGCGCCGGCTGGCTTCCACGTATTCCCGGATGCGCGGCGGCCCGATGATGGTCAGCGGCTCGTCGCGCTCCACCTGCGAGGAGAGCATCAGGATGCCGGGGATGCCCGTGACGTGGTCGGCGTGGGTGTGGGAAATGAACACTGCCGAGATCTTCTTCCAGCGCAGGTTCAGGCGCCGCAGGCTGATCTGGGTACCCTCGCCGCAGTCGAACAGCAGCAGCTCGCCTTCCCGGCGCAGCAGCACGGAGGTCAGGCTGCGGCCGGGCAGGGGCATCATGCCCCCCGTACCCAGGATGAAAACTTCCATGTTCAATCCGCGATCTCGACCAGTTCCAGCTCCCGCAGTCCCGAGCTTTCCAGCGCCTGCCGGCCGGTCAGCACGGCCGAGTAGCCC
>MIBK01000082.1:630-11978 GCA_001829505.1 Spirochaetes bacterium RBG_16_67_19 | reverse complement strand
CCGGTCGCGCCGGTCCTGTCGCATGCGGTCGCTGATCCCCAGCAGGGAGCGCTTCAGCGCGGTGTACCCGCGCTCTCCGGGGGCCATGGGTCTCTCCTCCCGGCCCACGGCGCCGATCAGCACCTGTTCGAAGGCTTCCTCGCTCAAAGGCTCCCCCCGCGCCGAATCCAGGGCCTGGCGGAAGGAGTCGAAGGTGCGGACGATGTTGGGATCGCGATAGGAGGTGAAGGTGAACACCCGCTCCAGGCTGCTTACCGACGCGCCGGCTCCGTAGGCCCCGCCCTTCATGCGCACCTGCTCCCACAGGAAACCAGTGGAAAGGTAGTGGGCCAGGATGGCCTCCTGGATGCTCTCCTCGGTCCCGAAGGAGGCCGCCGGCAGCGCCAGGGCGGCGAAGTTGACGTTGGTGGAGGTGATCAGCGCCTCCAGCTTCCGCCCGTCGGCCAGCACGGGCGGCGATCCGCCCGCGGACCTGGCCGGGGTCCCGGCCGGAAGCCGGGCCAGGAAGCGCTGCACGGCGCCTTCCGCACGGCGCGCGCCGTTCCCATCGCAGGTCAGGTTCAGGGTGATCCGGTCGCGGTCGATCAGCGCCGCTCCCAGCCGCTCCAGCTCGCCGGCCAGCTCCCCCGGCTTCCCTGCATAGCGGCGCAGGCGGGCCAGCTGGCTCACTCCCTTCCACCGCTCCTCCTGGCCGATGGCCTCCGACAGGCGTCCTCCGGCCCGCAGAGAGGCGAAGTAGCTGCCGCCCGGGACCAGGGCGGCCTTCAGGTCGTTGCGCAGCTCCTGGAAAAGCATCTCCAGGCGCTCCAGGTCGCGGAAATCCGCCTTTACCAGCAGCGAGGCCACCAACTCGAGAGCCGGCTCCAGGTTCTCCTCCAGGGCTTTCACGCGGAAAATCAGGTGCTGGGCGGGGCGGCTGCCTCCGGCCGGAGTGTCCGCCCCGAGGGCGGCGCTGAAGCCGCCGGCCACCAGGGACAGGCGGGAGGCGATCTGATGCCAGGGCTGGCCCGGCAGCCCCGAAGCGCACACCGCCCGGGCCCACAGCGGCAGCAGCGCGCTGGCCTGCTCCTCCAGCCCGGACACCTCCAGGGCCAGGTCCAGGTACACCACCCCGTTGGTATGCAGCTCGTGGAACAGGGCACCCGGTGCCAGGGACAAGACGGAAGTGGGCACCGTGTCCACCGTGCGCGGCAGGTCCGCCCGGCGCAGTTTCGGCAGGCGGGCCAGGTCCTCCGGGCGGTCCGGGCTTTCTTGGAACAGGGCCAGAAGGCGCTTTTCTTCCTCGATCTGCCGTCGCTCGGCGGGTCCCAGCCCGGCGGCGATCCTGTCCAGCCCGGCCCGCTCCTCGCTCAACTGCCGGGCGGCGGCCTGGGGATCCGGGCGCACCAGCACGGTGCTGCGATGCGGGTTGTCCAGGAGCTGGGCCCGCAACAGCTTTTCCAGATATGGACCGGCGGACAACTCCTGCTGCAGGGCCTGCATCCACCGGTGGTACTCCAGGGTCAGCTCCGGCTCCCTCCCGTGCAGCCAGCCGCGCAGGGCGCGCCGCATCAGGGAAAGAGAGAAGGGACGCCCCCCGCGCACGATCTCCCGGTTGCGGAACTCCACGCGGTGCACCGCGGCTCGGATTATCTCCTCCGGGATCCCCCCCGTGGCCAGGTCCTCCAGGGTGCGCAGGATCAGGGCCTCCACCTCGCCCGCCTTTTCGGCCCCGCAGCCGCGCAGGCCCACGCTGAAGGCGAGCTCGGCCAGCTCCGTATCCAGACCGGTGGTCGGGGACAGGTCTTGTCCCAGACCGCACTCCAGCAGCGCCCGGGCCAGCGGGGAACCCGGGTTGCCCACCAGCACCTCGGAGAGCAGCTCCATGCCCAGGAGGGCGAGCGGGTCGGTGACCGGCACCGTCAGCCAGTTCACGGTGACCGAGGACTTGCTGGTCGCCTCGCTTCCCGGCTCCACCGGGTACACGGTTTCCGCGGAGCGCGGGGCGCTCCAGCGCGGCTCAAGTCCGATGGCCGGGGCCGGCTCTGCGGCGGCCCGTCCCTCCAGGAACCTGGTGGACAGGAACTCCAGGGTCTTCTCCGTCGGGATGTTCCCGTACAGGAAAAGCAGGCAGTTGGAGGGGTGGTAGCAGCGACGGTGGAAGTCCCGCAGGCCCTCGTAAGTCAGCCCCGGAATACGGGCTGGCAGGCCCCCGGATTCCAGCCCGTACGGCCCCGCGGGGAACAGGGAGCGCAGGGACAGGTCAGCCACGATGACCTCCGCGCTGGAAAAGGAGCCCTTCATCTCGTTGTAGACCACCCCCACCCGGTTCAGGCTGCCGTCAGCGGCCAGCTCGAGCCGGTGTCCCTCCTGGCGGAACACCTCCGGATCCAGGCGCGGAAAGAACACCGCGTCCCCGTATACCTCCAACAGGTTGAAGTAGTCCTTTTCCAGCTGGCTGGCGGCCGGGTAAACGGTCTTGTCCGGGAAGGTGAAGGCGTTCAGGAAGGTCTGCAGGCTGGACTTCAGCAGCACCACGAACGGGTCCTTCACCGGGAAGCGGCGCGAACCGCACAGCACCGAATGCTCCAGGATGTGCGCCACGCCGCTGTCATCCGGCGGCGGGGTGCGGAAAGCGAAGGCGAAGAGGTTCTCAGGATCCTCGCAGGCCAGGTGGAAGACATCCAGGCCGCTGTCCTGGTGCCGGCAGCGCACCCCCACGCCGCGGAACTCGGGCAGCGGCAGTACCGAGAGCACTTCGAAGCCGGAAAAGCGGGCGCCGGGGGCGGGGTTTAGCATGGGCTACAATATACTGACTTTGCGGCGGGCTGTCGCTATAATCGAGGTCGTGACGCGCAAGCGCCTGTCCGTCCTGCGCCGCAGGAGCGAAGTCCTGCACCTGATCCGCCTGTTCTTCCGCCGCCTGGGCTTCCTGGAGGTGGACACGCCGCTGCTGGCCCCCGCCTTGATTCCCGAGAGCTCGCTGGAAGTGTTCCGCACCTCCGGCGACCAGGAGCTTTACCTGATCCCCTCCCCCGAGCTGTGGATGAAGCGCCTGCTGGCCGAAGGCAGCGGCAGCCTTTTCCAGCTCTGCCGGTGCTTCCGCAACCACGAACCGGACAGTCCCCTGCACTCCCGGGAGTTCACCATGCTGGAATGGTACGCGGTGGGCGCCGACTACCTGGAATCCATCGTCATACTGGAGAAGCTGTTCGCCTTCCTGCTGGAACGCATGGGCCTGGAGCCGATCCTGCGCTTCCGGGGCCGCCGCCTGGACTGCACCCCGCCCTTCCGCCGGCTGTCCATGCGCGAAGCCTTCCGCCGGCAGCTGGGCTGGAAGCTGGAGGACCTCGGCGCCCTGCAGGATCTGGCCCGGCGGGCCCGCTCCCTGGAAGTGACGGTGGCCGAGGACGACAGCTGGGCCGACGTATTTCACAAGGTGTTCCTGAGCTTCGTGGAGCCGGCCCTGCTCGCCGACCGGCCGCTGGTGCTGTTCGATTATCCGGCCGCCGTGCCCACTCTGGCCCGCCGTTCCGGCTTTTGGGCGGAGCGCTGGGAGCTGTACCTCGGCGGGATCGAAGTCGCCAACTGCTACAGCGAGGCCACCGACGCGGCGGCTATCGAGGAGTTCTTCCGCGGCCAGAGCGAGGCCAAGCGCCGGGCCCGGGAGCCGCACCGCGTGGATTGGGAACTGGCCGCCGCGCTGCAGGCCGGGCTGCCGTCCTGCTCCGGGGCGGCCCTCGGCGTGGACCGGCTCCTGCTGGCCCTGCTGGACGAGGACTCCGTGGGCAGCGTAAACCCCATCCCTTGACACGCCCGCGAGGGTTGGGGTACTACAGGTTTCATGTCCATCATCAAGGCAGGCGCCATCGCCAAGGGCATGTTCCTGTTGATGAAGAACGAGCCGCACCTGGTTACCGACCGGGAATTCGTCAACCCCGGCAAGGGTTCGGCCTTCGTGCGCCTGAAAATGCGCAGCCTGGTCTCCGGCCGCGGGCTGCAGCAGGTCATCAAGAGCCAGGAAAGCGTGGAAGAGATAAACGTCGAGCACAAGGACGTCCAATACCTCTACGCCGACGCCGAGAACTACCACTTCATGGACCTGCAGTCCTACGAGCAGTTCACCATGCCGCTGGAGGGCCAGGAGGACAAGAAGCTGTTCATGAAGGACGGGGACACCGTCCAGCTCTCCTTCTGGGACGAGCGCGCCATGGACATCCTGCTGCCCTACAAGATCGTTCTTACCGTGACCCAGGCGGGCGTCGGCCTGAAGGGGGACACGGTGTCCGGAGCCACCAAGCCGGTCACCCTGGAAACGGGCCTGGTGGTCAGGGTCCCCCTGTTCATCAAGGAAGGGGACAGGCTGCTCATCAATACCGAAACGCGGGATTACGTCGAGCGCGCTACTTAAGCCCAGGGATGGGCAAAGGGCGCGGCCGCCAGGGATGGCGGAGGAGCGGCCTGCTTCATTCCCACCAGAGCTGGTCCCCGTCGATGAAGAACTCCCGTGGGGTCTCCTCCGGATTGGCCTGGCGGTAGTTCTCGATGCGGTTCACCGCGTCCAGGTAGGCCCTCAGGCTGGCCTCGATCACGTCCGTGGAGCCGAAGCGCCCATGGAAGACCTTTCCCAGGAAGCTCAAGCTGATGGTGACCTCCGCCCGGGCGTCCAAGCCTTCCGTCACCGTATCGGCGGAGTACACCAGCAGGCGCGGCTTCAGGCCCACCGCCTTGTCCACCGCCCGGCACAGGGCGTCCACGGGCCCCGTCCCGGGGGAGCTCTGCACCAGCCGCTCGGCTCCCCGGCCCAGCTCCACGCTGCCCACCGGCAGGGTGTGCGAGCCGGTCATCACCCCGAAGGACTCCAACTTGTAGGGCGAGGTGGTCTCCTGGCGGGCGTCGGCGATCATGGCCTGCACCTCGCTCAAATGCACCACCCGCTTGCGGCGTACCTGGGCCAGGAACAGGCGGTAGACCTTTTCCAGATCCACCCCCTTGGTGTCCGCCCCCAGCATGGCCAGGTGCTGGATGAAGCCCGCCTGGCTGATGGCCTGGTCGCTGAACAGGGCGTCCTCCACCTTGCCGATGGTCCGCGGATCCAGCAGCCCGCGCAGGCGTTCGCCCAGGGCCTGGCGGGCGTCCGCGCCCCGCCCGCTCTCGAAGGCCTGCCGGCCAAGCACCGGTTTGTTGGGGTGCATCGGCACCCCGGTGAGGCGGGCCAGCAGGGCGGAGGCACCGGCCAGGCGGTCCAGGTGCAGGTGGTGCTCCAGGCCCAGCCGGGGGGCGAACACCTGGATGGCCAGGGCCACCTCCTCCAGGGGGGTATTGCCCGCCCGACCGCCGATGCCGCTCAAGGTGACCTCCACGTGCCGGGCCCCCGCCTCCAGCGCGGCCAGCGTGCCGGCCGTGGCCAGCCCCAGGTCGTTGTGCTGGTGCACGCCGACCAGCACCTCCGGCTTCAGGACGCCCCGCACCCGGCCCACCAGCTCCCGCACCCGCTCGGGGTGCAGGCAGCCGTTGGTGTCCGCCAGGCTCAGGACCTGCGCGCCGGCCTCGGCGGCGGCCTGGGCGGCCTCCAGCAGCAGGGACTCCTCGGCCTCCCCGACCTCGGCCAGGGAAAACTGCACGCGCATGCCGCGGGCCGCTCTGACCGACTGCTCGATGGTCGCCAGGCACTCCGCCCCGGACTTGCCCAGCACCCCGCGCAGGAAGACCTCGGAGATAGGCAGGAAGATGTGCAGGTGGGGACGGGCGGCGGCGGCCAGCGCCTCCGCCACGGTTTCCACGTCCTGGGGCGTGGCCTTGGCCAGGGCGGCGATGTAGGGCTCGCGCACCTCGCGGGCGATCTGGATCAGCGCCTCCCGCTCCTCCGCGGAGGCCGCCGGATAGCCCGCCTCGATGATGTCCACACCCAGCCCGGCGAGCTGCCGGGCGAGGGCCAGCCGCTCCCCGACGCTCAGGACCACGAAAGGCAGCTTGTTCCCGTCCCGCAGGGTCGTGTCCAGAAACTCCACCCATTCGCTCATCGGCTCCCCCTTTTTCATTCGCGGGCCCTGGGGCTGTCCGGGAACTCGGCCCGCAGCTTTTCCAGCAGGCGCTCCGCCCTTTCCCGCAGGCCCTGCTCCCGGTACAGCCGGCCGGCCTGGTACAGCCCCTCCGAGGCCAGCTCCTTCAGCTCCGGGAACAGGAAATATACCTTGAGGTATTCCTCCGCCGCTTCTTCCGCCCTCCCCTGCTCCTCCAGCAGGCGGGCCGCCCCCGCCTGAGCCAGGGCTCCCGTGCGGTCCGCCCGGGAAGCGGCCAGGCCGGCGAAGATCTCCAGGGCCCGGGCCGAATCGCCGCGCTGCCGGTAGCCTTCGCCGATCCAGTAGTGCACTTCCCCGGCCAGGGGCTCCCCGGGCTCTCCGTCGCGCAGGGCAAAAAGCAGGTCCAGGCCCTGCTCGCGGTCGAGCCGGAAAACGTGCAGGGCGTATTCGAACCGCGCCTTCTGCTTGAGCGGCGACGGAATCGCCGCGGCCTCGACGCGGGACAGGAACTTCTTCAACACCCTCTCACCGGGCCCGCTTTCCGAAAGGATCCGGCGGATCTCCTGCTCCGCAGCCAGGGCCTGGCCGCCGCCAGGATCCAGCTCCAGGTAGCGCAGAAGATGCTCCAGGCCCTCCTCGGCCAGGCCCTGGCGCGCGGCGGCCACCCCCGCCCAATACAGGGCGCCATGCGCGGCGGGCCGGTCCGGGTATTCCCTGGCCAGCCTGCGAAAGCCCGCCAGCGCCCCGGCCTGGTCGCCGGCGCGCAGGTCCGCCTCGGCCAGGGCCAGGTAACCTTCCGCGGCCAGGCGGCCGCCGGGGAACTCCCGGGCCAACTCCCGGAAAGCGGCGGCGGCCTGCTCCCGCCCGGAGGAGGCCAGCAGGCTCAGGCCTTTCTGGAAGAGGATCTCCTCCGCCAGCTCCCCCTTCCGGGCCGCGGCCAGCGCCCGCTCGAACAGGCCCAGCGCCGCCGCGTGCTCGCCGGCCAGGGCCGCGCACATCCCGGCCCGGTACAGGGCTTCCGCCGCCCGCGGTCCGGCGGGGAAGGCGGCCGGCAGATCCAGGAACGCCTGGCGGGCCGCCCCCAGGCGGTCGAGGCGGAACAGGCTGACGGCCCGCCAGTACATGGCATCCTCCCGCTGCGGGCCTTCCGCGGAGGCCGCGCGGGCGAAGAGCTCCTCGGCCTCGCCCAGGCGCTCCAGCTTGTACAGGGCCCGGCCACTGTAGTACCAGCCCTCGGCCCGTTCCGCCGGCGGCGGGCCCGCGGCGGCGGGCAGGCCCTCCAGGCGCTGGAACCAGGCCAGGGCCTGGGCATAGTCCCCGGCGTTGAACTGGCACACCCCCGAGGCCAGCGCAGCCCGCGCCGACAGAGGCCCTCCGGCGGCCAGGGCTGCGGCGAAATAGGGCCTGGCCCGGGCGAACTCCCCGCGCTGCGAGTAGATGTAGCCGATGTTGTACTGGCTTTCCGCCCGGAAGGCCGAAGCTCCGCGCGCCACGACGAAGAAGTCCTTGAGCGCGGCCGCGGTATCTCCCGCGGCCAGGAAGCTGGAGGCCCTTTGAAACAGCGCCTCGTCCTTGCGCGCGGAGAAGGGGTAGCGGGCCAGAAGCTGGCCGTACAGCTCGCGGGCTTCCCGGCCGCGGCCGGAGCGGTCAAGCAGAGATGCCTGCAGGGCCAGGGCCTGCTCGCCCAGGTCCGAGCCGGGGAAGCGGGCCCGGAAATCGCTCACCGCCTTCAGGGCTTCCGGCTCGCGCCCCAGCGCCGCCAGGGCGGCGGCCAGCCGGAAGGAGGCCATCTCGGTAATGCCCGGATCTCCGCCGGAAAGGCTTTCACGCAGCGCCTCGAGGGCCCCGGCCGGGTCTCCGGCGGACAGCGCCGCCAGTGCCAGGCTGTAGGATATCCGCTGGCGGTCGGCGGGACTGGCGGCCGCCGCCAGCGCGCGCCGGTAGGCGGCCTGGGCAGGTGCGTACTGACCCAGATCGAACAGCGCCTCGGCGGCCAGCAGGGGATATTCCGGGGCGTAAGGGCCGCCGGGGAAACGCCTCTCCAACTCCCCGACGGTGGCCAGCGATTCGGCAGGCCTCTGCAGCCTGGCCGCCACCCGCGCCAGGCGGTACAGGCAGGTCTCGAGTCGTTCGGCGGGCGGCTCGGCTTTCAGCACCAGGCGGTAGCGGCGCTGGGCTTCGGCGAAGCGCCCGGCGGAGAAAAGGCTCTCCGCGGCGAAAAACAGCGCCTCCTCCGCCTGCGGGCTGTCAGGGTGCTCGACCAGGACGCGGGTGAAGGAGCCGAAGGCCCCGGCGTAGTCCTTGAGCATGAGCTGGCAGCTGCCCAGGCGAAACCAGGCCTCGGCGAGCGCAGCGCCCTCGGCGAGCGTAGCGCCCTCGGCGAGCAGCCCGCCCTGCCCGCCTGCCCCTTCCAGGAGGCGCCGGTAGGACTGGCTGGCCCGGTCCCACTCGCCCAGCTTTTCCAGGGCCGCCCCCGCGAGCAGCAGGGACCGCTCGGCGTACTCCTTCTCCTGGGGAAAGCGTTCCACCTGCAGGCCCAGCTGGACCACGGCCTGGGCGTACTGCCCGAGCTGGAAATGGGCGCTGCCCAGCCAGAAAGGCACCCGGCTGTTGAAGGGGGACCGGGGATGGCGCCGGTGGAAACCTCTTAGAATCGATAGCAGGCGGGCGTAACCCCGCTGGTAGTACTCGGCCAGGGCCTGGAGATACTCCGCGTCGTCGGCCAGGGGGTGCTCGGGGTAGCTCTCGGAGAGCTGCCGCAGGCTGCGGGCGGCCATGAGGTACAGCCCGTCCTGGAAAGCGCGCGCCGCGCTGGAGTACAGGCTCTCGGCCTGCAGGCCGGTGGCCTGCTGACCGGAAAGCGACGCCGCCGCGCAGAAGAGAACAGCCAGGACGGCGGCGCGCCGCAGCACTTGGGGGCTTCCGCGCCTCAGCGCGCCACCAGCTCTTTGGTCTTCTTCTCGCCGCTCGGGCGCGAGCGCTTGGGCCGGAAGACGACAGTCTTGCCGTCCTTGCAGTCCACCACCACCGTGGCTCCGGTCTTGAAGCGCCCCTTCAGGATGTCCACGGACAGGGGGTCCTCGACCAGTTTCTGCAGGGTGCGCCGCAGCGGGCGGGCGCCGTACTTCTCGTCGTAGCCCTGCTCGATCAGGGCTTCGCGGGCTTCCTTGCTGACCTCCAGGCCGATCTTCTGCTCGGCCAGCTGCTTCTGCATTTCCTGGACCATCACCTCCAGGATCAGCCGCAGGTGCTCGCGGGTAAGGGAGTGGAACACCACGATCTCGTCGACCCGGTTCAGGAACTCGGGGTTGAACATGCGCTTCAGCTCCCCGAGCGCCGAGCTCTTGATCTCCTCGTAGTGCATCATGCCGTCCTCGGCGTGGAAGCCCAGGGCCCCGTCCTTGCTGATCTCGCGGGCCCCGGCGTTGGAGGTCATGATGATCACCGTGTTGCGGAAGGAGACGGTGTGCCCCAGGTTGTCCTGCAGCTGCCCTTCCTCCAGGATCTGCAGCAGCAGGTTGAACACGTCCGGGTGGGCCTTCTCGATCTCGTCCAGCAGCACCACGCTGTAAGGACGGCGGCGGATCTTCTCGGTGAGCAGGCCCCCTTCCTCGTAGCCGATGTATCCGGGCGGGGCGCCCACCAGGCGCGACACGTTGTGCTTCTCCATGAAGTCCGACATGTCGATGCGCACCAGGGCGTCCTCGTTGCCGAACAGGAACTCCGCCAGGGTCTTGGCCAGCAGGGTCTTGCCCACCCCCGTGGGACCCAGGAACACGAAGGAGCCCAGCGGGCGCTTGGGCGAACTGAGGCCCGTGCGCGAGCGGCGGATGGCCGAGGCCACCGAGGCGATGGCCGGGTCCTGCCCGATGACCCGCTTGTGCAGCTCCTCCTCCACGGCCAGCAGCTTCTGGCTCTCGCTCTGCACGATGCGGGCCAGGGGGATGCCGGTGACCTCCGAGATGATGGTCTGGATCTGGTCGGCGTCCACCAGGTTCTCCTCGACCCGGATGTTCTGCTCCCAGCTCGACTTGACCTCGTCGATGCGGCCGCGCAGCTGCTTGACCTGGTCGCGGATGGAGGCGGCCCGCTCGTAGTTCTGGGAGGAGACCAGGGTGGCCTTCTCCTGGCTCAGGCTCTCGATCTCCGCCTCCAGCTCGGTGAGCTCCTTGGGGCGCTGGCTGGAACCGATCTTCTTGCGCGAGCCGGCCTCGTCCAATAAATCTATGGCCTTGTCCGGCAGGAAACGGTCGGTGATGTAGCGATGGGAGAGGTTGGCCGCCGCTTCCAGGGCCTCGTAGGTGTAGGTGACGTGGTGGAAGCGGCCGTAATGGTCCTTCAGCCCTTTAAGGATCTCGACGGTCTCCTCCACCCCGGGCTCCTCGACGTAGATGGGCTGGAAGCGCCGCTCCAGGGCGGCGTCCTTCTCGATGTACTTGCGGTACTCGTTGAGGGTGGTGGCCCCGATGCACTGCAGCTCCCCGCGGGCCAGGGCGGGCTTGAGCATGTTGGAGGCGTCGATGGCCCCCTCCGCGCCGCCGGCCCCGATGATGGTGTGCAGCTCGTCGATGAACAGGATCACGTTGCCCGCCGCCAGGATCTCCTTGATCACCCGCTTGAGGCGCTCCTCGAACTCGCCGCGGTACTTGGTGCCGGCCACCAGCGAGGCCAGGTCCAGGGTGAGCACCCGGCGGGCGGCCAGCACCTCCGGGACCTCCCCGGCCACGATGAGCTGGGCCAGGCCCTCCACGATGGCGGTCTTGCCCACCCCCGGCTCCCCGATCAGCACGGGGTTGTTCTTGGTTCTCCGGGCCAGGATCTGGATCACCCGCCGGATCTCCTTGGCCCTGCCGATCACCGGGTCCAGCTTGTCCTCCCGGGCCAGCTTGGTCAGGTCGCGGCTGAACTCGTCCAGGGTCGGAGTGGCCTTGCGGGGAATGGGCTGGCTCTTCTTCTTGTTGCCCGCCTGGGCCTGCTGGCCGACCTCGCCCATGCCGTTGATCTGCACGATGATGTCCCTTAGTGAGGCCGCGCTCACCGAGTAGCGGGCCAGGTAGCGGGCCGTGACGCAGCCCTCCTCCTGGGCGGCGGCCAGCAGCAGGTGCTCCGTGCCGATGTACTCGTGGCCCAGGTTGCGGGCCTCGGCGGCGGAATCCTCCAGGATCTTCTTGCCGCGCTTGGAAGGAGGCACGTCCCCGAGGATCAGCCCGCCCCGGCCCATGGGTAGTGAGCGCTCGATCTCCATCTGCATCTCGCCAAGGTCCACCTTGGCCTTCTGCAGGGACTTCACCCCCACCCCCTCCCCGTCCTTGAGCAGGGCGATGACGATGTGTTCCGGCAGGAGCT
>MIBK01000082.1:0-563 GCA_001829505.1 Spirochaetes bacterium RBG_16_67_19 | reverse complement strand
GTGTCAGTCCCTTAAACATTGCCTTCCTCCAAGGCTCTACGCAAAAGCTTGGCGCGCGTATAATCTACTAATTTATTATCCGTCTCGTCACCGGCAGTATCGAGCATTTTTTGGATGTGCGATTTCTGCGACAGGATCATCAGGGCCGTGACGGTTTCCAGGCCTGGGGAGCTCAACACCCCCAGGCTGACCCCCAGGCGCACTTTAGCCAGCAACTCGATGGCCTCCTTGGAGCTGATCAGTCGGCACTGGGAGAGCTGCCCGTAGGCCCGGAAGATGGCGTCCTCCAGCTCCACCCGGCGGCTCTTGAGCATCTCGGCGCGCGCCTTGCGCTCGTAGTCCATCAGGCTCACCGCGGTGCTCTGCACGGTCTCCACTATCTCCTTCTCGTTCAGCCCCAGGCTCACCGGATTGGAAATCTGGTACATGTCGCCCAGGGAGTTGTCCCCGTCGCCCCAGTGCCCCTTGATGGCCAGGCCCATCTGGCCGACCATCTTCAAGGCCCAGCCCACGTTGCCTTCCATGACCAGGGCGGGCAGGTGCAGCATCACCGAGGCCCGCAG
>MIBK01000081.1:18824-19046 GCA_001829505.1 Spirochaetes bacterium RBG_16_67_19 | reverse complement strand
GATGCAGGGCCTGAGCCTGGAGGAGCAGAAGGCCTACCTGGCCGGACAGCGGGCCGCGCGGGAGGCGCTCAACCTGCAGCTCTCCGAGCTGTCCCAGCGCCGCGCCGCCTTCCTGCTGCAGGAGCAGCAGAAGCTGGCCGGGGCGGGCGACAGCTTCGACCGGAAGGTAGCCGAGATCGTCGGGGCCCAACTGGAGCGCAAGCTGCGGTAGCTCGGGTCGTT
>MIBK01000081.1:14164-18794 GCA_001829505.1 Spirochaetes bacterium RBG_16_67_19 | reverse complement strand
AGCCGGACTGGAACTGCGCTTCTGCCGGAGCCGCCAACATCTGACTTCGCTTGAGCAGGAAACGCCCCGAATTGGGCAACCGGAGTGCATGGGGCGCACAAGGCCTCTTGGCAACGCTCCGCCTATTGACAGCGCAATAGGTTAGGCCGCATAATCAGTAACGATTCCGAGTACGAACCGAGAAGCCGGGGAATGGCGGGAAGAACTCGCAAGAGTGGACAGCGTGATCGCATCCTCGAAGTCCTTCGACAGGGGTACTGTCTATCGGAACCTGGGCATTCTTGCGAAACACGGGTTGGTGGGCAGACTCGATTTTGGAAGCGGGTTTGACAGGTTCGAGGCTACCACCGTGCCGCACCATCACTTTGTCTGCGAGAGTTGTGGGCTCGTAACCGATCTTGATTTGCCAGTTGATCGTTCCCTGACACAGAAGCTTCAGAAGGCGACGGGCTACGCTGCGACCCGGCATGAGATTCGCCTGTACGGCCTCCGCGGAAAATGCAGTGCGAAAGGGTAGGAAAGCATGTTGTGTGGAGTCAATTCCGAGCAATTCGCCAGGCCTCCTTGACTGTCCGCCGGAGATGCCGCAACGCACCAAACAGAGCGGACTGGATTGAGAGCGGCGCGAATGCTGTACATGCACCAGTCCGCACGTCACGAGAGGAGAGAACCATGTCAACCGAATCAAAGAGCTCCTTCAGCCATGCACCCGGGGGCGGAACGTCGAACCGCGACTGGTGGCCGAACCAGTTGCGCCTTGATATCCTGCACCAGCATTCCCTCAAGTCCAACCCCATGGGCGGGGCCTTCAATTATGCGAAAGAGTTCAATAGTCTGGACCTGAAAGCCCTGAAGAAAGACATTCATGAAGTGATGACAAAGTCCCAGGATTGGTGGCCGGCGGACTTCGGTCACTACGGACCTTTGTTCATCCGCATGGCCTGGCACAGCGCCGGCACCTACCGCACCGGCGACGGCAGGGGCGGCGCCGGCAGCGGCAGCCAACGCTTCGCCCCCCTAAACAGCTGGCCAGACAACGTCAACCTCGACAAGGCGCGCCGGCTGCTCTGGCCGATCAAGCAGAAGTACGGCCGCAAGATATCATGGGCCGACCTGATGATCCTCGCCGGGAACGTCGCGCTGGAATCGATGGGCTTCAAGACCTTCGGCTTCGGCGGCGGCCGCGAGGACATCTGGGAACCGGAAAAGGACATCTACTGGGGTGCCGAGGGCAAATGGCTGGACGACAAGCGCTACTCGGGCGACCGGGACCTCGAGAATCCGCTTGCTGCCGTGCAGATGGGCCTCATTTACGTCAACCCGGAAGGCCCCAACGGCAATCCCGATCCGCTTGCCGCGGCAAAGGATATCCGCGAGACCTTCGCTCGGATGGCGATGAACGACGAAGAAACGGTTGCTCTTATCGCCGGCGGCCACACCTTCGGCAAGACCCATGGCGCCGGCCCTGCGTCCAACGTGGGGCCCGAGCCCGAAGCGGCCGGTATCGAGGCGCAGGGCCTTGGCTGGAAAAGCAGCTTCGGCACCGGCAAGGGCGGTGATGCAATCGGGAGCGGCCTGGAGGTCATTTGGACCACGACCCCGACGAAGTGGAGCAACAATTTCTTGTGGAACCTGTTCGGCTACGAATGGGAACTTACGAAGAGCCCGGCCGGTGCGCATCAGTGGCAGCCGAAAGGCAGCGCGGGCGCCAATACGGTGCCGGATGCCCACAATCCGTCCAAGCGGCATGCACCTTCCATGCTGACCACGGACCTTTCGCTGCGGTTCGACCCCGCCTATGAGAAGATCTCACGGCGCTTCCTGGAGAATCCGGATCAGCTCGCGGATGCCTTCGCCCGGGCGTGGTTCAAGCTGACCCACCGCGACATGGGGCCCCGCGCCCGCTATCTCGGCCCGGAGGTGCCCTCCGAAGAGCTCATCTGGCAGGACCCCGTTCCCGCGGTGAATCACAGATTGATTGACGCGAAAGACATCGCCTCCCTGAAGACAAAGATCCTTGCATCCGGGCTTTCCATTTCCCAACTGGTCTTGACGGCGTGGGCGTCAGCGTCGACGTTCCGCGGCAGCGACAAGCGCGGCGGTGCCAACGGAGCGCGCATCCGCCTCGCCCCGCAGAAGGACTGGGAAGTGAACCAGCCGAGCGAACTGGCCAAGACCCTGCAGAAACTGGGGGCGATCAAAAAGGCCTTCAATGGCGCCAAACCTGGCGGGAAGAAAGTCTCGCTCGCCGACCTGATCGTTCTCGGCGGCTGTGCCGCCGTCGAGGAGGCGGCGAAGAAGGCGGGACACAAGGTGAAGGTTCCCTTTGCCCCCGGGCGCATGGATGCCTCCCAGGAGCAGACCGACGAGGCCTCGTTCGCCGTGCTTGAACCTGTCGCGGACGGCTTCCGCAACTACCAGCGCGAGGGGCTGCAGGTACCGGCAGAGGAGCTGCTGGTGGATCGAGCGCAGCTGCTGGCGCTGACCGCTCCTGAGATGACGGTGCTGCTCGGCGGCATGCGCGCCCTGAATGCGAACGTCGGGCAGTCCAAACACGGTATTTTTACCAAGCGCCCCGGGATGTTGACGACCGACTTCTTCGTGAACTTGCTCGACATGGGTACGGAGTGGAAGGCGGTATCGGAGGCCAAAGACGTGTTCGAAGGGCGCGATCGCAAGACGGGTGCGCTCAAGTGGACCGGCACGCGTGTGGATCTGGTTTTCGGTTCGAACTCCCAGCTGCGGGCCCTCGCCGAGGTCTATGCCTGTAATGATTCCAATGAGAGGTTCGTGAAGGACTTTGTCGCTGCCTGGAGCAAGGTGATGAATCTTGATCGCTTCGAGCTTGCGAAATTGCAGAAGAAGACACCGGACAAGGACCGCGCGCCGAAGCGCAAGAAAACAGAAGCTCGACGGCGTTGATCCCGTGCGGCCGGTGCGCCCGGTGACCTCGTGTCGCCGGGCGTACGGTCCGGCCAGCCGCCGATGGCGAGCCGGCGGCTTTCGCGGCGCCGTAGGATTGCCTGCGGCCCGCGTCCCTGCTATCCTCACACTGGCCATGAAGAGCTACGAGCAGATCAACGCCAGGATCGAGAGCGGCAAGGCCGTGGTCCTGACCGCGGAGGAGATCATCGACTACGCGGAGCGCAAGGGCCTGGAGGAGGCCGCGCGGGAGGTGGACGTGGTCACCACGGCCACCTTCGGCGCCATGTGCTCCTCGGGCTGCTTCCTGAACTTCGGGCACAGCCGGCCGCGCATGCGCATCACCCAGACCTGGATCGACGGAGTGCCGGCCTACTCCGGAGTGGCCGCGGTGGACGCCTACCTGGGGGCCACGGAGCTGCGCCAGGGCGACCCGGCCAACACCTATTACCCGGGGGAGTTCCGCCACGGCGGCGGACACGTGATCGAGAAGCTGGTGGCCGGCCAGACCCTGGAGCTGCACGGCCTGTCCTACGGCACGGACGACTACCCGCGGCGGGAGGTGCGCACCACCTTCAGCATCAAGGACCTGAACCAGGCCATCATGGTCAACCCGCGCAACTGCTACCAGAACTACAACGTGGCCGTCAACGGCTCGGAGCGGCCGATCTACACCTACCTGGGCTGCCTCAAGCCGAAGATGGCCAACCTGAGCTACTCCTCGGCGGGGCAGCTCTCGCCGCTGTTGAACGACCCGTTGTACCGGACCATCGGCATCGGCACGAAGGTCTGGCTGGCCGGGGCCCAGGGGCATGTGTACGCTCAAGGAACCCAGCACGCCCCCAGCTGCGAGCGCGGGCCCAACGACGTGCCCACCGAGGGGGCCGGCACGCTGGCCCTGACCGCGGACATGAAGAAGATGCATCCCCGCTTCGTGCGCGGCGCCAGCCTGCGCGGCTATGGGGTTTCCCTGGCCCTGGGGGTGGGCATCCCGATCCCGATCCTGAATCCGCAGATCCTCAAGGCCACCACCGTGCGCGACCGGGACATCCTGGCCCCGGTGATCGACTACTCCGGCGACTACCCCAACCGCACCGGGCAGGTGCTGGCCCGCCTGAGCTACGAGGAGCTGAAGCGCGGCGAGGTGACCCTGCTGGGCAGGACCGTGGAGTCAAGCTCGATGTCCTCCTACGCCATGGCCCGTGAAATCGCCGCCCTGCTGGCCGACGAGATCCGCCGCGGCGACTTCCTGCTGTCCCGGCCGCTGGCCGCCCTGCCGGTCCAGCAGGGCTTTCAGGGGATGAAGATCCGGGAGGGCCGCCCGTGAGCACCCGGCGCCTCTTGCTGTATTTCCCCAGGAGCGAGACCGAGAAGCCCATCGTCTACCATTTGGTTAAGGACTACGATCTGGTGATCAACATCTTCCGCGCCAAGGTAACTCCCGAGGAGTACGGCTACCTGGTACTGGATGTGACGGGCAGCGAGGAGAACATTGCCCGGGGCGTGGAGTTCGTGCGCACCCTGAACGTGCAGGTCGACGAGGCGCAGAAGGGCGTGCGCTGGGACCGGGAGCGCTGTACGATGTGCACCAACTGCATCCCGCACTGCCCGACCAAGGCCCTGCACGTGGCCGAGCGGGCGACCATGGAGGTGGCCTTTGCCGGGGAGCTGTGCGTGGAGTGCCTGAGCTGCCTGGAGAACTGTCCCT
>MIBK01000081.1:10160-14136 GCA_001829505.1 Spirochaetes bacterium RBG_16_67_19 | reverse complement strand
CATGAGCCAATCCCCTTCCTTTCCGGTCCGCCCGCGCCTGGGCCTGCTGTTCTTCACCTCCGGCTGGTTCCGCGAGGTGGGCCTGCAGGACCCGGCCTCCGACACCACGGCCCGGGTGGAGGCGGTGGCGCGCCGGGTGACCGCCGAGCTTGCCCCCTACTGCCAGCCGGTCTTCCCAGGGGTGCTGTTCTCGGCGGAGGAGGCGCGCCAGGCCGCGCGGCGCCTCGCCGAGGAGGACCTGGACGGCCTGCTGGTTTCGCCCTTGATGTGGTGCGAGGACCAGATCGTGCGCGCCGCCTTGAAGGAGCTGCCCTCCCTGCCGCTGCTGCTGTGGACCTCCTCCCCGGAAGCCTCGCTGCCGCGCTTCCTGCCCTTCCAGCGCATGATCCAGGGCTCGGGGGCGGTGTGCACCCTGCAGCTCTCCGGACTGCTGAAACGGGAGCGCCGCTGGTTCCGCGCGGTGGCCGGCCCGGTGGGCGAAGAGCTGACCTACCGGAGGATCGGCGGCTGGGCCAGGGCCATGGCGGTGGCCCGGCGTTTGAACGGCCTGCGCGTCGGGGTGCTGCCTTTCCGCTGCGACCAGATGTCCACCACCTACGTGGACGAGTTCGAGCTGCGCCGGCTGTACGGAGTGGAGCTGGTCTACCTGGAGCTGGAGCGCGTGCGGCGCGAGGCGGCGGGGGTCGGCGCCGAGGAGCTGGACGGCCTGCGGCGGGCCTTGGAGCAGGGGGGCGCGCGCGTCCGCGTGGATCCGCGCAATCTGGAAGAGGGCCTGCGCTACGCCCTGGCCCTGCAGAAGGCGTCGGAAGGCCTGGCGGTGCTGGCCATAAACGACGTGATCCCGGAGATGCACTCCAGCTTCGGGCTGCGCCCCTGCCTTTGCAACCCGGCCCTTTCGCAAGCGACCGTGGTCTGCATGGAAGCGGACGTAGCCGCCGGCCTGGCCATGCAGGCCCTGCGCCTGGCCACCGGCGAGCGGCCCTTCTACACCGAGGTGTTCGGGGCCGACTACCGCCACGACACCCTGCTGCTGGGGCACGCCGGCTACCACGACGCGGCCAACGCGGACCCCGCCCATCCCGTGGAGATCGTTCCCGACGTGGAGTACGAGAATACCGACCGCTTCAGCGGGGCGGTGAGCTTCTTCAAGTACCGCCCGGGGCCGGTCACCCTGGTGAACTCGGTCTGGGACGGGGAGCGCCTGAAGTGGGTGGGCCTGGAGGGGGAGTCCCTGAAGGGTGCCCCGAAGATGGACGGCAACAGCCACCTGCTGTGCGCCCTGAAGGTGCCGGTGGCTGAGTTCTTCCGCCGCGCCGTGGAAAGCGGGGTGAGCCAGCATTGGATCGTGGTGCACGGGCACCGCCTGGCGGAACTGGAGCCCTTATGCGACGCGGCCGGCATCCGCCAGTTGAGCCTGCGCTGATCCCGTGAGCCGAGCCCCGGCGCGCAGCTACCGGAGCTTCGCCTTCAAAGGCGCCAGCTTCCGCATCGCCTGCCCGCTTTTCGGCCTCGCCACCCGCGAGATCCGCCGCCAGCGCAACCTCCTCGAGCAATACCTGCGGCGCCAGCCGGAGTTCCGCACCGCCCTGGCGCCGCTTGCTCTGCTGCCCGGCGCCCCGGAGGTGGCGGTGCGCATGCAGGCTGCCGCGGCCGTCACCGGCGTGGGGCCCATGGCCGCCGTGGCCGGGGCCATGGCCCAACTGGCCGCGGAAGCCGCCCTGGCGGCAGGGGCCGGGGAAGCGATCGTGGAGAACGGGGGTGATATCTACCTGGACTCACCGGAAGCGGTGCTGATCGCCCTGTACGCCGGTCCCGGCGCCCTGTCCGGCAGACTGGCCCTGGAGATCCAGCCCGCTGAGATGCCGCTGGCGGTATGCTCCTCCTCCGGGCGCCTGGGGCATTCCTTCAGCTTCGGGGACTGCGACCTGGCCACCGTGGTGGCCCGCGATGCCGCCCTGGCGGATGCGGCCGCCACCCTGGCCGGCAACCTGGTCCGCCGGGAGTCCGACCTTCCCCGCGCGCTGGAGCGGGTGGCCGGCCTGCCCGGCGTGGCCGGCCTGCTGCTGGTGAAGGGCGAGAAGGTCGGCCTGGCGGGGCGCCTGCCGCGTCTGGTGCGGCACGCCGATGAGCGCTTCGATCTGAAGATCACCCGCGGCAAGGCGGGACTTTTGCCCTGAGCCGGGATATAATTGCGGGCAGCCCATGGGCAAGTACGATCACCTGCCCGAGGAGGAGCGCAGGAAACTGGCCGAGGCTCTGCGCCGCGCGGCGCAGGCCATCCGCACGACCGGAGAGGCGGGCGCCCAACGCCCTGAGACTGCCGCGGAGGAACTGCACGACCTGCCCGCGGGCGGATCGCGGGTGAGCCTGCCCCTGCGGCGGCGCCCGACCTACGCCCTGCGCCTGCGCATCGACGGCTACGCCTACTCCGAGGGATATGAGATCTGCAGCCTGGCGGAGCTGCTGTCCAGCGTCCTGTCCTTCCTCCATCCCGCCCGGGACCGGGTCAGCCGCCGTTTCCTGAAAACCCTGGTGCAGGACAGCGCCGAGCGGGGTGACCCTTCGGGCTACAGCCTGAGCCGCACCCTGCTGGAGCTGGCCCGGGCAGCCGAAACCCTGCTGAAGGGAGGCTCCTTCCTGCGCCGGGAGACCGACCGACGCTACAACCTGGCCGGGGAGCTGAAGCGCGACCTGGCGGTCTGGGAGCCGCAGGGGCTGAAACTGCTCGGCTCCTTCCAGCATCTGCCATCCAGCGTCCTGGAAGCGCTGGACGGCCTGAAAGCGGCCTCGGCTACGGGGCGGGCGGTGGACGTGCTGGAGCTGCAGCACCTGGTCCGGGCCGTCCAGCGCAGCTCGCTGCTCACCGCCGCGCCCGTCGAGGCCGTGCGCGAAACCCTGGAGGGGATCGGCGCCCTGATCAAGGCCCAGTACCGGCGCATCTTCCCGGGCGAGGAGGACCTGGCCCGCATCAGCCTCCGGGTCGACCGCCTGGTGGAGGAGTTCCTGGCCTGCTGGGCGCGCCTGAAGTGGTTCGCCCACGAGCTGTACCCGGCGCTGCTGAAGATGGTGCGCGTCTACCGGCGCGAAGAGGAGCTGCCGGCGATCCTGCCCCAGGTGCTGCGCTTCGTGGACCTGGACCCGCGGGAGATCCTGTCCCTGGAGCGTCCGGCGCTGGCCCCCCCGCCGCCTCCGCAGCCTTCCGCCGGCGAGGCGGCCCCGGAGCCGGTCAACCTGGCCGAGGAGTTCCGCGGTATCCTGACCATCCTTTTGCAGGCCTTCCCGGGCTGCCGCCTGGAGCGCATCGCCGATCAGGACTACTCGGTGCTTCCCTGGTTCCAGCTGAAGATCTTCTCCCCCCCCGCCCCCCGCGGGCCCTCCTACCACCGCCGCCAGGGCTTCAGCGACCTGCTGGGCGCGCTGTCCTGGCAGGATCCGGTGGGAGCGGTGCTGGTGCTGCACGAGATCGTGGCCCAGATGCTGGACAGCCTGAATCCGGACGCGGTGGGGCGGCTGGTGGATCCGCTGGCTCTCGGCGGAGCCCCGGTGCCGCAGCGCCTGCTGGACCTGCGCGCCCAGTGGGCGCTGCTGCGCGAGGTCCTGCTCCTGCGCTACCTAAAGGAGCTCGCCGACCTGGACCGGCAGCTCACCGCCCTGCCTCCGGAGACGGCCCACCGCTACCTGGCTTCGCCGGCGGGCCGCAAGAGCGTGGAGATGGTGAACCAGCTGCGCAACCACCTGGTGCGGGGCTACGGGCAGGTGGCGCTGCAGATCGACCGGGAGGAGCTGTTCCGGGTTCCGCCCCTTTATACCGTGAGCCGCCAGCTGTGCGAGCTGCTGTCCAAGCTGGTGCCCGAACGGCGGCAGTTGGGGGCATTGAGCCCCATTCCCCTGCACCGCCTGAGGGCGGAGGATCTGGTGCAGGCCCCGCCGGTGGCGCTGCTCAACCAGATCGCGAGCTGGATCGAGACCGTGCCGG
>MIBK01000081.1:8598-10146 GCA_001829505.1 Spirochaetes bacterium RBG_16_67_19 | reverse complement strand
CTGGTGGAGCCGCAGGCCGAGACCAACCGCCTTTTCCTGGAGATCCTGTACGGCACGGCCGACCTGCTGGACTTCCTGCTCAACCACGAGTCCTCCCCGCTGCGGGGACTGGGCGGGCGGGTGCTGCTGGCCGGCGAGACGGACAAGGCCATCCGCGCCGAGATCCAGCAGGACCGCTCCCCGCTGCGCGTGCAGCTGCGGCGCGACTTCGAGCAGGTCGACAACCTGACCGGCCTGCACAGCAAGAACGAGTACCTGCGCCTGGCCCCGATCCTGTTCCGGCAGGAGAAGCTGGCGGGCCGGGAGCTGGCCCTGCTGCTGGCGGACCTGGACCGCTTCAAGGTGGTCAACGATTCCCTCGGGCACGATTTCGGGGACACCCTGCTGTCCCTGGCCGGCCGGGCCGTGCTCTCCTGCTGCCGGGAGGAGGACCCGGCCACCCGCTTCGGCGGGGACGAGCTGCTCGTGGTGCTGCGGGGCGGAGCGGAGGCGGGAGCGCGCCTGGCCGCCCGCATCCGCAGCACTTTCGAGGAGTTCAAGGCCGGTCCCATCGCTTCCCGGTTGAGCGACCTCGCCCAGCGCCAGGCCGACCTGACCGGGAGCGCGGTCTCGGTGGGCACGCTGTCCATCGGGGTGGCCCAGGGTCTGGGACGGGCCCACCCGCGGCCCTGCCCCAACGAGCAGTCCCTGTTCCGGCGGGCCGACCGGATGCTCTACCTGGCCAAGGGGCTGGGAGGCAACCGCACCGTGGTGCTGGTGGACGCGCTGGGCCTGCCCCTGACCGGGGAGGAGCACGCCGATTACCTGGGGGTGGGGCCCGCGGAGGCACCGGCCGTCCTGGAGCCCCTGCCCACGGACCCGCGGGCTTTCCTGGAGCGGCGGCAGGCGCAGGGGCCTCCCCTGGCTTTCGCCGGCCTGGCTTACGAGGAGTTGGTGGCCGAAGGGTAGGCATCATGAAAGGAGAGATATGATCGGCAAGAGCAGGTTCTCCATCACGATCCTGAGCGCATTGGCACTCCTCGCCCTGGCCGGACTTCAAGCCGGCGCGTTCGGGGCAAGGGAGGCCGGGGCGGTTCGCGAGGTCAGCGGATTCGACAGCGTCAGCTTCAGCACCGCGGGCCAGCTCTTCATCACCCAGGGGGATCGAGAAGCCCTGGAAATCACGGCCGGGGAGGGGGAGCTGGCCAGGATCCAGACCGAGGTGCGCGGAGGCACGCTCTTCATCGGCCGGAAGGAAGGCGGGCCGGCCTTCTCGCTGCGCCCGCCGGTCTTCCGGTTGACGATGAGGAAGCTCACCGCCATCGAGACGCACAGCTCGGGCAGCGTCGCGGCGAAGGAGCTGAGCGCGGACTCCCTGCGGATCCAGATCAGCTCCTCCGGAGGCGTGGCCATCGATGCGCTGTCCGCCGGCTCGCTGGAGGTCCAGATCACCTCCTCCGGATCGCTCAAGCTTTCGGGCAGCGTGGAGCGGCAGGATGTGCGCCTGAGCAGCTCCGGGAGCTATTCAGCCGGGAGCCTGGAAAGCCGGACGGCAAAGGTGAGGGTTTC
>MIBK01000081.1:4310-8561 GCA_001829505.1 Spirochaetes bacterium RBG_16_67_19 | reverse complement strand
GACTAATACGGCTGACAGTAGTCAGTACGTCAGTAGCCGTGCTGGGGGCCGCAGTAGCTGCGCTGCTGCAATAGCAGTAGCGGCAGGTCAGTACGTCAGTAGCCGTGCTGGGGGCCGCAGTAGCGGCAGGTCAGTACGTCAGTAGCCGTGCTGACAGTAGTCAGTAAATCCTTCCGTTCCGGTTGCGGTAGCACTCCAGGGCTTCCCGGGCCTCCGCGCGCAGCAGGGCGTGGACCACCTCGATGCCGCGCGCTTCCAGCGCGCGCGCCCAGTCCGGCGGCTTGTCCCCTTCGTCGAAGCCGATCGCCTGCACGTCCTCCCGGGTGGCGCCGTAGACCAGGCGCCGGATGCCCGACCAGGGCAGCGCCCCGTAGCACATGGCGCAGGGCTCGGCGCTGGTGGCCAGCTCGAAATCCCCCGCGGAGCGCAGGTCGAAGGTGCCCAGGCGCTTTTGGGCCAGCATGATGGCCATGGTTTCGGCGTGAGCCACGGAGCAGGATTCGGGTATGACCCGGTTCACCCCCGCGGCCACCAGACGGAAGGTGGCCAGGTCGAAAATCGCGGCCCCGAAGGGCCCTCCCGTATCGCGCTCCACGTTGCGCCGGGCCAGCTCCACGGCCAGGCGCAGGCGTTCGCCCGCCTCCGGGAAGCTCCGCGCGGGATCGCCGCAGCACTCCTGGATCCAGTCGGGCAGGGCCAGGATGACAGGCGGGAAGGACATGTCGGCCCCCTTGCGCTCCATCAGCCGTCCCCCAACAGGCGCTCCAGCAGGCGCACGTGCATCTCCTCCTGCTGGGTGAGAAACTGGAAGGCGCGCTTCACGAAGGGCAGCGAGCTTTTCTTGTACAGGCTGCGGAAGAACTCGTACACCGCCCGCTCGTGTCCATAGATGTGCCGGAGCTTCTCCCGGATTGGGGCGTACCGGGCTTCCAGCGGCCGGACCTTGTCCAGATCGTGGATGTGCCGGGCCTCCAGGGCTTTTTCGATTTCGCCGTGGTCCAGGCGTCCCTCGATCATCCGGGCGAGCAGGCGGCGGTGCTCGCGTTCCTCCTCCACGATGGCCTGCAGGGGGGCGGGAAGCTCCAGGCCGGCCAGCTCCTCGGGCAGATCCAGGAAGTGGCCGTAGATCTCCTCCTCCAGGGCCAGGGCATTGCGGAGGATCAGGCGCAGCGCGATGCGGCGGAAGAAGTCGATGATGCCCATGGCCCTACTTGCGGAAGGCCTCGACCAGGGTCAACACCCCGAAGCCGATGAAGACGGCCGCGGAGGCGATCTTGATCAGCTTTTCGGGCACGAAGCGGCCGATCACCCCGCCCAGCACCACGGCGATCAGGGTGGTCAGCACCAGGGCTCCGGAGGCCCCCAGGAACACCGAGAGCATGGAGCGGCTGTTGCTGGCCAGGGCGAAGGTGGAGATCTGGGTCTTGTCGCCCAGCTCGGCCAGGAAGATCATCACGAAAGTGGAAGCGATCAGCTTGGCGTTGAGAAACATGAACCTCCGGCCTCCTTAGCCCAGGGCCACGTCCAGGATCATCATCACGGCGAAGCCCAGCATGGCCCCGCCGGTGGCCACGTCGGTGTTGGTCTGCTGCTGGCTTTCGGGGATCAGCTGTTCGACCACCACGAAGATCATGGCCCCGGCGGCGAAGGCCAGGGCGAAAGGAAGGATCGGCTTCATGAGGATCACCAGGGCGGCGCCCAGCACGCCGGCCACCGGCTCCACCACCGCGGAAAGCTGCCCGTACCAGAAGCTTTTCAGCCGGGACACGCCTTCCCGGCGCAGCGGCACGGACACCGCGGTGCCCTCCGGGAAGTTCTGGATGCCGATGCCCACCGCCAGGGCCACGGCTCCGGCCAGGTTGGCCGAGGACAGGCCGTACTTCAGGGCGCCGAAGGCCACGCCCACGGCCAGGCCCTCCGGGATGTTGTGCAGGGTGATGGCCAGCACCAGCAGCACGCTGCGCCGCCAGGTGGTGGGCACTCCCTCGGCCTCGCTCACCGGCAGGCCCAGGTGCAGGTGCGGCAGCACCTTGTCCACTCCCCAAAGAAACAGCCCCCCGGCCAGGAAGCCCCCGGCCGCCGGGATCCAGGGCCGCATGCCGGCGAGCTCGGCCATCTCGATGGCCGGGGCCAGCAGGGACCAGTAGCTGGCGGCGATCATCACTCCGGCGGCGAAGCCCAGCATTCCGTCCAGGACGCGGCGGTTGATGGACTTGAAGAAGAACACCAGCCCGGCGCCCAGGGCCGTGACCAGCCAGGTGAAGGTGGTGGCCACAAGGGCCTGCCACACCGGATGAAGCGCCTTGAACCAAATCACCATGCCGCGCATTATAGCGAATTCGGAGGCTTCTTGACCACCTGCGGGCCGCCGTGGAACAGTGGCGGGCATGGGCCGCCGGCTCTCCTCTTTCGGCTTCCTGAGCTCCCTGGGGCACGGGGTCAACGACCTGTATTTTTTCGCGCTGCCCATGGTGCTGCCTCTGCTCCTGAAGGAGTACGCCCTCTCCTACCGGCTGGCCGGGCTGGTGCTGGCCTCCTACCTGGGCATCGTGGCCATCTTCTCCTACCTCTTCGGCCGGGGCTCCGATCGCTTTTCCCCCTGGATCCTGATCGGCGGCGGATTCCTGCTGGCCTCCACGGGCTTCCTGGGCGCGGGCCTGAGCCCCGCCCGGGCGGGCGTGCTCTCCTCCCTGGCCGCGGCGGCGGTGGGCGCGGCGACCTTCCACCCGGTGATCTACTCGCTCATCGCCCGGCTGGAGCCGGTGCGGCCGGGCAGGGCGTTTGGTTCCTTCGAGCTGTATGGGGGCCTGGCCATCCTGGCCATGTACCTGGCCGGCGGCCTCCTGCTGTCCTGGATGGGCTGGCGCGGCGTGCTGGCCGCGGTGGGAGTCCCGGGGCTGGCGATGGGGCTTCTGTTCCTGCGCCCGGCTCCAGCCGCGGCTCCCGCGGGAGGGAAGGTCCAGGCTCCGGCTGGAGCCGGGGCCGGCCCCGAGCGGGGCCTGCGCGGAGCCGGCGCAGGGCTGGTGTTTTTCCTGGTGGCCAGCGGTCTGCGCTTCCTCACCACCACGGCGGTGACCAATTTCCTGCCCACCTACCTGGCCATGGACCGGCAGCTTCCACCCAGCCTGGCGGCCTACGTAAGCGGTTTGGTGTTCGCCGGCGGCGCGGCGGTGGTCTGGTGGGGGGCGGTCGCCGACCGGGGCCCGCCCCTGACCGTGCTGCTCCTGGCCTCCGGTGCGCTGGCCCCGCTGGTGTTCGTGTTCAGCCTGCGCCTGCCGTTCTGGGCCATCCTGCCGGTCCTGTTCCTGTTCGGCGCCTTCAACGGCGGCTGCGGCCCCGCCCAGAACCTGGTGCTCTCGGCGCTGGGTTCGCGCGCCGGCAGCGGAGCGGTTTTCGGCCTGCTGCTGGCCGTCATCTCGTTGATCGGGGCCTTGAGCCCGGCGCTGTTCGGCCTGTTGGCCGACCACCTGGGCCTGGAGACGACCATGCGCCTGTTCGCCCTGCCGGCGCTGGCCGGCTGGCTGCTCCTGCTGGTCTTCCAGCGCACCTCCTGGGGCCTGCCCCTGCGCCGCTGAGGCCTTCTTGCCCCGGACCCCGCCGCGGGGCCGCATTGACCTGGAAACGGCCCTTGACAAAGTCGCGAATGCAGGTACAATAGAGAGTGAGAATCATTCTCAGGCAGCGGGGAGGTGGCCGGGCATGACCAGGCAGCGGGCGCAGGGGCGGACGGGGATCGAGAGCCGCAGCATCCGCCGGCTGTTCCGGGAGAAAGGGATCGTCTTCACCACCCAGCGGGAGCAGGTGCTGCGCGCCGTGATCGAGGCGGGCAAGCACATCGACGCCGAGGAGCTGCACAGGCGTCTTTCCGCCTCCAGGCAGAGGGTGGGTCTGGCCACCGTCTACCGCACGCTGCAAATGCTGCGGGAGCACGGCCTGGTGGCCGAAAGCCAGTTCGGCGAGCGGCGCCACCGCTACGAGCAGGCGGAGGGCCGCCACCACGACCACCTGGTGTGCCTGGCCTGCGGGAAGGTGCAGGAGTTCGAGGAACCGGCGATCGAGCAGCTGCAGGAGAGGGCGGCCCGCCGGCACGGCTTCGCCGCCCTGTCGCACCGGCTGGAGCTGTACGGCTACTGCCGGGCCTGCGGGCGCAGGAACACGCCGTGAGCTGCCATTCTACTCCGATGCCGACGGCCGGCGCCAAGGTGAACGGCGCCGCGATCGCCGCCCTGGTGGGCAGCCCCAACGTCGGCA
>MIBK01000081.1:0-4291 GCA_001829505.1 Spirochaetes bacterium RBG_16_67_19 | reverse complement strand
CCTGACGGGCGCCTACGTCACCGTCTCCAACTATCCGGGCACCACGGTGGAGGTGGCACGGGGACGCTGCCAGGCCTTGGGGCTGGAAATCGTGGACACTCCGGGCCTGTATTCCCTTCTGCCGACCACGGAGGAGGAGAGGGTCGCCCGGCGGCTGTTGTTCGACGAATCGCCGCAGGCGGTGGTGAACGTGGCGGATGCCAAGAATCTGGAGCGCCTGCTCCCGCTGACACTGCAGCTGCTGGAGGCGGGGCTGCCGGTCGTGCTGGTGGCCAACATCCTGGACGAGGCGGAAGCCCTGGGCCTGGAGGTGCGCCTGGAGCAGCTTGAGTCCCTGCTGGGAGCGCCGGTGGCGGGTACGGCTGCCGTGAGCGGGCGCGGCATCGAGGAGCTGAAGGGCCGCCTGAGCCGGGGCCTGCCCCGTGCCGCGGCGGCGCCCGTCCGCTATGACCCGGCGGTGGAGACCGCCGTGCGGGACATCCAGGCCCTGCTGCACGGCAGTTATCCGATTACCACCCGCTCCCTGGCCTTGCTGCTGCTGCAGGGCGACGACGAGGTCCGGGAGCTGGTACGGCTGCGCGACCCGCAGGCCCTGGCCGGCATCGAGGCCGCCGTGCAGGCCGCCGCCGCGGCCTCGGCCCGGCCCCTGAACTTCCGCATCGCCGCCAGCCGCCTGGCCAGGGCCCGCCGCCTGGCCCAGGCGGTGCTGCGCCCGGTCGGGGGCGCGAGGAAGAGCTTCGCCGAAGGCCTGAGCCGCCTCATGGTGCGCCCGCTCACCGGCGTGCCCATCCTGCTGGCGGTCCTGTACTTCGGGCTGTACCAGTTCGTGGGCGTGTTCGGCGCCGGCACCCTGGTCGGCCTGCTGGAGGAAAGGGTGTTCGCGGGCTGGCTCTCCCCCTGGCTGACGGGCGTCTTTCAGCGCTGGGTGCCCTGGCCGCTGCTGCGCGACCTGGTAGTGGGGGACTACGGGGTGTTCACCCTGGGCCTGCGCTATGCCGTGGCCATTGTGCTGCCCATCGTGGGCACCTTCTTCCTGGCCTTCTCGATCATGGAGGACACCGGCTACTTCCCCCGCCTGGCCCTGCTGGTGGACCGGGTGTTCAAGACTATCGGCCTGAACGGCAGGGCGGTGATCCCCCTGGTGCTGGGGCTGGGCTGCGACACCATGGCCACCATTGTCACCCGCACCCTGGAAACGCGGCGCGAGCGCGTGCTGGCCACCCTGCTGCTGGCCCTGGCCATTCCCTGCTCGGCCCAGCTGGGGGTGATCCTGGCCATCCTTTCGCGGCGCCCCCTGAGCCTGCTGCTGTGGTTCGCGGTCATCATCGGCATCCTGCTGCTGGTCGGCGTGCTCGGGGCGCGCCTGCTGCCCGGCGAGAGGCCCAGCTTCTACATGGAGCTGCCGCCCCTGCGCCTGCCCCGCCTGGGCAACGTGCTGGTGAAGACCTACACCCGCATGCAGTGGTATCTGCTGGAAGTGCTGCCCTTCTTCCTGGGGGCCAGCCTGGTGATCTGGCTGGGGCGGGTCACGGGCTTCTTCCAGCTGCTGATCCGCCTACTGCACCCGGTGATGCGGGTCCTGGGGCTGCCGGGGGAGGCGGCATCGGTATTCCTGTTCGGCTTTTTCCGCAGGGACTACGGGGCGGCCGGGCTTTACGACCTGCAGGCCGCCGGCCTGCTGTCGGGACGGCAGATGCTGGTGGCGGCCGTCACCCTGACCCTGTTCATCCCCTGCGTGGCCCAGTTCGCGGTCATGCTCAAGGAGAGAGGCTGGAAAACGGCGCTGGGCATCGCTGCTTTCATCCTGCCGTTCTCCTTCGGGACGGGCTTCCTGCTGAATTGGGCCCTGTCCGCCCTGGGCTGGGCGCTGTGACCTGCCCCTTTTGCGGCCTGGAGTTCGACGCGCAGCCCGCCGCTGGCGCCGCTAGCGCCAGCGCCGCAGGGTCCTGTGCCCCCTGCCCTTTGCGCCGGCTAGCTTGCGGCCGCCGCATCGCCTGCTGCCCGCGCTGCGGCTACCAGACGCCGCTGCCGCCGCGCTGGCTGCGGGCCAACAGAAAGGAACCTGCCCATGGAGCTGAGTAACCGGGCCGAGGAAATCCTGGAAGAGCTGTGGAGAGCCACGCGCGAGGAGGGCAGGGAAGGCCTGGCCCTGGCCGATCTTGACGGCTTCGTCCGGGACGGCACCCTGGCGGAGCTCGAGGAGCCGGGCCTGGTCCGCCGGCAGGGTCCGCTTCTCCTGCTGGCCGAGACGGGCGAGGCGGAAGCCCGCGGCACCGTGCGGCGGCACCGCCTGGCCGAACGCCTGCTGGCCGACGTGCTGGACGTGCCCCTGACCCAGCTGGAGGATCCGGCCTGTCGCTTCGAGCACCTGCTGGCCCGCGGGATCGAGGAGAGGGTCTGCGCCCTGCTGGGCCATCCCCAGCGCTGCCCCCACGGGCAGCCCATCCCTCCCGGACCCTGCTGCGGCGCGACCGGGCGGGCCGGCGACCTGCGGCTGGTCTGCAGCCTGGAGGGCCTGCGTCCCGGGCAGGGCGGGAGGATCGCCTACCTGCAGGCGGAGGATCCGCGGCAAATGCAGAAGCTGGTGGCCCTGGGCCTGCTGCCGGGAACGCCCGTGCGCCTGCTGGAGCGCTCCGCAGCCAGGGTTTTTCAAGCCGGTTTCTCGCAGTTCGCCGTGGACGCCGAGCTGGCTTCCGCGATTTACGTGCGGCTGGACGATGAGGCGCAGGAACCGGTCGCTTCCGGACCCCGCCGGCGCCGCGGCTGGCGGCATCGGCGCCAAGCCGAAAAAGCGTTATAATGAAGCCATGGACGAACAAACGGGCAGGATCGGGGACGCGGCCGGGCTGGTGTGGAGAACCCTCGAAGGGCAGGAAGAGGGCTTGAGCCCGACACAGCTGAAAACCCGCACCGGACTGGGCACGGACCTTCTGCACCAGGCCGTCGGCTGGCTGGCGCGGGAGGAGAAGATCCTCCTCCGAGGCGCCGGCAAAACGCTGAAGGTCCTGCTCAAGCAGCCCTGAGCGCTTCCTATCCCTTCAGCCAGATCGAGAAGAAGTTCTTGAAGCTCCGCTTGCCGGCCAGCGCCACGTAGCTGATGGCCGAGAACAGCAGGTAGGCCCCCAGGCCTCCCAGGGTCAGCCAGAGGTACAGCGGATTGCCGTTCTGGTACCAGTAGCCCGGCAGGTTGAGCATCAGGATGTACGGGACGCACAACACGAAGGTGATGCCCGTGGAGTACATGTAGTCGGTGGCCACGGGGGACTCGAAGTCCGGATCGAGGATGCGCAGGAAGGCCAGGCCCGTGGACAGGGTGCCGGTCATGTTCCCGTAGAGCATCAGCGTCCAGTCGAACTTGTGGTCGCGGAAAACCCGCGAGCAGGTCCAGATCACGCTTACCGTGGTGACGAGGCCGCCGATGATGGCCACGGTGAGCACCGGCAGCCAATAGGCTTTCAGGGTGACGATGGCAATGGCCGCCACGGCCGCCGTGACCATCAGGTCCACGGAGGCGCCGGCGATCCGGGTCAGGCTGCCGCCGTCCATGGAGTGGCTCACCTTGAAGATCTGCATGAGCTTCTTTACGATCAGCGCCACCAGAGCGGCGAAGATGAAGGCGATGCCCCAAAGGTTGCTGGCCAGCTGGTCGCCGGTCGGGCCGGCCAGGTGCAGAAGGGCCGATACGCCCTTCAGCAGCAGGAAGGCCAGCAGGTAGACCCCCAGGATCACCGCCAGGTTGAAGGACATGGTGTCGATGGCCTCCGTTTCGGTGGTGAGCGAGCTTCCCACCGGCTTCTTCTCGCCGGGGCCGTACACCCCGATGCGGATGCGCTTCTGGTTGATGGAGTCGATCTTCTTCACGTCCATCCAGCCGCGCTTGCGCGCCAGCCAGATCAGGTAGATCCCCCCGAAGCAGCCCCACAGGTAACCCAGGGCGGCGAACACCAGTCCCAGGTTGCCGCCCCCCACGAAGCCCATGGCCTCCCAGCCGTGCCCGATGGCGTAGGCCTGGCCCGGGCCCAGGCCGTAGCCCAGGGCCAGCAGGAAGCCGAAGCTGGGGAAGAGCTTTGGCATGATGGTGGCGATGAACAGGAAGGTCAGCGCGAAGCCCAGGATGGCCTGGAAGGTGTACTGGGTGATGGTCATGACCGCCGAGGAGAAGATGCGCCGCCCGGCTCCCTTGGCCGAGCCCTCCCGCAGGCTCATGGAGACGAAGGAGATGTTCAGCAGGTGGAAGACCAGGTTGCCCAAGCCGGTGTTGGTCCAGCCCAGCAGCGGCAGCACCCAGTTG
>MIBK01000080.1:8649-13383 GCA_001829505.1 Spirochaetes bacterium RBG_16_67_19 | reverse complement strand
CATCCAAAACAGGTGAGGGGCTTGCAAAAGGTTCAAACTGAAATTAAGCCAGGGATGTGTCCTCTCATATGTCCGCTCCATACTGCAATATTGCCTGATTTTATGCCCCAATATGTCCAGAGTTATGTCTAGACAATGCGGAACAGGGGCTGGCCCTTGGGGACCGAGTCCCCCTCCCGGCAGTGCAGCTCCGCCAAGGTCCCGTCGCAGGGGGCCTCGATGTTGTTGTGCATCTTCATGGCCTCCAGCACGACCACCGTCTCCCCGGTGCGCACCGTCTCGCCGGCGCGCTTCTTGTAGCCCACCACCATGCCCGGCAGCGGGGCCGTGACCAGGGCGCCCGCCGGCGTCGGGCCGGCCGGCGGCGGTGCGGTGGGCGCGCGCGGCACGGGAGCCGCCGGCGCGGGAGCCGCCGCAGGAATGGGGCCTGCCGGCCCCGGTCCGGCGGCGATGACCGGCCTCCCCTCGGCGCCCACCTCCACGCGGAAATACTCTCCATTCACATACACCTCGAAGGCCTGCAGGCTCGCCCGCGGTGCCTGCGGCGCGGCGCCCGCAGCGGGGGCAGCGGGGGTTGGCAGGACGGCCGGCCCGGCGGCCCGTGCCTGTTGCAGCGTCCGGCTGACCAAATCCCGCTCGCGCTGCACGTCCTCCAGGGTCCTGGGGGTCACTTCCGCGGGCGGCTTTTCCAGACCGTGCTTCCACATCAGGAAGCGCTTGCCGGTCACCGGGAACAGGGCGTAGATCAGCAGCTCATCCAGGTCGCGGGCCAGCTCCCCGGCGTGCTTGCGGGCGGTCTCCAGCTCCGGCTCCAGGATCTCCCCCGGGCGAACGGTGATGGGCTTCTGCCCGCGCGGGTAGTCGGCCAGGGCCCGGGCCTGCACCTGCGGGTCGATGGGCCGCGGGGTGGCCCCGTACAGACCGTAGCACAGGTCCTTGACCTGCTCGGTGATGCGGACGTAGCGCTGGCCCGGCTTGTCGAACAGCACATTGTTCACGGTCTGGATGCCCACGATCTGGCTGGTCGGGGTGACCAGCGGCAGCTGGCCCAGCTCCCGGCGCACTTCGGGCAGCGCCTGGAACACCTTCTCCAGCTTGTCCAGCTCCTTCATCTCACGCAGCTGGTTGACCAGGTTGGAGAGCATCCCCCCCGGGGTCTGGTGCAGGAGCACGTCGATGTCGATGATGGCGAAGCGGGTGGCGTCGGCCAAGTGCACGTACTTGGGGATGTGCTTCTCCATCTCGCGGCCGATCTCGGCCAGCTTCTTCAAGTCCAGCCCGGTGTCCCGGTTGGTGCCCAGGAGGCTGGCCACCAGCGGCTCCACGGCCGGGTGGGAGCTGCGGTAGGCGTAGGGGGCCAGGCAGGTGTCGATGACGTCCACCCCCGCCTCCACCGCCTTCAGCAGCGCCAGGTCGCCCATGCCGGAGGTGAAATGGGTGTGCAGGTGGATGGGCGGCTTCACCGCCTGCTTCAGGGCGGCCACCAGCTCGTAGGCGTCGTACGGGGCCACGATGCCGGCCATGTCCTTGATGCAGATGGAGTCCGCGCCCATGGCCTCCAGCTCGCGGGCCTTGGCCAGGTAGTATTCCAGGTTGTACACCTCCCCGCCCATGCGCGGCTCGGTCAGGGAGTAGCAGATCGTGCCCTGGAAGTGCTTCTTGTTTTTCCGGATCACCTTCACCACGGTCAAGAAGTTGCGGAAGTCGTTCAGGGCGTCGAACACCCGGAAGATGTCCATGCCGTGGTCGCAGGCCCGCTGCACGAAAGCCTCGGCCACGTCGTCGGCGTAGTTGCGGTAGCCCACCAGGTTCTGCCCCCGCAGCAGCATGGACAGGGGGGTGCCCGTGACGCGGGCGCGCAGGAGGCGCAGGCGCTCCCAGGGATCTTCATTCAGGAAGCGGTGGCTGGTGTCGAAGGTCGCCCCGCCCCAGACCTCCATGGAGTGGAAGCCCACCTGGTCCATGGCCGCCGCCACGGCCAGCAGGTCCTCGGTGCGCCCGCGCGTGGCGAACAGCGACTGGTGGCCGTCGCGCAGGGACAGGTCCTGCACCTTCACCGGGTTGGCCGCCTTGGGCCGGCCGGCATCGTAACGCATGGCGGTCATCTTCACCGCACCGTGGCTGTGGCTCTTCATCCTCTCCTCCTCGCCTGCAGGCGGATCGCCTGGCTCATGAGGGCCTGCCGGCCGTACAGGGCCCAGAGGCTGACCCCCGGCACCGCTGCCTGCTGTTGTTGGGCCCCCGGCTGGAGGGCGCCCTGGGCCAGGTAGCTGAATACAGCGGCCACCGCCGCCGCCCTTTTTGCTTCGATAGTCCCTGCCATGCCAGCTCCTACAGCGGGATGTTCCCGTGCTTCCTGGGCGGCAGGCTCTCGCTCTTCCCCGCCAGCGCCTCCAGGGCCGTCGCCAGCCGCTCCCGGGTCTCTGCCGGCCGGATCACCTCGTCCACGTACCCCCGCTGGGCCGCGATCCAGGGGTTGTACAGTTCCTGCTCGTAGGCCTGCGCTTTCTTCCGGCGCTCCTCGGGGGCTTCGTTGCGGTACAGGACGTTCACCGCCCCCTCCGCGCCCATCACCGCGATTTCCGCCGTGGGCCAGGCGAACACCTGGTCGGCTCCCAGGTGCCGCGAGCACATGGCGATGTAGGCCCCCCCGTAGGCCTTGCGCACGATCACGGTCAGCTTGGGCACGGTGGCCTCCGCGTAGCTCCACAGCAGCTTGGCCCCGTGCCGGATCACCCCGCCCCACTCCTGGTCGGTCCCCGGCAGGTAGCCGGGAACGTCGGCGAAGGTCACCAGCGGGATGTTGAAGGCGTCGCAGAAGCGGATGAAGCGGCTGGCCTTGTCCGAGGCGTTGATGTCCAGGCAGCCGGCCAGCACCTGCGGCTGGTTGGCGACCACCCCCACGGTCCGGCCGTTCAACCGGGCGAAGCAGGTCAGCAGGTTCTCGGCGTACAGGGCCTGGGCCTCCAGCAGGCTGTCCCGGTCCATCACCGAGCCGATCAGGGCCCGCATGTCGTAGCCCAGGCGGGCCTGGTCCGGGATCAGCGCGTCCAGCTCGGGGCAGGGGCGGTCCGGCGGATCGGAGGCGGCGGTCCGCGGCGGGTCCTCCTGGTTGTTGGGGGGCAGCAGGGCCAGCAGGCGGCGGGCCTGGGCGAAGGCTTCCGCCTCGTCGGCGCAGAGGAAGTGGGCATTGCCCGCCCGCCGGTTGTGGGCCAGCGCCCCGCCCAGCTCCTCGTGGCTGGTCTGCTCGCCGGTCACCGCCCGGATCACATCAGGCCCGGTGATGTACATGAAGCTGGAGCCGCGCACCATGAACACCCAGTCGGTCATGGCCGGGGAGTACACCGCCCCGCCCGCGCAGGGGCCCAGGATCACCGACAGCTGGGGGATCACCCCTGAGGCCCGGGCGTTGCGGAAAAAGATGTTGCCGTACCCGCACAGCGCGTCGATGCCTTCCTGGATGCGCGCGCCGCCGGAGTCGTTGAAGCCCACCAGCGGGCAGCCGGCCTTCAGGGCCAGGTCCTGCACCTTGCAGATCTTGCCGGCGTGCATCTCCCCCAGGGAGCCGCCCCGGGAGCTGAAGTCCTGGAAGAAGGCGAACACGGTGCGCCCGTCCACCCGCCCGTGGCCGGTGACCACTCCGTCGGCCGGGATCACCTGGGACTCCATGCCGAAGCGCGTGGCGCGGTGCTCCACCAGGGCGTCCAGTTCCCGGAAGCTGCCGGGATCGAAGAAGGCGGCCACGCGCTCCCGCGCGCTGAGCTTGCCCTTTTCGTGCTGCTTGGCCACCGCCTCCTGTCCGCCCATGCCCGCCACCCGGGCGCGACGCTGCTCTAGGTCCTGGATTCTGTCGGATACGCCGGCCATGACCGCCTCCCCCCTTTAGCAAAGGTGCTCTCAGGTGTAGCGCCTCGCCCGTTCGAGAGTCAACCGGCCCTTGCACAACCCTGCCGGATCGGCGATTATGGCGGGCATGAAGTGGAAGAAGGCGCTGGTTCCGCTGGCCATTGTGATCGTTCTGGCCATTGTGGCCGTGGTCGTATATCTCGCCATGAACCCGGTGGACACCACCCTGGAGTTCGTGGTGCGGGACTCGGTCAGCAAGGCCTGGGTATACGACGCCTCCTTCCGCCTGGAGGGGCGCCTGATCCGCAGCCACTTCCAATCCGACCAGGGACCCGAGCCGCAGCGCTTCACCCGACTGAAACCGGGGCGGGCCACCCTGCAGATCCAGGCCCCTTGGTATCAGCCGGTGAGCCGCGAGCTCACCCTGAAGCGCGGGGCCAATCGCCTGGAGGAGCCCATCGAGCTGGTGGGCCTGGAGCTGCCCGAGTTGAAGGGCTTCATAATGTTCGAGGACCTGGCCGGCAACGGCGTGCAGGTGGAGATCCGCCCGGTGAGCAACGCGGGCCCGGCGGTGCTGAACCACCCCTGCCTGGACCTGTGGATCGGGGCCCGGATGACCGTGCAGCTCAAGAAAGGCCTGCCCGTGCAGGAGGAGACCGAGGAGGGTTCCACCCGCGGGGAGGAACTGTTCCGGGGGCGCCTGGAATGGAAATTCGACCCTTACCCGGAAACCGTCTTCCGCTACAGCGCGCTTATCCCGGGCACCGGGATCCGGCCCAGCAAGGCCCCCTACCGGGTCGTGGACTACCTGGTGGTGCTGCCGCAGCCGCTGGCCATCGGCAAGCAGGAACTGGAGGCCATAATGGAAAAGGCCTGGAACCTGAAACC
>MIBK01000080.1:5591-8631 GCA_001829505.1 Spirochaetes bacterium RBG_16_67_19 | reverse complement strand
CCTGCGCCCCTACCAGGAGCAGGGCAAGCTGCGGGTGGAAGTCTTCACTTCCTGGAACGTGAAGGGGGCCGGCGAATGATCCAGACCACCGGGCTGACCAAGCGCTACGGCAGGTTCACGGCGGTGGACGGGGTGAACCTGAGCATCCCCGCCGGGCAGATCTACGGCTTCCTGGGCCCCAACGGGGCGGGCAAGACCTCCACGATCATGATGCTGCTGGGCATCCTGCGGCCGACCTCCGGTTCCATCCGCCTTTTCGGCGAGGAGTACCATTCCGGGCGCCTGGACCTAAGGAAACGCATCGGGGTGGTGCCCGAAAAGCAGCCCCTGGGTATGTGGGGCTGGATGACCGCCGAGGAATACCTGGGCCTGTTCGCCGAGCTGTTCCGCGTGCCGGAAGCCGGCCGGCGCATCGACCACCTGCTGGAGAAGGTGGGCTTGAGCGGCGTGCGCCGCAAGCGTATGGCCGAGTTCTCCCACGGCATGATGCAGAAGCTGTCCATCATCCGGGCCCTCCTGCCCGACCCGGACATCCTGTTCCTGGACGAGCCCATCTCCGGTCTGGATCCCTTCGGGGTCAAGCAGACCCGCGACCTGATCCTGGAGGAAAACCGCGAGGGGCGCACGATCTTCATCTCCTCGCACATCCTTTCGGAGGTGGAGAAGATCTGCCATCGGGTGGCCATCATCTATCGCGGGCGCCTGCTGGCCGAGGACCAGATGGGCAGCCTGCTGGGCGGCCTGTCCAAGGACCGGGAAATCCACGTGGACCTGGAAGGCGTGCCGGAGGACCTCACCCGCGCGGTGCGCTCCCTGCCCTTCGTGCTGCAGGCCGACGCGGCCGGCAACACCCTGAAGGTCAAGGTCCCCAAGAGCGGCGACTACCGCAAGGAGCTCTCCGCCTTCCTGATCGGCCGCGGCCTGGTGCCCCTGGCCATCCAGGAAAAATCCCTCTCGCTAGAAGAAGCCTTCGTGACCATCACCCAGGAGAACATCGGGCTGTTCACCGGCATCGGGGGCCGCTCATGAGCCATCGCCTGCATGCCACCCGGGTCATCGCCCGGCGCAGGATCCAGGAGCTGCTGCTCAGCCCCGGCTTCTACGTGGCCGCCGCGCTGGGCCTGCTGCTGGGCTACCTGCTGGTGTCCGGCTTCGCCCGTTCGGTGGACTCCAGCGGCTTCGATTTCCGCCTGCACCCGCTCTTCGACCTGCTCGGGCGCTCCCTGCAGGGGGCCTTCGGCGGCACGGTCGTGCAGAAGCTTTTCGCCGAGGGGCCGTTCCAGCTGGTGCTCTACGTGGCCTTCCTTCCCGTGCTGCTGTTCCTGGCGGCTTCCAGCGTCTATCGCTTCGGGCTGGAGCGCAAGGTCGGCGCTGTGGAGCTGCTGTCCTACGGGCCGGCCGACGGAACCTCCTACTTCCTGGCCTTCTTGATCAAGGACCTGCTGGCCACCCTGCTGTACCTGGCCGCGCTCACCGGCTTCCTGGCCGTGACCGCGGCGCTGCACAACCTGGTGCTGGGGCCCACTTTCTTCTATTGCCTGGCCCTGCTGCCCTTCGCCTCCGCGGCCATCTACGCCTGGGGGATCTTCTCCTCCACCCTCACCGACAACTCCGCCTCGGCGCTGGCCGTGTTCCTGGCCCTGATGGTGTTCTTCCTGCTGGTCTTCCTGGGATCCTTCACCATCGCCAGCGGCTACGTGGCCGGCCTGTCCACCGTGCTGGCCTGGATCGTGCGCTGGTTCTCTCCGCTCTACTATTGGGACCAGGCCCTGCGCGCCGCGGAAGTGTCCGGCTGGCCGCTGTACGCGCTGAACCTGGTCCTGCAGCTGGTCCTGGGCGCGGCCGTGCTGGCCGCCAGCCACTTCATCCTGAGAGCGAGAGGAGTCCGCCCGTGAGCGCCCGCCGCAGCATCCTGGCCGCAGTCCTTCTGGTTGGAGCCCTGGCCTGGGCCCAGGCGCCCGTGCGCCGTGAGCAGTTCATCTACTCGATCCTGGCCTTCAACGGCAAGGACTACGCCGCCACCTTCGCCCGGGCGGGGGCCGACAGCCTGTACCTGGTGGCCGAGGTGGACAACTTCCTGACCGTCCGCAACGCCTTCGTCTACTATTGGCCCATCACCCAGGATTGGAAGACGGACACCTCCGTGCTGAACGTCCCGTTCACCGGCACCCTGCAGCTCACCGGATCCGGGCTCAAGGAGCCCCGGATCGTCACTCCAGTGCGCTACACCTACTACAACACCCGCGGGGAGTACGAGCTGAACTGGAAGGTGGCCACCGGGCAGGAGGCCGACCAGGCCTGGCAGGAATACCAGCAGCTCATGGAGGACTACTACGGCCGCGTGCAGGAGTACCAGCAGGCGCGGGCGGCCTACGACGCCATGCTCAATGAATTGACCATTCGCATCACCCGGATGCGCGACCAGGGGCAGGACGTGACCAGGCTGGTGGAGGTGCTGCAGAACCTGAGCTCCCCCAAGGAGCCGGAGTTCCCCCGGGACTACATCGTGCCGCCGCGCCCGGTGGAGGAGGCCTTCGTGCTCAACCTGCCGGTGGGCGAGTACGCCATCCGCTTCTTCGCCGAGGACGGCTCCGTGCTGGAAGGTTCCGAGCGGCGGGTGGTAAGCTTCCGCAAGCGCAGGGCCGAGGGCATCGGCCTGGAGGTCATCCCGGGGGACAAGTGGACCCGCCCGGTGGAATCCACCACGCCTTCCTCGGTCCTGTACGTGGACGGCTCGGCGGACCTGTACCTTCGCCCGTTCTTCCAGCAGGAGTACAACGACCTTTACTACGAGAAGATGCAGCGCAACGACGCCAGCGGCAATCCCAACGTCATGAAGTGGGTGCGCATCCAGCAGGTCCCCCAGGCGGCGATCCGCTTGAGCGGATCCGGCGGGCAGGAGCAGGTCGTCCGGGAGGAACCGTTCTTCGTGGAGCAGGTCAAGGGGGCCTCGCTGGGCTACCGCATCGTGCCCTACGACCCGCAGGGGGCGCACAAGGACCGGGATCCCAGCCTGCAGGCCTTCCACGTACCCATCGCC
>MIBK01000080.1:5450-5538 GCA_001829505.1 Spirochaetes bacterium RBG_16_67_19 | reverse complement strand
CCCGGGCGGCGGACGCCAGATCCGGATTGTGGGGCCGGCCCGCGCGGGATTCGTGGGCCTGGTCCTGGCCCTCCTGCCGCTGGCCGTG
>MIBK01000080.1:2595-5419 GCA_001829505.1 Spirochaetes bacterium RBG_16_67_19 | reverse complement strand
GCCTCAGCGGGTGAAACCCGCCATACCGGCGATAGCCCTTCAGGCCACCAGCACCAGTCCCATCAGCAGGCCGTGCGGGATGCATCCCGCGGCGGCGTCGCTGCCGATGGGGTAGATGTCCCAGCCCAGCTCCACGGCAATACGGTAGCAGTCGATGCCTACCGCCTCCATCGAGGGCCGGGAGCGCAGCGAGAGGCGGCATTTTTCACCTCCCAGCACGGCGCAGGGCTTGTCGTGGCAGAAGGTGCTCTTGCAGCTTCCCGCCGCGTAGCCCACCGCCAGGTAGTGCCCGTCGTAGAAGGCGGCGCTTTCCACCGCGCTGGCGATCTCGAAGACCTTCTTGTACGCCTCCACCCGGGGCTGGATCGTGGCCCTGTCCCGCACCACAACCTCAGGGGGGATCTGCAGGCCGAAGACCACGGCCGCCCGGTACAGCGCTGCGACCCGGCGCGTCTGTTCCGCCGTGGGGCTGTGCGGCGGGCAATTGGCGCAGGTCCCGTAGCCGAAGCACTTGGGGACCGCGCACTTCAGGCTGACCCTCTCGTCTACGGGGATGCCGGCCGCCGGGATGCCGGCGGCACGGGTGGCCCCCGCCTCCAGGGCCAGGCGCTCGTACCGGCGCAGGTGCTCCTGGACCTCGGTGTCCGGCACCGACAGCCGGATCGGCTGCAGCTTTCGCTCCATTATTGCCTTCCTTGGTCGAAACCATAGCACAGAGCGAAGACGGCGGGAAGCGGCGAGTCGATCCGCATCGCCGTGCCGCTGGCCGGATGGGGCAGGTCGACGGAGCAGGCGTGCAGGTACAGCCGCGGGTCGACACCGGGCGGCAGGCCGGAGCCGTAGAGCTCATCCCCGACGATCGGTAGCCCCAGGTAGCCCAGGTGGGCCCGTACCTGGTGCCGGAAGCCCCGGAGGATCCGGGCCCGGACCAGGGCCAGGCCAGGTCGGGCCTGCTCCGCCACCGCCTCGGTGCGGTAGCTTTCCGTGGAAGCCTGGCGTCGGGCGCGCCCGCGGGCCGGCGCGACGCCGGCCGGCACCACCCGGACCTTCCGCCGCCCCGGCCCGAACGGCGCGAAGCGGCTCTCCACCGCAAAGCTTTGCCCGGGCTGGAGCTGGGTGGCCGGCGCGCAGAGGGCCAGGTACTCCTTGGCCACCCGGCCGGCGGCGAAATCGCGGGTCAAGCGCCGGAAGGCCTCCGGGGTGCGGGCCGCCAGCACGATCCCCGACGTTTCGAAGTCCAGCCGGTGCAGCAGGCCCGGCTCGCCGGGCTTGCGCCCCGGGAGCGCCGCGACTTCCGGAAAGGCCGCCAGCAGCCTGCCCAGGAGAGTATCCTCCCCCGCCCGCCCCTGAGGGGCGGTGTGCAGACCGGCGGGCTTGTCCACCGCGATCAGCTCGGCGTCGGCGTACAGCACCGTCAGGCCGGGCGGGGCCGGCGGAGAGCCTGATCCGCTCATCGGCTGCTGGCCAGCACCCCGTTCAAGGCGGCCTGCCACCGGGCATAGGCTTCCTGGTAAGGCTCCTTGAGCCGGGGAGCGGGCTCCACCACCCGCACCCTTTCCAGGCCGGCGAAGGCGGATTGCGGGGTGTGCAGTCCGGCCCCGATGCCTGCCCCCCGCGCCGCCCCCTGGGCTCCGTCGGTATGATACAGCTCCACGGCCGTTTGGCTGCACGTGGCGAAGGCTTCCGCGAACAGCGGGCTCAGGAACATGTTGGCGTGGCCGGCCCGCACCCGCGACGGGGCCAGTCCCATGCCGGCCATGATCTGCAGGCCGTGGCGCAGCGCGAAGGCAATGCCTTCCTGGGCCGCGCGCAGGAGATGGGCCCTGCCGTGCCGGGTGAAGCTCAGGCCGTGGATCGAGGCGCCGGGGTCCCGGTTCTCCAGCGTGCGCTCCGCGCCATTGCCGAAGGGCAGGACGACCAGGCCGTCGCAGCCGGGCGGGGCCTCGGCGGCCAGCGCGTTCATCTCGCCGTAGGACAGGCTCTCCCGCCCGCCAGCCAGGGCGTTGTGCCGCAGCCAGCTGTTGAGGATGCCCGTGCCGCTGACGCACAGCAGGGTGCCGTAGCGGGGCTTGTCCGGGGAGTGGTTCACGTGCACGAAGGTGTTCACGCGCGAGGCCGGATCGAAGGCGGCATGGTCGCCGACCCCGTAGACCACGCCGGAGGTGCCGGCCGTGGCGGCGAACTCGCCGGGCTCCAGGACGTTCAGGGACAGGGCGTTGTTCGGCTGGTCCCCGGCCCGGTAGGTGACCGGCGTGCCGGCCGGCAGGCCCAGCTCGGCGGCCGCCGCGGCGCTCAAGACCCCCTGCGGCGAGAAAGCCGGCACCGCGGGGGGAAGCATGGCCGCCGGGATGCCCAGGTGCTCCAGCACGAAAGAGGCCGGCCCTCCCTCCAGGAAGTCCCAAAGGATGGCTTCGGACAGGCCGGAGGTGGTGGTGCGGGCTTCCCCGGTCATCCGCCAGGCCACGTAGTCCCCCGGCAGCAGCACCCGGTGGATGCGGGCGAACAGCGCCGGTTCGTTCTCCCGGACCCAGGCCAGCCTGGTGGCGGTGAAGTTGCCCGGCGAGTTCAGCAGGCGGGCCAGGCAGCGCTCCGGCCCCAGCTCCCGGAAGGCCCGCTCCCCGATGCCCACCGCCCGGCCGTCGCACCAGATGATGGCCGGGCGCAGCACCCGGCCGCCCTTGTCCAGGCAGACCAGACCGTGCATCTGGTAGGAAATTCCCACCGCCCGGACCGCGGACAGGGCCACCTGCCGGCCCAGCAGGCGCGTGACCCGACTCAGGTGCTCCCACCAGACCGCCGGGTCCTGCTCGGCCCATCCCGGCCG
>MIBK01000080.1:0-2531 GCA_001829505.1 Spirochaetes bacterium RBG_16_67_19 | reverse complement strand
GCGTCCAGCGCGGCCGCCTTGATCGAGGAGCTGCCCACGTCGTAACCCAGGAGAAGCTCTGACATCCTTTCCTCCTAAACGTTGAGGATGCCGCTGCCGAACCAGTGCTCCAGCGGCATGGTGGCGGCGCCCCAGGCGCCTAAATGGGGAATGCTGGAACCATTGAGGAAGCGGGTGCGCTGGGTGATGGGATGGATACCGCGCAGGCGCACGGCGCGGACGACGCCTTCAACCAGCAAGGGCCCCAGACCCCGCACCACTTCGCCGGCCAGGATGACGGCGCCGGGGTCGAACACGCTCACCAGGTCGGCCAGGCCGATGCCGATCAGCTCGGAGGTTTCGAAGAGCAGCAGGCTGGCCAGCTTGTCCCCCTGGCCGGCCGCTGCGGCGATGTCCTCCAGGCTGATCTCCTGACCGGGGCCGCCCTTCAGCTGCGTGTACACCTTCGATTCCAGGGAACTCTTCACGGCGGCCTTCAGGGACCCGGTGGAGACCATGACCTCCAGGCAGCCCTTGTTTCCGCAGTTGCATTGCGGCCCGTTCTCCTTCACCGGGACGTGGCCGAACTCTCCGGCAATGCCGTTCTTGCCCCTATAGATGCGGTTGTCGAGGAAAAAGCAGGAACCTACCCCGCTGCCCAGGTCGACATACAGGAAGGTATCCAGGTCCCGCGCCACGCCGTAGCGTTTTTCCGCCACTGCCATGCAGCGCACGCGGTCCTCCACCAGGATCGGCGCCCCCGGTTCCGCCCCCAACTTCTCCTCCAGCCTCTCTTTAAGGGGGACTTCCTCCCAGCCCGGGACGGGGAAGCAGTCATACACGAACCCCTGGCGGGCGTCGACCAGTCCCGCGATGGCCACGCCGATGCCTAGAAGCCGCCCGCGGCCCTGCGTGGTGGAACGGCCGCCGTCCCGGCTGGCCGAGGCGATCTCGGCGAGCTGGCGGATGGTGCCCTCGCTGCCCCGGTCCCGCAGCGGATGGCTCTCCAGGCCCAGGATGTCGCCCGCCAGCGAGAGGGCGCAGAGCTCGATGCGCTCGGGCTCCACGTTCAGGCCCAGGCACCAGCCGTAGTCTCCCCGCAGCCGCAGGTTGCCGGCCCTGGGGCCCCGGATCCCTGGCTGACCCGGCGCGGCCACCCGCTGCACCACGCCCTCGGCCAGCAGCCCATCGATCAGGCGCTTGGCCGTGGACCGGCTCATCCCTCCGCCGTCAGCCGCCTGCCTGCCGGAAAGCGGCTGGCGCTCGCGGATCAGGTTGAGCATCGCCCGCCGGTTCTCGCCGTGTTCGCCCATCGTCTCAGCCCGCCTGCTTCCAAAGCCTCCAGGACTCGATGGCCTCCCGAAAGGCCTCCCAGGGCGTGTCGGGGTGCAGCGCGTCGACCGGCTGCAGGATGAAGCGGCCTGTCGGCGCCAATGCGTCCAGGGCCTGGCTGACGCTTTCCCGGACCTCCGCGGAGGAGCTGCCCACCAGCGTAGTGGAGTTCAGCCCTCCGGCCAGGGTGATGCGCCCGCCGAACAGCTCGCGGGCCTGCTCCGCGGGAAGGCCGTCCTGTACCGGGTCCACGAAGTACAACACATCCACCCCCGCCTCGATGAGCCGCTCGCCCAGCTGCCTCACTCCGGTGGTCATGACATAGGCGAACTTCTTGCCGTGGCGGTGGGCGATCGCGGACATCTCGGCGATATGGGGAAAAAGATACCGGTCCAGCAGCGCAGGGGACCACAGATCGGTGGAGGAATACCAGCCGCGTTCCACGATCAGGTCCACGCCGGGATCGGCCGCGGCCAGCTCGGTGCGGCCGGCATCGGCCCGGCTCACGATCCGGAACAGCTCGGCAAAGGCATCAGGCTGGTCCAGGGCCAGGAAGATGGCCCCTTCCACCCCCATGAACCAGACCACCGCGTCCATGCCGAAGGCGGACCAGGCCTGGACCGCCACCGCCTGCTCGCGGGCAAAGGCCCGCACGCTCCGCAGCCGCTCCCCGAAGGCCCGCCTCTGATCCGGATCGGGTTCCCGGTACAAGTGGGCCACGGCAGCCACTTGGCCCGGCTCCCGCACCAGGTGCTCCACCGCGCGGGGGATGTTGAAGTCCTCGATCAGCGGCACCTGTGATGGCTGCACGACCCAGCCCTCGCCGGGATCCTCGCCGGTGCGGCGCACCGCATGCCGCAGCGGCCCGGAGGGGGTGTCGTACTCCCGCAGCAGCACCGGATAGGCCTCAGCGCCCGCGGGCGGCAGCTCCGCGTCGCGCCAGCTCACCCGCGGGTCCCGGCCCCATGGCACGGACACGTCCACCAGGTCGTCCAGGCCGATGGAACGCCAGGCCCGTACCCGGCGGAAATCATCTTCCAGATCCCAGGGTTGCGGGAGGGTGTGGATGTGCTCCAGACGCAGGGTGTACCAGTGGCGCACTTCGCGCCCATCCCGTTGCCAGCGCAGGTGCGGAGGGGCTCGGAAGCCGAAGCACCAGGCGCAGAGCGGCGGGTGATCATAGCCGCTCCCGGACCAGGAGGCCAGCAGCCGTTCCCGGG
>MIBK01000079.1:29341-42832 GCA_001829505.1 Spirochaetes bacterium RBG_16_67_19 | reverse complement strand
GCCAGCCACGGGGCGCTGGACATCTCGGCCACCGTAACCGCGGTGCAGATCCACGGCTGGAAGCAGGTGCTTGGCATCCTGGCGGTGGCGGTCCTGGTCATCGGAGGCTGGGAGCTGGCCGTGCGCCTGACCAAGGTCCCGGAGTTCGTGTTCCCCACGCCCAGCGCCATCGCGGTGGCCATGGTGACCAACATGCCCACCGTCTACCCGCACTTCTTCATCACCCTGGCCGAGCTGGCGGCCGGCTACGTGATCGGGGCCGCCATCGGCCTGTTCATGGCCGCCGTGCTCACCCAGGTGCCCTTCATCGAAAAGGTGATCACCCCCTACATCCTGCTGCTGGTCACCACCCCGACCATCGCCCTGGTGCCGCTGCTGATGCTGCGCATGGGCTTCAACATCTGGCCGCGGATCATCGCGGTGGCCCTGTCCGTGGGCCCGATGGTCATGATCAACGCCACCACGGGATTCCGCAGAACCGACCTGGCCAAGATCGCCCTGGCCAAGTCCTACGGGGCCACGACCTTCCAGATTTTCCGCAAGATCCGCTTCCCCCTGGCCCTGCCCATGATCAACGTGGGGCTGCTGGTGGGCGGAATCTTCGGCCTGATCACCGCGGTGGCCTCCGACATGTTCGGGGGCAAGTTCGGTCTGGGCAACAGGATCTCGTACTACTCCTCCCTCGCCCGGATGGCCAGCTTCTTCGCCGTCATCCTGCTGGTGTCCCTGATCGGCATCTCCATCTGGATCATCATGGCCGCGGTCGGGAAGAAGTGGGCGAGCTGGCAGGAATAGCGGAAACAATCGAGGAGGAAGTCATGAAGAGCTACAGGGTCGGGATCGTCGGGTTTGGCTGGGTGGCGGGGGCCCACCTGAAGACCTTCTCCGAGCTGCCGAATTTCCAGCCGGTGGCCATCCTGTCGCGGCGCAAGCTGGACCCCGCGGCGCTGAAGGCCCAGTACGGCCTGGAGCTGAAGGTCTACAACGACTACGACAAGTTCCTGGCCGACCGGGACATCGACATCGTGGACATCTGCACGCCCCACCCCTTCCACGCCGAGCAGGCCATCAAGGCCGCGGAGGCCAAGAAGCACCTCATCATCGAGAAGCCCATGGCCATCGATTTCGAGGACTGCCGCAGGATGGTCAAGGCGGTGCGCCAGAACGGGGTGAAGACCTCCGTCTGCTTCGAGTGCCGGTTCATCTCCGTGACCAAGGCCACCAAGGCCCTGGTGGACCAGGGACAGATCGGGGAGATCTACTACTCCGAGTGCGACTACTTTCACGGGATCGGGCCGTGGTACGGGCAGTTCGCCTGGAACGTCAAGAAGGACTTCGGCGGAAGCTCGCTGCTCACCGCGGGGATCCATTCGCTGGACACCCTGCTGTACATCGCCGGCGGGCAGGCCGGTCCGGTGGAGGAGGTCTTCAGCTACCCCACCACCAATCCCCACGAGGTGTACAAACCCTACGAATACCCCACCACCTCGGTGACCCTGCTGAAGTTTGCCAACGGCCGCACCATCGGCAAATGCGCCTCAGTGACCGACGCGATGCAGCCCTACGTGTTCAACATGAACTTCGTGGGCTCCCACGGCGCGGTGAAAAACGAGCTTTTCTACAGCAAGAAGATCCCGGGCCTGCGGGGCTGGATGAAGATGGACGTGCAGCTGGTGGACTCCGGCGACGTGGCCCACCACCCCTACAAGGAGCAGTTCTCCGACTTCGCCGCCTGCCTGGAAACCGGAAGCGAAACCGCCTCGAACATCGAGAACGCCTTCGAGACGCACCGGGTCGTTTTCGCGGCGGACAAGTCCGCGGCGACGGGCAAGCCGGTCTCCTTGAGCGAGTTCCCCAAGCCCTAGACTTTGGCGTCCGCCAGCCAGCTCGGCTACAGGGAGTACCAGCGGAAGGGCTGGGGCACCAGGACCTCGCCAGCGAAGGCTTTGGAGGCCTCCTCGGTGACCGCGGCAGGGTACGCATACTTCCGCCAGCCGACGTGGCAAAGCAGGAGGCGGGACACCCCCGCGGCCGCGGCCGCCCTGCCTGCCGACAGCGCCGAGCTGTGCCCGGAGTGGGCCGGGTCCGCGGCCTGGGCCTGCGGGAAGGTGGCCTCGTGGATCAGGGTGCCGCAGCCGCGCGCGGCCGCGGCGACCGCCGGGCCGGGCGCGGTGTCAGAGCTGTACAGCAGGCAGCCCTGGCCGTCCCCAACCCAAACCATGCTGGTGGGCACGGAGTGATTTCCCGGCAGGAGCCGGATCTCCAGGTCCGGGGCCCGGAAGGATTCGTCCAGGACGACCGGAAACGCGCAGTCGGGCGGATCCAGTTCCAGCAATTCGTGCAGGCCGCGCACCCGGGTCCGGCAGGGCTCCGCGCACAGCACGGTGAGCGGCTGCCTGCGTCCCAGGCAGCTGGAGCTCTGCAGCAGCGAGGGGTAGCCGCCGAGGTGGTCGGCGTGATGGTGGGTGAGCACCAGGATCTCCAGGGAAAGCGGATCGCGGCCCGCCCGCAGCAGGGACTGCACGGCATTGCCCGAGGCGTCGACCAGAAGCAGGTGGGATCCGGCCTCGATCAAGAACGAAGTGTAGCCGTCCTCCGCGGTGGGCTCGGCGGAGGCGGTGCCCAGGAAGCAGACCCGCATAGCCGATCCCTCAGGCCGGCAGGACCGGCAGGTTGTCCGGGTCCAGGCGGATGCGGATCTGTTTTCCCTCGGCGACCGCCCTGGCCACCTCGCCCCGGGCCCGCAGGCTGCTGCCCCGCAGGTCCAGCTGGTAGTCGATCAGCTCCCCGACATAGGAGGCCCGAACCACCCGGGCCGGGAAGACGTTGGCCTCCTCCGGCGGTGGAGCGGCCCCCACGGCTCCCTCAACCGGCGCCTCCAGGAAGCGCACGTGCTCCGGACGCACGGCCACCGCCACCTCCTGGCCGTCGCGCAGGTTCCGGCCCCGGCCGCGCAGGCTCAAGCCGGCAGGCGTCCGCACCCAGATGGTTTCGCCCCGTGACTGCTCCACCTTGCCCTGCACGAAGCTGGTCGTGCCCATGAAGCCGGCCACGAAACGGTTGGCCGGCGAGGAGTACAGCTCCTCCGGCTTCCCGATCTGCACGACCTTTCCCTTGTCCAGCAGGGCGATGCGGTCGGAAATGACCATGGCCTCGGTCTGGTCGTGGGTCACGTAGATGCTGGTAATGCCGGCCTGCTTGTGGATCTGGGCGATTTCGAAGCGCATCTGCTCGCGCAATAGGGCGTCCAGGTTGGACAGCGGCTCATCCAGAAGCAGGATGTCCGGCTCCAGGACCAGCGCCCGGGCCAGGGCCACGCGCTGCTGCTGCCCGCCGGAAAGCTGGCGGGGGTAGCGGTGCTCGAAGCCTTCCAGCTGGACCATACTCAAGCCGCGCTGGACCTTGTCACGGATGCCGCCGGCCGGCAGCTTTTTCAACTGCAGGCCGAAGGCCAGGTTCTGGAACACGGTCATGTGCGGCCACAGGGCGTAGTTCTGGAATACCAGGCCGATGCCGCGGCGCTCGGGCGGGATGTCGGTGACCTCCCGCTGGCCGATGTAGATATGCCCGCTGTCCAGCCCCACGAAGCCCGACACGGCGCGCAGGGTCGTGGTCTTGCCGCAACCGGAGGGCCCCAGCAGGGTCAGCAATTCCCCCTCCCGGACCTCCAGGCTCAGGTCGTCCACGGCCCGGTTCCGCCCGTAGCTCTTGATCACGTTGCGCAGGGTAAGCTGGGGCATGCTTTCGCTCTCCCTCCTAGCCCATGCCGCCGACGTACTCGGCGCGCAGCATGCGCTGGATCAGGGTCATGAACAGGATGCTGGGGACCAGCAGGATGATGGCGATCACCGAGGCGAACTGCATGTTGTAGCCGCTGGAGGAGTACAGGGTCATGGGCAGGGTGTTGACGAAGGGCAGGCCGATGAAGAAGGTGCCCGTGAACTCGTCCAGCGAGGTGATGAACACAAAGACGGCGCTGGACAAGAGGCCGGGGGCGGCCAGCGGCAGGGTGATGCGGAAGAAGGCCCGGGCGCGGCTGGCCCCGACGCTGCGGGCAGCCTCTTCCAGATGCGAGGGAATGGCCCGGAAGGTGGCGCTGGTGATCCACACCCCGAACACCAGGCCGACCAGGATGTGGGTGAGCATCACCCCGGGCACGGTGCCCGCCAGGCGCAGGCGGGTGAACAGGCCCAGCAGGTTGACGAAGATGGGCTGCTGGGGGAAGGCGTTGGGCATGAGGAACAGGAACAGGATCGCCGGCCCGAAGGGGATGCGGTACTTGGCCAGGGCGTAGCCCGCCGGGATGGCCAGGAGCATGGTGATGGCCACCACGGTTACGGCGATCGAGAGGCTCAACAGGAAGGCCGGCACGATGCTCACCGCCCCGATGGCCAGGCTCTTCTCGAGGCCCAGGGCCTGCCTCCAATAGTCCAGCCCCACCTCCTGAGGCAGCGTGGCCGGCCAGTACCAGCGGATGGCCACCGACCACAAGAGCAGGCTCATCATCGGCCCGACGATGAGCAGGAACACCAGGACCAGCAGCACCAGCTCCGCGGACAGAATCAGGATGCGCTTGAGGCTCATCGAGGCCCGGCCCCCTCCTCGGTTACCCGGCGCACCGAGGAGCGTAAATAGTAGATGGCCGTGACCAGCACCAGCAGGTAGGAGAACACGCCCAGGGTGTTGGCCACGCCGAAGTCGCGGAAGTAGTTCACCCGGTGGGCGATGTCCACGGTGATGGTGGTGGGGATCTTGCCCCCGATGAGCATGTAGGGCAGGGTGAAGGTGCCGACGACCTGGGAGTAGACCAGCACCAGGGCCACCAGGATGCTGGAGCGGCTCATGGGCATGAGGATGCGGGTGATCACCGTGCCGGTGCGCGCCCCCGCGCTGCGGGCCGCCTCGATGTAGCTGTTGTCGATCATCTGGAAGCCCCCGTGGATGATCAGCACCGAAAAGGGAACCATCTTCCAGATGAAGCCGAAGGACAGCCCCCAAAAGTTGAAAAGCTGCAGAGGCTTCTCTATATTTACCAGCCCCACGCGGGCCAGCGCCAGGTTGAACAGTCCGTGGGGGGCCAGGAAGGTGTTCATCATCTGGGCCACGACCACGAAGGGGATGAAGATCGGCAGGCGGTACAGGCCTCCCATCAGGCGGGCGAGCGGCCCGTCGCGGAAGCGCAGGTACATGGCCAGCAGGATGGCCAGCACCGCGGTGAGCAACGTGCTGAAAGCCGTGACCGCGAAGGTGAAGCCCAGGTCCTTCAGGTACAGGTCCCAGGTCTTGGCGTAGTTGGCCAGGGTGAACCTGCCGGCGGCGTCCAGGAAGCTCTGCACGAAGGAGCGCACGAACGGGTAGCCGTACATCAGCAGCATGAAGCTCAAGGCGGGCAGAAGCAGGAAGAGCCAGGGAGGGAACCGCGGCGCGAGCCGCGGTCCCCTCCTGGCGGGCAGCTCAGGCATCCGTATCTACTTGATCCACTTCTCGTAGCCTTCCAGCATGGCGGTCATGTAGTCCGCAAGCGGGAAGGCCTGGCCCTTCTTGACCAGGTCGGCGGGGGTCACATCGCCGTAGATCTTGTCGTAGATCTCCTGCGGCACCGCGCCCTTGAGCTGCGCCCCGTCGATGCCCGGGTACCAGTTGAAGCGCTGCACGATCTCCTTGGCCTGGAACTCCGGGCTGGTCACGTACTCGACGAACTTCTTGGCCTCCTCGGGGTGGGCCGCCTTCTTGGGGATCACGAAGTACATGGGCTGTCCGGGCATGCCGGGCTCCGGCAGGATCATGCGGGTCTTGGGGTCGAGCTTTCCTTCGTTCATGAAGGTGAAGAACATGTCCACCCACACGGGGCCCATCCAGATTTCCCCGCGGTTCAGGGCGTCCAGGGTGCCCACGTTTCCTCCGGTGAAAGTCACGTGCTTGTTGAACTCGCCCAGGTCCTTGAAGGCCTGCTCCCAGGTGTCGAACTCGGCCTTTTCCACCGGGCCGGTGACCGCGTACTTCTGGTACTTGCCGGTCTTCCAGTACACCCAGCCGATGGCGAAGGACACGCCGGACATGCCGCCCTTGATGCCGTTGTAGCCGAACTTGCCGGGGTTGGCCTTGACCCAGTCCACCAGCTCGGCGTAACTCTTGGGCGGGTTCTTCACGTAGTCCGGGTTGTAGGCCAGCGCGGTCTGGCTGAGGAACATCGGGATGCCGTAGCCCTCGATGTCCACGCCCAGGGAGTTCTTGGCGAAGGGCGTGGTGACGTAGGCCCAGGTGGGCACTTCCTTGGCGTAGGGCATGAGCAGGTCCTTCTCCATGGCCCACTTCATGAAGATCTGGTGGACCATGGCCACGTCCACGTCCCAGGCTTGCTTGTTGGACCTGCTCTCCGCTTCCAGCTTTTCCAGGATGAGCTGGGAACCCGCGTTGCCCGGTCCGGTGTGCACGGTCATCACCTGGAGGTTCGGATATTTCTCGGCCAGGGCCGGGCCGATGACGTTCTGCCCCAGGGCGAGCATGTTCACGTCGCCGGCGGTCATGTACACGACCTTGACCGGAGCGGCCTTGCCTCCGGCTTCACCGCCGCCGCCGGCGAAGGCCAGCGTCGCCGCCAGCAGAAACACCGCAGCCAGCAGGAGCGTTCCCCTTGCTTTCATGGTAGCCTCCTTGGCTTGAGGAATCGGGCCGCCGGAAGCGGCCCCATGTCTGTAGTATAAGGCTGCCTGCGCACCACGAGCAACTCTGCAGGGAGGTGTCTATGAGCAAGGTTATGATCGTGGGCGGGTCGCCGGCGCGGCGACCTATCGCCGTGGACCGGGAGGCGAAGAGCGAGCAGGTGCGCGACCAAGCCGCCCCTGCTGGTCTTCGCGGCGGACGAGTCCGCCGCTACGGGGAAGCCGGTGCACCTGAGCGAGTTTCCTGAGCCTTAGACCTTGACGAACTTGCCGCTGCGCAGGCAGCGGGCGCAGATCTTCAGCGTGGTCTTGGTGCCGCCCACCAGGGTGCGCACCTTCAGCAGATTGGGCTTCCAGTCCCGCTTGGTCTTGTTGTTGGCGTGGGATACGTTGTTGCCGGTGGTGGTTTTCTTACCGCAAAGTTCACAGGTGCGCGACATAGGACTGAAATATAGCAGATTTAGGGCGGAGTGTAAAGCGGGTCCAGGCCTGAGTGTAACGACGGTTTCCTGTAGCACCTCCGTAGGCTTGCTAAGGCCCTAGGCTGTGCTAACCTGCAAATCGATGCCGACAACTTGGGCAATCATAGACAACAACGGGCGGGCTTGGCGAACCCGCTGCAGCCGTACCAGGGAGGAAGGAAATGAAACTAGGATATTCTTTTCCCAAGGAAATCCAGGCGGCCCGGCAGGAGCGGGTGCCCTTGGTGATCCCGGCTGGCACGGTGGAATACCATGGGCCGCATTGCGCTTACGGCTGCGACACCCTGATCGTCGAGGGCCTGCTGGAGCGGCTTTCCCGCACCCGACCCCTGGTGATAGCACCCTCCATCTGGTACGGGCCTTCCAGCTACGCGGTGGCGGGTCCGGAGAAGGGCTCGATCGACGTGGACTACGATCGCTTCGAAGGCCACGTGTACGACATCTTCAAAGCTCTAATCGACGGAGGATGGCGGAACATTTACGTGCTCATCCATCACCAGTATGAGGAGGAGAATCTCCTGCCTATGACCCTCTGCTTCAGGAAGGCGGCCATGAAGATCGTTTTCACCCATCTGGAGGCGACCATGGGCCGGGGCTGGTGGGGCGACAACAAGAACAAGGATTTCTACGACAATCTGGAACAGAACGACTCGCCCTGGAACTGGGTCAAAGTGCTGCCGGCCATGAGCAAGGAGGTGCAGCATGCCACGGGCTACGACCATGCGGGCAAATACGAGTCCTCGCTGCTGCGCGCTCTGTTCCCGGAAACGGTGGACCCGGCGCGCCTGGCCGGGGACGACTCCTGGTACATCCAGGGCGCCAGGGAATCCTCCGCAGAGCTGGGCGAGCGCATGGTGGAGCTGTGCCTGAAGGATCTGTCCGGAAAGATCCGCTGAAGCACTGCCGAGGAGGAGCGCCGTGACATCGCCGCGGTGATCTCCTCTGGTGAGGGAAGCGCGGCTTACACCTCGTGGATCTGTCCGATGGGCGAGGAGAGCAGCTCGCAGCGGTCCTTGCGGATCACGATCCCCGTCTCCCAGCGAATCCCGAACTCCTCGCCGGAAACGAAGGTGTCCACCTGGAAGGTCATGCCTTCCTGCAGCGGGTAATCGGAAGACGTCTCCATCCACGGGGCTTCCACTTCGATCAAGCCGGTGCCGTGGCAGGGGCCGTACACGTAGTTGGGGAAGTAGCCACGGCGTCGGAACAGCTCGACGTAGCCCTTGGCTACCTCCGCGGCGACTACCCCCGCGCGCAGCTGTCCGTAGGTCCAGCGGTGGGCTTCCAGCGCGAACTCCACCAGCTCCCGCTTGCGGCCGGCGAGCGGCCCCATGCTCACCGGCATGCCGATGCTGGGCGAGTAGCCGTCGATCTTGGCCGAGAGGTTGAGCTGCACCAGATCCCCGGCGCCGATCTCACGGTAGGTGGAACGGGAGATGGCGTGGCGTGTGGACTTCTCGCTGAACACGTACATCGGCAGGCCCTCGTACTCGGCGCCATGCTCGTAGATGGTCTTTTGGGCGATGCCCACCAGCTGGAGCTCGGTCAGGCCGGGTCGGATGGCCTTGATCACCTCGCGGGTGGCAATCTCGGTGATGCGGAAGCCTTCTCGCATGCAGGCCAGCTCGTTTTCCGACTTCACGCTGCGCAAGCCGACCATAATGTCGTCAGCGCGCTCGATGCTGGCCTCGGGGAAGCTGGATTTGAGGCCTTCCAACTGCACGAGGTTGGTGAGCAGCCAGCCGCCGATGCCGATCCGCGGCTTCTTGCCCTTCACGCCTAGAAAGGACAGCACCTCCGCGTAGTTGGAGACCTTGGCCTCCGGGTAGGCGGGGTCCGCCGACTCGCGGTACTCCAGCATCTGGAAGATGTCCGGGAGCTTGCTGCGATCCGCGGCGAACTTGGTGCTTTCGGGGCCGACCATGAGGGCAGCCTTGCCCGCGGGGGTGATGGCCACGCCCGCGGTTTCGAACAACGGCCAGAAGCCGGAGAAATACCGGACGTTGGCGTAGTCGGAGTCGTTGGAGTTCACGATCAGGACGTCCAGGCCCTTCTTCGTGGTCAGCTGCGCGGCTTTTTTCAGTCGCTGGGCGTATTCTTCGTCCGGAATTTTGATTCGGATCGCCATCGGTGTTCCTTCTTGATGTGATTGTAATCGTTATCGGCAGCGATTATACTCCGAATTGTCAATCAATGCCGAGCGCTTCGGGGTCGGCGCCTCCAACTTCGGCTTCTTCATCACCCTGCAGTTCATCGCCTTCTCCCTGGCCTCCTTCGTGGGAGGCTGGGTGAAGCAGCGGCTGCGCCTGACCAACTGGCATCTGGTGACCGCCGGGCTGATCATCATCGCCGCCGCCTTCTTCGCGGGCACCGTGCTCCTGCGCTCCGTCTGGTCGCTGGTGCTATGGGTCGTCCCCCTGGGACTGGCCGGCGTGGAGACCTTCTCCTCGATCGCGATTTCCGCGCTGAGCGGCCCGGGCTCCAGCAAGAACCTGTGCCTGTCCCAGGTCTTCTATTCGCTGGGCGCTTTCGCGGCGCCGCATGAGCCTATTCTTCGGGCTGGCCGGCGCCAGGCGCGGCGACTTCCGCCCGCACCCGCGGGAAGAGGGGCCGCGGGCCGGGGAGAGCGGGGGGAGCGGTCGGGTGTTCATCTTTCTGCTGCTGCTCATGCTGTTCTACATGACCCTGGAGAGCCTCTCGGCGGCCTGGCTTTCCTACATCTTCGAAGCCCGCTACGGGCTCAGCGCCCGGGAGGCGGCGCTGGCCCTGATGCTGTTCTGGGCCGGAATGCTCGTGGGCCGCTTCTACATCGTCTTCCTGCCGGTCCGCTGGACCCTGTGGCCTGCCCTGCTGGTTTCCTCCCTGGCGATCGTGGCCGCGGGCCTGCTGCTGGCGCTGGTCGAGCTGCAAACCGTGCGCTACGCCGGCGTGATTCTGCTGGGGGCCGCCGCCGGCCCCATGTGGCCGGTCATCGTCATGACCACCGGCGTCACCTGCGGCTCCGAGCGGCGCACCTCCGCGGTCATCGGGGTGGGGGCGCTCGGCTTCGCTGCGGGTCCGCTCCTGGGTTCGCTGCTGCTGAAGGCCGGCCTCGCGGCGCGTTTCTTCACGGCGCTGCTGGCGCTGGGCGCACTGGCGCTGGCCTTCTGTCTGCTGGCCGCGGCGGGCCGTTTCAGCTTCTGCGCCGGCGGACGATGTCCAGGTATACGGCGCCGATGACCACGATCCCCATGGCGACCTGCTGCCAGAACTGGGAGACGTTCATGAGATTCAGGCCGTTTTTGAGCACGCCCATGATGAGCGCGCCGATGATCGTCCCCAGGATCGTGCCTTCTCCGCCGGAAAGGGAGGCGCCGCCGATCACCGCCGCGGAAATCGCGTCCAGCTCGTAGGACAGGCCCGCAGCGGGCTGCGCCGAGTTCAAGCGGGCGGTGAGCACCACCCCCGCTGCCCCTGCCAGAAAACCGCAGATCGAGTAGGTGAATATCTTCACCCGCTCGACGCTGACCCCCGAAAGCTTGACGGCCACCTCGTTGCTGCCCAGTCCGTAGATGTGCCGCCCGATGACCAGCCTGCGCATCGCGAAGCTGGCCAGCAGGGCCAGGGCGAGCAGGTAGAGGATCGGGTAGGGCACGGCGCCGAACAGCGAGCCCTGGGAGATCAGCCGGAAGGAAGGGGCCACCAGGAAATACACGGGGCGGGCCTGGCTGATGACCAGGGTGAGCCCGCGGGCGATCATCATGATTCCGAGGGTGGCGATGAAGGGCGGCAGGGTGGCCTTGGCCACCAGGAAGCCGTTCAAGAATCCCATGACCGTGGCCACCAGTATTCCGAGGATGACCGACACCCACACGGGCAGCCCGGCGTTGGCGGCCTTGCCGATGATCATGCCGGCGAGGGCCAGGACCGCTCCCAGGGAGAGGTCGATACCGGCGGAGATGATGACGAAGGTGACGCCAATGGCCAGGATGCCGATTACCGAGGTCTGCAGGATGACCGTCATGAGGTTGTCGAAGCTCATGAAGAAGGGCGAGCCGATCGAGAAAAAGCCGATCATCAGGACCAGGCTCAGGAAGGCGGCCGCCTTCTGGATGGCCTGGGTGGAGGACTTCCATTTTCCACTGGAGGCTGCGGCTTCCTCCGGCGCGGCGGCCGAGGGCTCCACCGCCGCCGCCGCGGGGGCGACGGAAAGCGCGGCCTTGCCGGCGATGATCATGCGCAGGATCTCGTCGAGGGAGGTTTCCTCCTTGCGCCGCACCCCGACGAGCATGCCGGTCTTGAGCACGACAAACTTGTCGGCGACGTCGAAAACCTCATTGATGTTGTGCGAGATTATGATGACCGCGATGCCGTTCTGCCGCAGCTCGCGGATCAGCGCGTACACCTTCCGAGTCTCCTCCACGCCGAGGGCCGCGGTCGGCTCGTCCATGATCAGCAGCCTGGCGTTGAAGTAGATCGCCCGACTGATGGCCACCGCCTGGCGCTGGCCGCCGGAGAGGTTGAAGACCTTGCGCTTGATGTCGGGGACCTCGATGTTCAGTTTCCTGAGTATCCGGACGGTCTCCTCCGCCATCTTCGCATTGTTCAGGAAACGGATGGGACGGCCAAGCCCGCCTCTCACGATCTCCCGGCCGATGAAGATGTTCGGAGCCAGCTCCAGGTCATCCAGCAGGGCCAGGTCCTGGTAGATGGTCTCGATGTTGAAGCGTTTGGCGTCCGCCGGTGACTCGATGCGCACCTTGCGGCCTTCGACGAGGATCTGCCCCCCGTCGGCCTTGTAGGCCCCCGAGATGATCTTGATGAGCGTGCTCTTGCCCGCCCCGTTGTCCCCGACCAGGGCCAGGACCTCCCCCGGACGGATGTCCAGATCGATGTCCTTCAGGGCGCTGACGCCGCCGAAGTGCTTGCTGATGCCCCTCAGGGAGAGATAGGGGTGCCCGTATTCCGCCGTTTTTCGGCTCCTCCCCCGTGAAACTACTTCAAAGGATAGAGGATTTTCTGGATGTCGGCCTGTTTGAAGTTCTTCATGTCGACCCAGACCACGCCGGTGTCGATCCGCGGGGGGGCCTTCTTGATGTCGGCCAGGTGCTCGTAGAGGGTCTTTACCGCGAGGTACCCGATCTGGAAGGGGTTCTGCACGACGAAGCCGGTGATCACGTCTTTCTGGAGGTAGTCGATCTCCTGCTCTGAGGAGTCGAAGCCGATGACCTTCACCTTGCCGACTTTCCGGGCCTGTTCAACCGCGAGGGCCACCCCCACGGCGCCGCCCTCGTTGGTGGCGTAGATGGCCGCCAGGTCCGGGTGCGCCCTCATCATGTCCGTGGCCTTGTCCAGGGACTTCTGGTGGTCGCCGTCGCCGTAGACCGTTTCCAGCAGCTGGATGCCGGGGAACTCGGCCCTGATGACATCCACGAAACCGCCCACACGCTCGCGCGTGTCCATGGTGGCGGCCAGGTGGCCCACCACGCCGACCTTGCCCTTGCCGCCCAGCAGGCGGCCCGCGTTCTTCCCGGCCAGCTTGCCCGCCGCGTAGTTGTCCGTGGCGATGAAGCTGATGCGGTTGTCGGTCTTGTTGATGTCCGTGTCGAAAGTGGCGACCACGATGCCCTGCCGGGTGGCCTTCTCCACCAGTGGCACCAGGGCCTCGGAATCGCACGGCGCCAGCAGGATGCCGTCCACTTTCTTCGCCATGGAGTTCTCGAACATGCCGATCTGCACGTCGACCTCGGTTTCCACCGCGGGCCCGTAGAAGGGAACCACTATGCCCAGTTCCTTGGCCGCCTTTTCCGTGCCCATCCGCACCGTCTGCCAGTACTCGTGCTGGAAGCCCATGCAGATAACCTCGATCTTGATGTCCTTGGGGGCGGCGAACAAGGCCGCGCCAGACAGCAGGCAGATCACCACCAGCGCCAGAGTTCTCTTCATGCCATGCTCCTTTCTTGGGAATTCCTTCGTCGAATATAGCAGGGTCTATGCAGTTGTCAATAGAATCAAGGCAACTCCTTCACCGCATCGACGGCGTCCAGGTCCCGCAGCACATTGCCGAGGCAAAAGCGGAGGCGCTTGATACGGCCGCCATCCCGGTAGCCGCCCCCGAGGCCGGAAGCGGCCCGCTGGAGCTCCCGCATCGCGGCGCGGTAGCTGCCACGCCCGGCGCGGTTCAGGTGCACGGCCAGGTAGGAAGGGAACCCCGGGGCTGAGCCCAGGAGTGGTTCCAGGAACAGCTCCCCGGGGACGGCCCGCTCGGGATGCTCCTTCGACCACTCGAACAGCGGCTCGATGCCGTCGGTGTAGGGCGCGGGCAGGCTCCAGTTGCGCCGCGGCGACCAGGCCTCGAAGAAGGCCTG
>MIBK01000079.1:29051-29330 GCA_001829505.1 Spirochaetes bacterium RBG_16_67_19 | reverse complement strand
GGAAGATATCCCGGAGGCGGCTGTTGTCGGTTTCGGCCTTGGGGCGGTACAGCAGCTCGATCCCCTCGGCCAAAACCTCCGCGGGCTCACGGCTCACCTCCGTGGCCAGGCGGCCGTTGCAGAAGACGTTCATCTCCGTGGAAGGGTTGGCCAGCGGGCCCAGGTACAGCTCGCAGGCCCGGCTGCCGTCCGCGTGCAGGCTTTTCAGGTGGGCCGCGGTGCTCCGGGTGTACGGCAGGAACCAGCGCAGCCGGTCCCAGCGCTGCGGCGGGTAGATCC
>MIBK01000079.1:12428-29029 GCA_001829505.1 Spirochaetes bacterium RBG_16_67_19 | reverse complement strand
TTGGGCCGGGAAGCCGGCGATGAACTGCCGGCGCAGGTCCGGGTGGATGAACAGGCCGTGGTTCCCGCCGTCGATCAGCACGTCGATGGTCTTACCCAGGGTGTGGAGGGTTGGGTAGTGCTGCGGGCTGACGAAATCGCCCCAGGGCAGGTAGCCGGAGGTGTTCACCAGCAGCAGCTTGTCGGGGTAACGCTCCCGCAGGTACTCCGCGGTCTCCCGGTTCAGGCGGCTGTAGTACTCCAGGGCTGTCTCCCGGCCGCAGTCGGCGCACTTGCAGCGGCCCTGGTCGGCCGCTTCCAGGTGAAAGCCGTCCACCTGGAAGTTTCCGGCCACGAAGTCCACCACCCTGCGCATCCACTCGCGGGACTCCTGCCTGGAGCCGCACATGGCGGAAGGGTTGGTCCCCCGCACCTGCGGGTCATGCCGGATGATGGCGTCGAAACCCCAGCTGTACACCCCCAGGCCGTAGATCACGGGCAGGCCGTGCCGGCGGGCGGCGGCCAGCAAGCGCTCCACCTGCTTCCTGCGCGCCGGGCCGATCACCGTCTCGATATGCACGGGCCAGTCGTGGTTGGTGAGCAGGCCGAAAACGTCCAGGGCCGTGTAGCCGGCTTGTTTCAGCAGCCGGACGGTCGACTCGAAATCGGCGACAGTTCGGCCGTCGAGGGTCACGGCTGGCCAGTTCTCCCTGGCCAGCGGGTGGTTGCGGATGTCGTTGATCCAGACTCCGAAAGCGATGCGGTGGGAGAAGCCCCGGTCGCTCATGGCCTTTCACCCCCTTAGGCGTTCTTTCAGAACCCGGTCCAGCAGCACGGCACCCACCAGTACGGCGCCTTTCAGGATGCTCTGGTAGAAGGAGTGGATCCCCAGCAGGTTCAACCCGTTGGCGATGAAGCCCACGATGAACGCCCCGATCAGCATCCCGATGACGGAGCCTTCTCCGCCTTCCAGGCTGGTGCCGCCGAGGATCACGGCGACGATCACGTCGAACTCGAAGCCCTGGCCGACCATCGGCTGCCCCACGCCCAGGCGGGAGGCCATCAATACGCCTGAGAATCCCGCCAGGGTGCCGACCAGCACGTACAGGAGCGTGGTCGTGGCGTTGACGTTAACGCCCGACAGCAGGGCGGTGCGGCGGTTGCCGCCGATGGCGTAGGAATAGCGCCCCAGGATCGTACGGGTCTCGAAGAAATAGAACAGCAGCAGGATGCCGACGGTGAGCAGCAGGGTGATGGGCAGCGGTCCGACCAGGCCCCGTCCCAGGACCGTGAAGTTGGTCCCCAGCCCCAGATGGATGCTGTTGCCGCCGGTGATGACCAGGGCCAGTCCGCGGGCGGCGTACATGGTCCCCAGGGTGGCGATGATGGAGGGGATGCGCAGGGTCACCACCAGGAACCCGTTCAGCAAGCCGATGGCAGTGCCGACGAGCGTGGCGGCGGCCAGCGAGACGCCCAGGGGCAGGCCCAGGGGGATGAAGTAGGCGAAGAACATGCCGGACAGGCCCAGGATGCTGCCGATGGAGAGGTCGAAGTTGCCTGAGATCATCAGCAGAGTGACCGCCGAGCCGGTGATCACCACGAAAGCCACCTGGCGGGTCACGTTGATCAGGTTGGTGACGGTGAGGAACTCTCTGCTCAGGATCGAGAGCACGGTCCCGATCAGGGCGAGCACCCCCAAGAGGACCAGTTTCTGCCACAGCCCGCTGTTGGATCTCATGGTTTCAGCCTCTTGGTTTGGGTGACCGCGTGCAGCAGCTCCTCGGCGCTGGCCTCGCTGTTGCTCAGTTCCTTGATGATCCTGCCGTCGGCCACCAGGAGGATCCGGTCGCAGAGGTTGAGGATTTCCTGGTATTCCGAGGAGAAGATGATCACTCCGGCGCCTTGCGCCGCCAGGTCCCGGATGAGCCCGTGGATCTCCTCCTTGGCCCCCACGTCGATGCCGCGGCTGGGCTCGTCCATCAGCAGGACCGTGGCGTCCGCGTTCAGGCACTTGGCGATCACCACCTTCTGCTGGTTGCCCCCGCTCAGGGTGCCGGCCCTCTGCTCGATGCCGGTAACTTTGATGGACAGCTCCCGCACATAGCGCTCCACCGCGGCACGCTCCCGCCTGCCATTCACCACCCCCAGGCGGCTGATCTTGCCCGGGTTGGAAATCGACACGTTGGGACGCAGCGGCAGCTTGAGGATCAGGCCCTCGGCCAACCTTTCCTCCGGAACCAGGGAGACCCCGCGGCGCAGGCCGTCCCTGGGGATGGCGAAGCGTACCGGCCGGCCGCCCAGCCTGATTGAACCGGCCAGAATCTTGTCCAGGCCGTAAAGGGCCTGGGCGATTTCCGATTTCCCCGCGCCGCGCAGGCCATAGAAACCCAGGATCTCGCCGCGGTGCAGCCGGAAGCTGACCTCCCGCAGCTTGGCCGTACACAGGCCTTCCACTTCCAACCCCACCTCCTGGCGATCCACCTTCCTGGGTACGTAGCCTTCGGCCACCGTCTTGCCGATCATCATCCGGATCAGAGCGGGCCGGTCGATGTCCGCAACTCGCGCGGTGCCGATGATGGCGCCATCGCGGAAAACGGTCACGTAATCGCCAATGGCGAAGATGTCGTCGAGGATGTGGGAGATGTAGATGACCGTGATGTGCTGCTGCTTCAAACCGCGGATCAGCTCGAACAGCCGCCCCGCCTCCTTCTGGGAAAGGGCCGCGGTGGGCTCGTCCATGATCAGCAGGCTGGCCTCGGCCGCCACGGCTTTGACGATCTCGATGACCTGTTTTTCGGCGAAGCTCAACTCGCCGACCCGGCGGTGCAGGGGAATGTCCGGGGCGAAATCCTTCAGGATCTGGTACAGCCTGCGGTTGCGGTCCGGCCGGCGGATCACGCCAAGGAGGGTATCTTCCCTGCCGAGCAGCAGGTTCTGCTCCACGGTGAGCTGGTCGACCACGTTCAGCTCCTGGAACAGCGTGCTGATGCCGAGATTCATGGCTTCTCGGATCGAGCGAGGGCGGAACTCCCGGCCCTTGAAGAGGATCGTGCCGCCGGTGCGCTCCTCGGCGCGGGTGAGGATCTTGATGAAGGTGGACTTGCCCGCCCCGTTTTCCCCCACGACGCAGTGCACGCTGTCGCCGCGGATCGTCAGGCTCACCTCCTTGAGGGCCTCCACCCCGGGGTACTTCTTGCCGAGGCCGCGGATATCCAGGATGTCGCCGTTCATAAGAAGGGGAGGATAGCACCTATCCTCCCCGTGACACCTCCCGTGCGCCCTACTGCGCGGCGATCTCCTTGCGCAGGTCGATCTGGATGTTCCACTGGTCCTTCAGGAAGGACTGGATCTCGTCGATGCTCAGGTCCCAGCCGTTGACGATGAAGGACACCACGGCCTCGTTCTTGTCCGTGGCGTACATGTCCAGCTCGCCGTTCCAGATCTTGACCAGCATATCGATGCTCTTGCGGGCGTTGGCCCCGGGCTGCAGCGCCAGGGTGGCCTTGAAGGCGGAGGCGGGATTGGCGACCTTGATGATCTCCGGCACCGAGCCATCCACGCCTGCGTGAACCTCGCTCAGGGGTTTCTTGTTGTCCGCCTTGCCCCGGCCCGCGGCTTCAAAGGCCGCCAGGCCGCCCAGCACGTTCTCGGCGTCGTAGCCGAACATGATGTTGACGTTGGGGTGGCGCTGCAGGATGTCCTCGGCTGTGGCATAGGCAACCTCGCGGTTGCTCTTGCCGCCGTTGAACACCCACTGCGCGTCGGGGGCCACCTTCTGCACGCCCTGGATGAAGGCTTTGGTCCGTTGATCGTGGGCCCAGTCCACGGAGGGATCGCTGATGGTGGCGATGACAAACTCGATGCCGGGGTAATAGCCCTGCATCTTCCTGGCCACCAGCTCGCCCATGGCAATGGAACCGGCGCGCTCCTCGATCATCATGGTCGGATATTTCACCTTGCCGGAGGCCACGTTGACGAAGGAAACCACCGGGATCCCGGCCTTCTGCGCCGCCTCGATGGCGACCTCCATGGTGGCCTGGTCGTAGGCCTGGCAAATAATGCCGTCAACCTTGCGGGCGACCAGGTCTTCCATGGCCGAGGCCTGCACTTCCGGTTTCATCTGGCCGTCCATGGGAATGAACTCGAAGCCCAGCTGCCTGGCGTAGTCCGCCGCCGCCTTCTGGTGGGCCTGCTGGTAGGAGTCATGCAGCCCCCAGAAGACCTCCCCGATCACTTTTTTCTTCGCTTCCGTGGCGCCGCCGGCGAAAAGCAGCGCCGGAACCAGGATCAGAGCCAGCCCGCACATCGGCAGAAGTTTCTTTTTCATTGCCTTCTATTCCTTATTCGCTCATTGGCGATGCGTGCCGCCCCGCGGCACGCCCTCAGTTTCCGATGCCAGCATCACCTCCCTTCGGCTGTTGTCCGTTGCCCCATATGGAAAGGAACTCCCGGCAGGAGCAATACCGGTAGCCGTCCTCCAGGGTCAGCCGCACGAAGCGCTCGAGCTCCCCGGCCATCCTTCGGCCGCAGTTCTTGTGCAGCTCCGGTCGAAAGTGCATGGTTCCCTCGCTGTACCTGTGTTTGCCCGGCATGGGTTGGAACTCCCAGGGGTGCAGGTAGAACAGGAGAATGCCGATCTCGGACTGCCTCGCCTGCCGCTGGAGTACCGGGCCGAGGCGGTCGAAAACGAACCGCGCCCCCAGGAGCCGCAACAGGGGCCACTGGTCGTTCTTGCAGAAGAACCTCTCGAAGCGGTAGCTGTTGGATTCGAAGGCGAAGTTCGGGATTTCCAGGACGCGCATATCCCCGGGTTCCAGCCAATTGGCGCGCGAAGGGTGATAGGGGACCAGCCGTTCCTGGTGGGCAAAGACGGAGTAGGAGGCGTCGACCCGGAACCCCAGGTTTTCCAGGGCCTGCAGCTGGGCGCGGCCCTGCCACAGGCGGGGAGCCCGGAAGGAGACCGGCTCGAGCCCGGACAGGTCCTGCACGATGCGCTTGTTCAGCTCCAGCCGATGCTGCACCTCTTCTTCCAGGATGGGAGAGTCGGCGGGCATGTCGAAATGCGCCTCTCCGACGGTTTCGTGCTTCAGGCTGTGGCAACCGGCCTCGTGACCCGCAGTCACCACGTCTCGAACCACTTTCTCGTTGTGTTGAGCCGATTCGCCGGTGAAGAAGAAAGTCGCGGGAATCCCGTTGCGTCGCAGGAGGTCGAGGATGAGATAGGTCCCCTCCCGGACACCTCGGTAGCTTTTCAGGTAGCTGCCGATGTCGGTTTCCATGTCGAAGCCGAGGATGATGTATTTTTTCATCCCGCGCCCTCCCGGAAATGTTATCGTTACCGTTAATCTAACGAAGCTGCGCGGGAGGCGTCAAGCCTGATGCCGGGCTCGCTCGGATGGCTGAACGGAGGCCCCCCGGTTGAATCCCGGACCACCAGGGAAGGCCGAATGGTTTTCTTGATGCTCGAAGCCCTCTCCGGAGACTCGATCAGCGAGACGAGGGTGCGCACCGATTCGGCTCCCAGAAGGAACTTGTCGATGCGGATGCTGGAGAGGGAGGGGATAGCGAAAGAGGCGTACAGGATGTCATCGAAACCGACGATCTTCAATTCGCCGGGCACGCTCACGCCGAGCTCGCTCAGGGCTTTGAGGGCGCCCACGGCGAAATCGTCATTTGTGAAAATTCCGTCGTAACGGCGCGCGGATTTCCACTGTGCGAGCACCAGGTCCATCGCATCCTGGCTGGTGAGGCAATTGTAGAGGACCTCGATTTGCACGTCGCTCGAGCGCCGGGCGGCGGCTGCCTCCGTCATCGAGCGGGCAAAGTAGTGGTCCGGGTCCACGGTCAGCACCAGGATACGCCGGCAGCCGATATGGATCAGATGGTCCAGGGCCATCAGCGAGCCATCCAAATTTCCCGACTCGACCGAACCGATCTGGTCCGCCTTGGGGGCGGGGCCGTCGACGATCACCACGTTGCGCGCCCGTTCGCGGACGAAGTTCACATCCTTCTCGGAAAACTCGCCTACCAGCAGTGCGCCGCACAGGCTATTGATCGTCAGGATCGTCTGCAGCCTCAGCCAGGAGTCGTGGGGATTCTCCTGCATGGTGACATGGATCGGGCACAGCCCGTACTCGGAGGAACTGCGCTCCACGCCGCGAACGATGTCGTGGAAAAAGGTCACCGAGCTCTCAGTGCCGCGCCCGAAAATCAGGGCAAACAGCCGTGCGCCCGACTGGGTCAGGTGATTCTTGGAGCGCAGGGACTGCGCCGCGGCCGACGGTACGTAGCCCATTTCGCGCATGATCTCCACGACGCGCCCCCGAGTCTCGGGCTTGACCGCGGGCTCGCCGCGGAGCACTCGAGAGACTGTCATGGCGCTGACCCCGGCCCGCTCCGCCACATGGGCTATGGAGATGCGTTTTTTCTTCACCGAACCACCCTCCCGCCGACCGAACAATGTTAGCAATGTTACTATAGATAGAATGATAGAGCTATGCAAGAAGCCGCAAGCCAGCCCGAATTCAGGATTATGTATTTCTGGTATCAGTGCGGTAGGAATTGCGCCTGGCAGGGGCCCGGAATTGAAAAATGTTGACAACCTTCCGGCAGTGCATTAGCATGGTCGAACAATTGGAACGATAACGTTAACAAAGCCGTAAGGAGGTTGATTGTGTCCTACTACAACCTGCAGGAGTACGAGAAGCGGCTCGTTAAGGTCCGGGAGATTCTGGAAAAGCACAAGCTGGACTTCACGCTCATTTACTACGACGAGTTCAACCTCGCCAATGCCTGGTACCTCACCGGCTGGTGCCCGCAGTTCGAAAGCGGTTCCGTGCTGGTTCCGCTGCATGGCGAGCCCATGATCCTGGGCGGACCGGAGAGCGAACCTTTTGCGCTGATGGACAGCGCCATCAAGACGACCCGCAACCTGCCGGTATTCATGGTGCCGGACGAGGAGTACCCCAACGCGACCATCATCGACTTCGGCCGACTGTTCAAAGAGGTCAGCGGCGGCAAGCCGGTGCGGCGGGTCGGGCTGGTAGGCGCCGGCCAGATGCCGGTTTCGGTGTACCGGCAGGTAGAACAGAACTTCCACGGCGTTGAGATGGTCGACATCACCGACGACTACACCCGGCTGCGCTACTTCAAGAGCCGGTGGGAACTGGACCAGATGCGCGCGGGTTTCGCGCTGGCGGATGCCGGCTACCGGGCCATGGCCGAGGCCGTCAAACCGGGGGCCCACGAGTACGAGGTGGCCGCCGCCGGTGAGTACGAGGCGCGCCGCAAGGGGGCTAACAACTTCGGTTTCAAGGCCATCGTCGGCAGCGGCCGGAGGGCCAACGCCGTGGTGCCCACGGCCAGCGACAAGGTCATGCAGGCGGGCGAAACGGTCATGCTTGGGCTGTCTCCGCGCTGGAATGGATACGCGGGGGTCGTGGGGCATACTTTGCCGGTTTCCGGTAAATACACGAAAGCCCAGGAAGAGGCCTTGAAGCACATGAAGGAAGTCTTCGTGCTGACCAGGGAGAAGCTGGTGCCGGGAACCGCGGGCCGGGAAATCGACGCCCCCGGCCGGGAGTTTTACCGGAAGAACGGGTACATGAAGTATCTGGTGTGCCCATTCGCCCACACGATCGGCCTGAACGAGGCCGAAGCCCCCTTCTTCGGTCCCCATAGTGAAGACGTGGTGAAGCCGGGAATGGCGATTTCCATCGACGTGAGCTTTTTCGGCCATCCCGAGCTCAACGGCGTGCGCATCGAAACCGCCTACGAAATCGGGGAACGGGGCCCCATCCCCTTCAGCCAGAAGATGGACGCCATCCTGACCCAATAGGAGACGAGGATGAAACGAAACGGCCAGAAAGTCTGGGTTTTTGCCGACGGCGACCTGCCGCCGGCCGGCGAGAAGGAGCCTTTCGGGCACGAGGCTTTGATGGTCGTGAACCTGAACAAGAGGCCGGCTTCCCTGCACCTGGATGTCCTTTTCGAGGACCGGGAGCCCATCCGGGACGTCAGGGCCTCGGTACAAGGCGAGCGGGTGCACTGTTTCCGGCTGGACAAGCCGCTGGGCGAACAGGACTACCGCATTCCCCATGGCCAGTACGCCCTGGTGCTGCGCAGTGACCTGCCGGTGGTGGCGGTGTTCGGCCGTCTGGACGTGCGCCAGAACAACCTCGCCTACTACAGCGTCGCCGGCTACTCCTTCGGGTAGCGGGCCGGCAGGGGGGGGCAGATTTGGCCGGGGAAGCCCTACTGCGGATGCGGGAGGTCAGGAAGACCTTCGGAGGCACCGTTGCCCTGAGCGGGGTTGATTTCGATCTTAACCCGGGCGAGGTTCACGCCATCATCGGCGAGAACGGAGCCGGAAAAAGCACCCTGATGAAGATCCTTTGCGGGGTGTACCCCATGGACGGGGGCTCGATTCTGGTCGAAGGCGAGCCCGTGCGAATCCAGCTGCCGAAGGACGCCCTGGCCTTGGGGATCAACATGATCCACCAGGAGTTCGCCAACTTCTCCAAACTGTCCGTCGCCGAGAACGTGTTCGTCGGCAGGCTGCCCCGCAAAGCGGGCTTCCCGCTCGCCCTGGACTCCAGGGACTTGCTCCTGCGCACGGCGGAGGTGCTCGGTCGCCTGCGCCTGCCCATCGACCCGGGGGCCCGCCTGGACAGCCTGTCGGTCGCCCAGCAGCAGCTCGTGGAGGTGGCCAAAGCCCTCTCGGCAAATCTGCGGATTCTGATCATGGACGAGGCCACTTCCTCGCTGAACCTCAGGGAGTCCGAGCAGCTGTTCGCCACCATCGAGGCCCTCAAGGTTGAGGGCATCAGCGTCGTCTATATCTCCCACCGCTTGAAGGAGGTCATGGACATCGCCGACCGGATCACCGTGCTGCGGGACGGGGCCAATGTGGGCACGTTCCCCCGCGGGCACATCGAGGAAGCGGCGATCATCGAAGCAATGCTGGGACGCAGGCTGCGGGCGGCGGTAAAGAAGGCCGCCACCCGCGGGCCGACCGTGTTCTCCGTCACCGGCCTCAGCATTCCCGGGAAGGTGCGGAATCTCTCCTTCGAGCTTCACCGGGGGGAGATCCTGGGGATCACCGGGCTTTCCGGATCGGGCAAGGAGCTGGCCATCCGCGGGCTTTATGGATTATGGCCGAGCCGCATCGAACGGATGGAATGCAATGGGGAGCAGGTCAGCATCAGCCACCCCTCGGACGGGCTTTCGCTGGGAATCACCTATCTGGCCGAGGAACGCAAGAACATGTCGGTGTTCCCGCAGCTGACGATACGCGAGAATGCCTCGGTGCTCTGGATGCGGAGCGTTTGGAGGCGCTTCGTGGTGAGCCGCAGGCGGGAGCGCGAGGCCAGCCTGCAAAGCCTGCGGCGCGTGAACGTGAAGATGGCCGGAGCCGAAAGCCCGGTGGACAGCCTGTCCGGAGGCAATCAGCAGAAGATGCTTCTGGCCCGGCTGCTGATGGTTCAACCCGAAATCGTGATCCTGAACGACCCCACTCGCGGGGTGGACGTGGGCAGCAAACAGGAGATCTACCAGATCATCTACCAGCTGGCCCGGGAGGGGGTTTCCATCATCATGACCTCCTCGGAAATCCCGGAGGTCACGGCGCTGGCCGATCGGGTCATCGTGATGTCCAAAGGGCATAAGATCGCGGAGCTGTCCGACGCCGAAGTGACCACGGACAACGTGCTGGCCCTGGTAACCCAGGCCGCGGCGGCGGATGAGCATGGGTGAGGAAGCATGATGAAACTGCAAAACCTCCTGCGCAGGGAAGCGATCCTGGCCGTCTTCATCGTGCTGTTTGTGATCTGTTCGTTTTTCGTACCGTCGTTTTTCACGGCGCGGAACCTCATCAACATCCTCAAGCAGAGCGCGATCATCGGTCTGGTGGTCGCCGGCCTGACGATCACGGTCATTGCCGGCAACGTGGACCTCTCGGTCGGGTCGGTGGTGTCCTTCGCCGCCGTCATCGCCTTGACCTACACCCACGCCGATCTTTCCCAGACCAACATCTCGATGACTGCCCAGGAGGGCCGGCCCCTGCTCGCGTTGGCCTTCAGTCTGCCGTTCCTCATGGGCGCGGCGGTGGGCCTGATCAATGGCCTGATCATCAGCCGCTTCCAGGCCAACTCGGTGATCATCACTCTGGGCGCGCTGAGCGCGGTGCGCGGCGGCGCCCTGCTGGTTGCCGGCGGCAAAGTGATCTACGGGGTCAAGAACCCGGTGTTTGCCGCTCTGGGTCAAGCCCAGCTGTTCACGATCCCGGTTTACGTGTTCATCTTCGTGGCCGCTTGCATCGTGCTGGAGCTCCTCCTGCGCCGCACTTCCTTCGGCCGCTACGTGTATTTGATCGGAGCCAATCTGAAGGCCGCCATCATCGCCGGCGTCCCGGTGGCCCGGGTCCAGATCCTGACTTTCGTGATCTCGGGGCTCATGGCGGCATTCGCGGCCCTGATTCTCGTTGCGCGGCTGAACACCGCCTCGGGGTTGATCGGCAACGGCTGGGAGTTCGACGCCGTAACCGCGGTGGTCATTGGGGGCACCAGCTTGCTGGGCGGCCGCGGTTCGGTGATCAAGAGCTTCCAGGGGGCGATCCTGGTCACGATGATCATCAACGCCATGGTGCTGCTGAACATCCCCTCCTCGTATCAGTACGTGGCCAAAGCGCTCATCATCCTGACGGCGGTACTGATCGATATCCGCACTCGAAGGGAAGCCGCATGAACGGCAGGCGCTTTCGCGCGATCATCCGTGACCAGAAAATCCTCCTGATCATACTGGCCATTGCCTTGGTTCTGGCCGTCGTGAGGCCGGTTTTCATCTCCGCCGAGAACCTGTTCAACATCCTGTTCCAGGTCAGCATCACCAGCATCATCGGAATTGGGATGACCTTCCTGATGATCGGGGCCGACTTCGACCTGTCCGTGGGATCGAACATGGTCTTCGCCACCACCGTCGCCATCCTGCTGCAGGGCTCCGGCCTCGGCGCCGGCATCGCGGCAGCCATCCTGGCCAGCACCGTAGCGGGGTTCCTGAACGGGGTGTTTGTGGCCAAGCTCAGGATCAACTCCTTCATCAGCACCTTGAGCATGATGATATTCCTGCGGGGCCTGGTCCTGATCCTGACCAACAAGCAGACCATCTCGGGCTCCAGCGACGCCCTGTTCTCCTTTGGCTACGGGAATCTGTTCGGGGTGATCCCGTACCCGGTGGTGCTCGCGGCGGCCCTGCTGGTTCTCTTCGCCCTGGTCCTGGCGCGGACCGTCCTGGGGCGCAACCTGTACGCGGTGGGCTGCAACGAGAAGGCCGCCCGGATGTTCGGCATCGACGTAGCCGGACTCAAGATCTTCGCCTTTTCCCTGACCGGCTTCCTCTGCGGGGCGTCGGGAATCGTGCTGCTCTCTCGACTGAACTCCGCTTCGGGGACCTACGGGATCGACACGAACCTGGATGTGATCTCGGGCGTCCTGCTCGGAGGGATCAGCCTTTCGGGAGGGGAGGGCAGCATTTTCAAGGCCTTTCAGGGGATCCTGCTGCTGGGGGTATTGAGCAACGCCATGATCCTTCTGCACGTCACCCCGTACCTGCAGCAGGTGATCAAGGGGCTCATGCTGATGACCGTGGTGTCGCTGGATTCATATCAGGCGAAGGCTGCGGCTTTTCGATAAGGATTGCGAACCGCTTGTCAAGCGGTTAGAAAAAAGTCCGAAGGAGGACAATATGGGCAAATTTTCGAGGGCGAGCGGTTGCGTCCTGGCGTTGCTGCTCTGCGCGGGCCTGGCCTTCGCCGGCGGGGCCGCGGAGGCCAAACCCGCTGCCGAAGCGGGGGGCCAGAGCACCGTAGCCTTGATGTGGGGCGGCACAGACGCGCCTTTCGTGGGTCCGCACATCCGTTCATTCACGGAAACCATGGAAAAAGCGGGCTACAAGGTGGTCGTGCCGGATTCCAAGTGGGACCCGGCCAAACAGAGCACCGACGTGGACGACATGATCGCCATGAAAGTGGACCTGATCTGCCTGGTGCCCGTCGACCCGCTGGCCATTATCCCGGCGCTGAAAAAGGCGAAGGTGTCCGGGGTGCCGGTCATGACCATCAACACGGAGGCCGACAAGTCAGCCAATGAGTACATCATCGGCTTCTCCGGAGTGGGCGCCTATGAACAGGGCCTGGTGGCTTCGGAGCTGCTGGTCGACGCCATGCGCGGCAAAGGCAATATAGCGGTAGTCGAAGGTGTTTCAGGCTTCAATGTCTGCGTGTTGTACGCCAAGGCTCTGGATGACACCATCAAGAAGAAGAAAGCCGCCATCAGCATCCTGGCCGTCCAGCCCACCAACTGGTCGCCGGCGGAGGCCACCAAGATAACAGAGGATTACATCACCCGTTTCAAGAATATGGATGCCATCTTCGCTCACGACGATTACATTGCCGGAGGAGTGATCGTGGCGCTCAAGGAAGCCGGCATCAAGCCCGGGCAGATCAAGATCGTCGGCGTCGGAGGCACGGGAGACGCCCTGCAGGCTATCAAAGACGGCTGGATGTTCGGGACAGTACAGCAGTCGCCGATAACGGAGGGGGCCTTCGAGGCCAGACGGGCTCTGGAATTCCTCAAGAACGGCAAGCTCGAACCCTTCTACTCCATCATGGACAACCCGAGGATCGACGCTTCGAACGTCAACAAGTACAAGGCTGAGTTCTAGGGCACCGGAAACCTTAAGGTGGCTCCCGCTTTCAGGCGGGAGCCACCTTGAGAACTTGACAGCTGATTCGGCTCTGCTATACTTGAAGCAATGTTAACGTTACCGTTAGCTAACACCCTCGGCTCGGCAGCAAAGCACTAATTCAGTTCGAGGAGGAAGGTTATGGCAACAGCACGGTCCAAGACATGGGTTCTGGCGGCAGTCCTGTTGATTGCGCTGGTCGCCTCTTTGACGGCGGGCGGCCAGAAAGAACCGGGAGCGGTAACGATCAAGCTGCTAGGCTGGCAGCCGGGCGGCGCGGAGGCCTGGAACAAGGTAGCCGGCCTGTTCATGGAAAGGAATCCGGGCATCAAGATCGAAATGGAAACCGTACCCATGGAGGGCTTCTATCCCAAGCAGGGAGCCTACATCACCGGAAAGTCGGGGCCGGACATCATGGGCAACAACTGCGGATTCGAAACCTGGGAGCGCAAAGACGGGTACACGGACATCCGGGCACTCAAGACCCCCAAGGCGGTCGGGCACCTGCTGGATACGACGAGCAACCATCTGGCCTATGACAAGAACAAGCCCGCATACGGAATCTCCTTCAGCTATCAGGGTAATGTTTGGTACTACAACAAGAAGATACTGAGATCCGCCGGCCTGGACCCCGCCAAGCCGCCCGTCGCCTGGCAGGATTTCGATCGGGCCGCCAAGGCCATCAAGGCCGCCGGCAAGGCTCCGATCGCCACCGGCGTCGGCCATACCATCGCCTATTGGATATTCCCCGAAGTCGCCAAGAACTACTGGCAGAGCGAGCAGCAGATCACCGACTTCGCCATGGGGAAAGTCCGCTGGAGCGACCCGCCGCTGGCCGAAACCCTGAAGTCCATGGCCAGGATGAGCGAGTTGGGCTGGTTTCAGGAAGGCGCGGCCACAATCAACATGCAGCCCGACGGCTTCGACTTCTTCCTCCGCGAAGAGGCCGCCTTTACCCCGAGCATCATTTCCGACGCCTTCCACTGGAAGGCGGCGGGCGACGCGATCGGGCACGAGAACGTCGGCGCCATGCTGCCCCCTTCGATCAATCTCAACTCCCCGTTCGCCCGGAAGTTCAGCGGCGTGCCTGGGTCCTCCTGGGGCATAACCCCCTGGAGCAAACACCCGGAGCAGGCCTGGGCCTTCGTCACCTTCTTCTGCAGCGCGGAGCTGGCCAACCTCTGGTTGCAGATGGGGGGCATGCAGCCCAACACCACTCAGTTCGACGCCAGCATCAACGCCCACGCGCCGGCCTTCCTGCAGATCCAGGAAATCATCAAAAACCCGATGGTGCACACCGGCGTGCTCAACAGCGGGCGGGAGGTCGACGAGCTGAGCCGGGGCTACCAGGAGGTGATGCAGGGGCAGCTCTCGGTGGACGAATGGATCAAGCGGTTGAACCGGGCGCTGGACGAATCGCCGCTCAAGAAGCCCGACAACCCGATCTGGAAATAGGGATCGCACGGTCTGTTTGGCGCGACAGCGCAGCCGGGGCCTGCTCCGGTTGCGCTGCGTGTCCCCCGCGGGAGGATCGATGGGAGCACCCGCACCCGCGCGCCGGATTGCGTCGACCGCATCCGGCGCGCAGCGGCGCCGCGACACGCTGGTCGGCATCCTGCTGGTGCTGCCGGCGATTCTGCTGGCCCTGGGTTTCAAGATTGTCCCCTTGATTCGCGGGATTTACGCCAGTTTCTTCGTATCCCAGTTCGGCGAGACGGGCCACTGGGCCGGGTTGGCCAACTATCTGCGCATGCTGGGCGATCCCAAGGTTCTGGAGGCGTTCCTCAATGCCGGCAAGGTGGTCCTCACGCTCCCGGCCTGGGTCATCCTGCCGCTTTTCGTGGCCCTGTTGATTTTCCAGCGCACCCCCGGCTGGAGGCTTTTCCGGGCCGTGTACTTCTTGCCCTACACGATCGCCCCGGTCATCGTGGGGCAGGTTTTCCGGGAGCTGCTTCACGCCCAGGGACCACTCAACGAGCTGCTCCGCAAGATCGGGCTGGGCTTTCTCGCCCTCTCCTGGCTCGGGGACAAGCGGGTGGCTCTCTTCTCCCTGGTAGGCGTGGTGCTCTGGAGCTACTTCGGGCTGGGCGTGGTCACCTACCTGGCGGGATTGGGCACCATCCCCGACGAGCTGTTCGATGCCGCGGCGCTGGACGGGGCGGGATTCCTGACCCGCATGTTCCGCATCGTCATTCCGATCATCCTCCCGGTGATGGGCTATTGGACCATTCTTTGCACGAGCGGCCTGCTGGTCTGGATGTTCCCGTTTATTTTCGCCATGACCGAAGGAGGGCCTGGATATGCCACCATGCTGCCGGAGTACCTGGTGTACATCACCGCTTTCCGTTTCAGCGAGCTGGGCTACGGCACGACCATCGGGGTCGCCCTGTTCGTGTTCGTCCTGATCTTCGCCACTTTCCAGGTTCGCTACATGTACGTGTCCGGCACTCGCCGGCAGAAGGCTTGAGCCGTGGGCCTGGAGTTTGCGGGGGCCACCCTTCGCCGGCGGATAGGCCGTCGCCTCGGGCGGGGGGTAATCACCCTGCTTCTCGTGCTAGGCGCCTTCGTGGCCTTGTTTCCGATCTACTATACCGCGGCCACCGCCCTGAAAACCCCCAAGGGGTACGCGCTCAGTCGTTTCGCCCCGCCCAGAGAGCCGACGCTCGAGAACTTCCGTGTCCAGTTCCGGCGCTTCGCGGTCTTACGGCTGATCCTGAACTCCGTGATCACCACCGTCGGCGGAGTCGTGCTGTGCACGGTCGCGGCGCTGATGGTGGCCTACGCAGTTACCAAGGTCCGCTTTCCGGCCCGCAACCTGGTTTTCGCTTTCCTGGTGGGAACCCTGGTGATTCCCTTCCCCACCATCATGGTTCCTGTGTACCAGACGGCATTGGACCTGCGGCTGGTGAACCAGTACCACGGGCTGATCCTGGCTTACACGGCCTTCGGGCTGCCGCTGGGTGTATACCTGCTGGGGGCCTACTTTCGGGGAATTCCGGACGAAATCATGGAGGCGGCGCGGATAGACGGCGCCAGTCACTGGCAAACCATCTGGCTGGTCATGTTTCCCATCAGCCGGCCCGCGGTAGCCGCCTTGGGGATTATCAACTCGGTCTGGATGTGGAATGACCTGCTGCTGCCCTTGCTGATCCTGCCGGGGGCGCGGCAGACGACTCTGATGGTCGCCGTGACCTCTCAGCGCAACAACCTGGAGGTGAACATCCCGATCATCAGCGCCGGCCTCACTATTGCCATCGTTCCCATCCTGATCGTGTATCTGCTCTTTCAGCGGCAGCTGATCAAGGGGATGACCGCGGGAGCGGTGAAATAGGGTGAAATAGATGGAAGTGATCTGCGAGCTGATGCGGCTCCGGCCCGACCGGGTGCAGTCCTATCGCGACCTGCACGAGCGCACCTGGCCGGAGCTGATCGCGGCGATTCGAGAGAGCGGCTTCGTCGAAGAGTACATCTACCTGCTGGGCAACCTGGTCATCGTGATCATGAAGTGCCAGGATTTCCGGGAAGCGGTGCGGCGGCTGGCCGGCACGGAGGTCTACCGGCAATGGACCACGGAGGTCCGCAGCATGCTGGTCGAGGACAAGGAGCTGTTTGGGACGGACGAGAAGATCGTGGATCTCTCGCCCGTCTGGGATCTTTCCAAATTCTAACTGCACGGAGCGTATATGTCGATTCCCAAGAGCGAGCAGCAAGAGAGGGTGGGCCGGGCATTGCGCCTGGCGGAAGAAAACTCGGTTGATTTCCTTTTCGTCTACTACGACGAGTACAACGTAATGAATGGCCGCTACCTGACTGGCTGGTGCCCCACCATCGAGCGGGGAGCGGTGATCGTTTCGGCGTTTCGGGAGCCCTTCCTCATCGGCGGGC
>MIBK01000079.1:10814-12414 GCA_001829505.1 Spirochaetes bacterium RBG_16_67_19 | reverse complement strand
CCCGCCTGGATTCGGACATCAAGGAAATCGTGAGCAGCCTGGTGTTCATGGTGCCGGAAGAGGAGTACCCGGGGGCCGAGATCTTCAGCTTCCGGCAGATCGCCCAGCGTTATTTCCAGGGGGCCCGGATCAAGCGCATCGGACTGGTCGGCGGGAACACCATTCCCCACTCCATCTACGCCCAGTTGAGCGCGGAGCTGCCCGAGGCCCAAATTGTGGATTTGACCCACAAGTTCGAAACTCTGCGCTATGTGAAATCCCCGTGGGAACGGGAGATGGTGCAGAAGGCCTACACCCTCGCCTTCCAGAGCTTCCAGAGCCTGGCCGGAAGCGTTCGGGATGGCAAGCGGGAGTATGAAGCGGCTGCCGAAGCCGAATACGCCGCGCGCAAGGCAGGGGCCGACGGGTTCGGCTACCGGACGATCATCGGCTCCGGCGAAAGGGCCATCGGCATCGTGCCTCCGGCCACGGAGAGGGCTTTCCGCAGGGGCGAAATGGTAGTGGCTGGAGTGGCGCCGCGCTATAACGGCTACAACGCCACAGCCTGCGCGCCCGTAGTAGTCGGCGATAAACCTGACAAGACGCAGAAGCAGGTGATCCAGGATGTGTACCAGGCGCTGCTGTTGACCCGTGAGGCCCTCCGTCCGGGACTTACCGGCAGGCAGATCGACCGGGTGCCCCGGGAGTTCCTGCGCGAGCGCGGTTATGCGAACTACACCCCCATGCCCTTTGTGCACAGCAGCGGCTTAAGCGAGTTTGAAAAGCCGTTTTTCGGTCCCTCGAGTGACGACGTTGTCCAGGAAAACCAGGTGCTGTGCATTGACATCGCCATGTTCGGGCATCCGGAGGTGCCGGGGATTCGCGCAGAAACAGGCTACTGGGTGACCGCCGGCGGTGTGGAGCCTTTCTCTCCGGACATGGAACGGCTCTTCGGAGCCTAAGCCAGGGATTCCCGGCGTTCCGGCCGTCGGCGCTTCAATTGCGGCCTGAGGCCGCCGCGGACATCTTCTCCGCCAGGTCGGGGGCGATCTGCTCGTGCTTGAAGAATACGAAGGCCTCCTGCCAGCCGGTTTTGGCGATTTTTCTGGACCAGGCGGCCAGCTCCTTGGGTTCGTAAGAGCTTTTTCGCAGGCGCAAGTACCCCCAGGGTGCGGTCGGCAGGATTTCCGGATCCGGCTCTTCGTCGGTCTGGCTGGCCACCAGGGCCACGCCGTGCTTTTCCAGCAGCGCGTAAACGGCGGGATCCCGCCAGGAGGGGTTGCGGACCTCCAGGGCGGCCCGCAGCCCGGCCGGCAGCAGGTCCAGGAAAGCGGCCAGGCGCTGGTCGTCGCGGGGGAGGTTCGGGGGCAGCTGGACGAGCAGAGCCCCGAGCTTCCCGCCCAGGGCGGGCAGGGCCTGGAGCAGGTACCGCGTCTCCTCCTCGACCCCCTTCAGGCGCTTGAAGTGGGTGATCTTCTGGGAAACCTTCAGCACGAAACGGAACTCCGCGGGCACCTGGGAGGCCCAGCCTTCCAGCAGCTTGGCGGTGGGCAGGCGATAGAAGGTATTGTTGATCTCCACCGTGCCCAGCCTCTGGGCGTAGTAGGAGAGCATGTCCGCG
>MIBK01000079.1:10507-10631 GCA_001829505.1 Spirochaetes bacterium RBG_16_67_19 | reverse complement strand
GCTCGTATCAGGTGGGGGTAACCAGGTAGTTGTGCTCGATCCTTACGCCCCCGATGCCCTCGACGTATATCCCCGGCTCCAGGGTCACCACATCCCCGGAGCCGAGGGTCTCCTCGCTTTCCGG
>MIBK01000079.1:9940-10263 GCA_001829505.1 Spirochaetes bacterium RBG_16_67_19 | reverse complement strand
CGGTAGCCCGCCACAACCACGGAGAAATCGCAGAGGAAGGAGTCACCCTCGCGCAGCCGGTAATCGGTCGGCGGCCCGCCGGCTTTGGGCAGGGCGGGGTGGGTGGCCCGGAAGTCCCCATATACCAGGGCCGGGCTTCCCAGCTCCTCGAGCGCGGCAGACTGGATTTCCCGGTACAGCTCCAGCTCGCCGATTCCGGGGCGCACGAGCTCGCGAGCCCGCCGGTGGCCGGCCTCGCCCGCCCGCATGGAGCGCCGCAGGAGCTCCAGCTCGTCCGGATCCTTCCTCCGGCGAAGGCTCCGCAGCAGGGAGCCCAGGGACGG
>MIBK01000079.1:1215-9925 GCA_001829505.1 Spirochaetes bacterium RBG_16_67_19 | reverse complement strand
TGGCTTCCGCAGGCCACCCGAGCGCCTCCAGGGCCCCGAGCGGCAGCCATTCGGCTTCCAGCAAGCCGGAAGCCGGCCGCAGGCGGTCCCGGATCCGCTCCAGCGCCCTGAACAGGACCTGGTCCCGGTTGGGCACTCCGTGGTGGTGGTCGTACCAGGGCTCCACAATCGTGCGATCGACGAAGGCTCCGCCAATTGCGGATTTCAGAGTGAAGTTGTCACACAGCAGGACCGCCTCCCCGTCCCGCTCCAGGCACAGGAAGCCCCGCTCTCCGGAGGAAAAGCTGACCGGGTTCACCCAGAACCCGGACAGGTAGTTCACGTGCCGCGGGTCGGCGAGCAGCACCCACTGGACCTCCCGCGGCAGCGCCTCCCACAGCCGTGACTTCCGCCCTCGGCAGCCCTCCTCGCTCAACATGGCTCCCCCTCCCACCTTTATAGCCGCCGGCCGCCGCCGGCCGCAAGCCCTGAGCGATAGTGCTGGAAAAGCAGCATTTTGTCTTGACAGGCAGGCTTCCCATGTGCTAAAATAACTGCATATAAGAGGTTTCTGTGAGCGAGCGCCTCAAGAGCGGTTTGAGCAAGCGGGAACGCCAGGTCATGGAGGCTGTCTTCAGCAGGAAGAAGGCCACGGCCGCCGAGGTGCGGGGGACCATGCCGGAGCCGCCAAGCTACTCCGCGGTGCGAGCTACCCTGCAGGTTCTGGTGGGCAAGGGGTTGCTGAGCCATCGCCGCGAAGGCCGCCGCTACCTGTATGCTCCGACCATTTCGCAGCGCAGAGCCGGCGTTTCCGCCGCCAAACATCTGCTGTCCATTTACTTTGAAAACTCGATCGAGGCGGCGCTTACCGCCATGCTGCAGGCGGACCGGAAAAAGCTGACGGACGCCAACTATCGTAGATTGATGACCCTGATTCGAGAAACCGAGAGGGGAGGCAGGCTGTGATTGTCGAACGCTGGCTGCACCTGTTGGGCGCGGTGTTGGCAGTGACGCTGGTGCGAGGGGCGGCGGTTTTCCTGGTGGCGTTGGCTGTGACGGGGCTCGCCAAGCGGTTGGCTGGCGAGACCCGGCACCTGATCTGGCTGGGGGTGATCGGGAGCTTCCTGCTGATCCCTTTGGCCTGGCTGCTGCTGCCGACGATTCGCATCGCGGCGGGAATCGCCCTCGAGCCTTCCGCCCCTTTGCGGGTGGCGGCGGCCCCGGTGCTTTGTGTGGGGGAGTACGCCAGACTGGTCGAGCGAGCAGGACCTCCGGCGGCGACACGCCAGAGTACGCTGACGGCGCTCTCACCCTTCGGCGCGATTGCCCTGTCACTGGTGGTCGTATGGCTCGCCGGGATTCTCGTCCTGGCAGCGCGCCTGGCCATCGGGAAGGGTGAGCTCCTCGGGCAGGCGGCGCAGGCCGGCCGCAATGATCGCCTGCAGGCGGCGGTTGACGGATTGGCAGGGGAGATGGCAGTGCGCGGGCGCATCCCCGTTCTGCTCAGCCCCGAGTGCCGTATCCCCTTCGCCTTCGGCATTATCCATCCGCGGATCCTCCTTCCGCAAGAAGCAACGAAGTGGCCGGCGGGCCGGCTGCATTCGGCGCTCACCCACGAGTTGGCCCATATTCGGCGCCGCGACCTGATCGTGCAGACCGGGAGTTACATTATCTGCGTCCTGTTCTGGTTCCTGCCGCCGTTGTGGCTGGCTTACGCGGCCATGCTGCGCGAGGCGGAAACCTGCTGTGACCAGCAGGTCATCAATAAGGGATTTCCGGGGCCGGATTATGCCCAGGACATCGTGGAACTGGCTCGCTGCTGTGAGGGGCGGATCCTGCTTCCATCCATATCCAGCGCGGTAGGGAGGAAGAACATGTTGAATGAGCGGGTCAAGAGAGTCCTCAGCCTGAAGCCGGGCCGGCGCCCGTTCGGGACCCGGGGCGTGGTGAAAGTACTGGCCATCTGCCTGGCCTGCGTGGTGCCGATCCTGGCCCTCTCGGCGCAGGCCCGGCCGGCACAGGAGCCGCTGTACGGCACCTGGATCAACGAAGATTTCGGAACGGGCAAGGGCGGCCCCCAGAAATGCGTCATCTTCCCCGATGGCAGAGAGTGGGATTACCTGATGATAACGGACAAAGAGCCGCACACGGAAAGCAAGCTGATAATTGAAAAGCAATGGAGGGATGGAGAAGGCAATTATTGGTACACCATCAGCTGGATGGGTTGGTATTACGGGTACCCTGACAAGAACGACGGGACCTGCGGCAGCAAGGGCTACTCTCTGGTGAAGGTTAACGCTTCCGGCACCACGATCGAGTCGGTGCAGGCGGAATCCCGCATTCCGGACGAAGAGGATTGGAGCCTGATCCCTCACCCCGTCTACCACAGGGAGCCGTAGGCTGCGTTATCGGCTTTCAGGCAGGGCGTCCAGAAGAGTCTGCTGCTGCCCGGCGTCCAGCCCCAGGACCGGAAGGTCCTGCTCCAGTTCCCGGCGGGTCAGGTTGCCGGCGACCAGTGCGTTCAGACGGGCCGCCAGCGTGGAGGCCACCAGGTCCTGCGGGGCGGGCAGCAGCAGGCGCACGGCCTGCATCAGCAGGACCGCGCTCTGCAGGTAGTACTTCTGGTGGTAGTCTTCCGCCTGGGTGAAGATCCCCGCCGGCAGGATCTCCGTTTGCAGGGGACCGCCCCGCCGGCGCTCCTGCTCGGCCTTGGACTGCTCGGCCAGACGGCGTTGCTCCTCGTCGTGGTAGAAGAGGATCGAGGCGTACTGCCGCGACCAGGCGGAGCCGGCAGGGTCGTGGCCTTCCCAGAACAGGTCCAGCAGCCGCTGGAAGCTCAGAAGCGACGGATCGAAGGTGATCTCGATGCTTTCCGAGTGGTCGCCGATGCTCTGGTAGGTGGGGTTGGGGGAGTTGCCCCCCGCGTAGCCCACTCGAGTGCGCAGAACTCCGGGAAGACGCCCGAACCGGGCGTCGGGTCCCCAGAATCACCCCAAGGCGAAGGTCGCCCGTTGGGCATCCAGCTCGCTGGGCATGACCCCCCGCCCCTCCTCCGCGATCGCGGCGTCAGACCGAACCGAAGCCCGCGCGCACCCTGCCAGAATCGAAAGCAGGAGCGCCGCCGCGGCGATTCCCGCGCGATTATACATGAATCCTATAGTAATGTATCAGTGGCCCCCTGTCCACCGGCCGCCGCGAACGCGCAGCAAACAGGGCCGGCGGTGATCCTGGTCGACACCTCGATCTGGATCGCGGTGTTCGCCGAAGATCGGCCCCGCGCTGCGCCACGACCTGGAAGTGCTGCACCGGGATCGGGACTACCGGCTGTTGTGCGCCGTGTCCGCGCTTAAAGCGCGGACGGCCTGAAAAAGAGGCGGCCTGACTGTCTGCACGACGACGGCATAGGCGTGCTCCTTGACTAGTCAGCTCTCCTTGACTATCATTTAGCCATGATTACGAGGCTCACAGGAAAGAACCAGGTCACGGTTCCTGCCGAGATCGCCCGGAAAGAAGGCATGCGTCCAGGGACGAGGCTCGAATGGCGCGCGACCGACCGCGTTCATATTCTGGAGGTAAGGGTACTGCCGGATCCTGCCTCGCTGGCCGCGTACCTGCGCGGGCGCGGAAACAGGTCGCGCAAGCAATCCGGGAGCGCTGTGGATCGCCTTGTCGAGCAGCGAACCGAGGAGGAGAACGCAGGAGGCAAGGGGTGACCATTACCCATTTGTTGGACACCTCGGCGCTCCTGGCCCACTTCTTCGACGAGCCCGGAGCAGATGTCGTGCAAAGCCTATGGGATTCCGGCTTGGAAAAGCCGGGGATTTGCGCGGTGACCGTTGCAGAGTTGAAAGCCCGGCTCAAAGAGGAGCTGGCCATCGATGCGGAGGCGCAACAGGCCGTGGAAGGCTACCTCGACGAGCTGACGGTCTGCCTTCCTGTAGACCGCGCGGTGGCCGAACTGGCCTGGCAGGTCAAGGAAGCCTGCCCCGAGCGGATTCCTCTGGTGGATGCACTGATCGCGGGCACCGCGCGGGCCTTCAATGCGGTGCTGGTGCATCGCGACCCGCACCTGGCCCGCATACCGCGCGAGGTGGTGGGCCAGGTAGTGCTGCCGAGAAGCTGAAGGCTGGGGAGATAGAAAAAGGAGGCGGCTTGTGGCCGCCTCCGAAGGGATTCGCCCGGGATCGCCGGTATCAATCCTCGTACATGACGCTGCCGAACAGCTCGATGTCCGACGGTTGGGTGCTGGGGATGGGGTAGGATACCCAGGTGTAGTTCAACAGGTGCTCCCAGGTCACGTTGGAGGAGGTGGAGTTGCCTCCCCAGGTGCCGCAGCCCAGGGTCATGGACATGGGCATGCCGTTGGTCCAGGCCCCGCTGTTGGCCAGGCACTGCGGCTGGCGGACCATGATGCGGGACACTTTCACCTTGTGGGACAGCTCCTTGACCCGCAGCTCGTTGGCGGTGTGGATGCCGCAGGAGTGGCCCGGGCCGGAGTGGGTGGTGATGCGATTCACCAGCTCGATGGCGTCAGCGAACTCCTTGTACTTGTACAGGGTCATGGTCACCGACAGCTTCTCGGCGCTGAAGGGGAAGCCCTTGCCGATGCCGGTCTCCTCGACCATGATGAAGCTCTTGCCCTTGGGAAGGTTGAGGCCCGCCACCTTGGCGATTTTCTCGGCGCTCTGGGCCACGATCTCGCGGTTCAGGGCGCCCTTCTCGTCCCACATGCCCTTCTGCAGTTTGGCCTTCTCCTCGGCGTTGCACAGGTAGCCGCCCACCGCCTCCAGCTCCTTGATCATCCGGTCGTAGATCCCTTCTTGAATGGCCAGGGAGTTCTCCGTGGAGCAGCTGGTGGCGTGATCGAAGGTCTTGGAGCGCATGATCTTGTCGGCCGCGTCTTTGAGGTCCGCGGTCTCGTCCACGATGATCATGGCGTTGCCCGCGCCCACCCCGTGGGCGGGCCGTCCGCTGGAGTAGGCGGCCTTGACCATGGGGCCGCCGCCGGTGGCCAGGATCAGGTCCACCTGCTTGATCAGCTCCTTGGACTTGTCCAGGGTGATGCCCTCGATGCCGATTACCAGGTCCTCCGGCCAGCCGTGCTTTTTCAGCACCCCGCGGATCTGGGCCACGGCGCGGTCATTGGTCTTCTGGGCCTTGGGATGCGGGGCCAGGATGATGGCATTGCGCGTCTTGATCGCGGAAATTGCCTTGACGAAGGGGGTGGCCTCGGCGTTGGTCACCGGCGTTAGCGCGCCGATCACCCCGACCGGCTTGGCGATCTTGATGATCCCCTTCTCCTTGTCGTCCTCCACCACGCCCACGGACTTCCTGCCCTTCATGTCGCGCAGGGCGCCCTTGATTTTGGTCATTTGCTTGGCGAACTTGTGAGCGGGAACGCCCAGGCCCGTCTCCTGGCTGCAGAACTCCGTGTACTCCTTGGCGAAATCCGGGCGCACGCCCGCCCAGGCCACGCGGGTGCACATCTCGTCCACCTGCTCCTGGGTGGCCAGCTCGATCTTGGCTTGCGCCTTGCGGGCCCGCTCGACCAGTCCGGTGATGTACTGCTGGACCTGGGCGGGGTCTTGTGTCTCTGCCATGTTCCCTTTCTCCTTTAGCTCTTTTTAACCAATGTGTCGGTGTAGGCCAGGCCTTTTTCGATGATCTCGATCATCTCGTCGATCTGCTGCCGGGTTATGATCAGCGGCGGAGAGATGAAGATGTAGTCCCAGTTGCTGTACAGGTACAGGTTGTTCTCCATGAAGATCTTGGAGAGCTGCCCCGAGACGCTGCGGATCGAGTCGTTGTACCCAGCCAGGGGGGTCTTGGTCTTTTTGTCCGCCACCAGCTCGATGCAGGCCCACAGCCCGATGCACCGGGTGTCCCCGACCGAGGGGTGCTTCTTCTCCAGCTCCTTGAGCTTCCTCTTGAGGTACTCCCCGTCCTCGGCGGCCTTCTGGATCAGGTTGTCCTTCTTGTAGACCTCGATGTTGGCGATGCCGCAGGCGCAGGCCAGGGCGTGGCCGCAGTAGGTCAGGCCGCTCGAGAACTTGCGCTCCTGGAAGAAGTCCCAGATCTTCTTGGTCCAGATGGTGGCCCCCAGCTGCACGTAGCCGGAGGTGATGCCCTTGGCCGTGGTCAGGATGTCGGGCTGGATGTCGAAGTGCTCGACGCAGAACCACTTGCCGGCCCGGCCCCAGCCGGCCATCACCTCGTCGATGATCAGCAGGATGCCGTTCTCGTCGCAGAGCTGGCGCAGGCCCTTCATGTAGCTCTTCGGCGGGATGACGATGCCGTTGGTCCCCACGACCGGCTCCATGATGATGGCGGCCACGCTCTTGGGGTTGTCGTACATCAGCTGTTCCTTGAGCACGGCCAGGGTCTTCTGCCCGCACTCCTCCTCGTCCCTGGAGCCGAACGGGTCGCGGTAGGGGTAGGGGCCGAAGAAGTGCACCACGCCCGGGATGCCCGGCTCGGCGGGCCAGCGGCGCGGGTCGCCGGTCAGGGTGATGGCCCCCGCGGTGGCCCCGTGGTAGCTTTTCCAGGAAGCGTAGATCTTGTGCCGGCCGGTGAACCAGCGGGCGGCCTTGATGGCGTTCTCGTTGGCCTCCGCCCCGCCGTTGGTGAAGAACACGTAGTCCAGGTCGCCGGGGGTGAGCTCGGCCACCATGGCGGCCAGGCGGGCCTTGGGCTCGGTGCCGAAGCCCGGGGAGACGAAGCAGAGCTTCTCCATCTGGGCCTTCATGGCCTCCAGCACGTGGCGGTTGGAGTGGCCGATGTTGATGTTCAGCAGTCCCGAACAGCCGTCGATGATCTTGCGGCCGTCCGTGTCGTACATGTAGATCCCTTCGGCGCGGTCGATCATCAATGGGTTCCACCCGCCCTGGGGCTTCCAGCTGTAGATGACGTGCGAGCGGTCCAGTTTCTGCAACTCTGCGGTCTTCATGCTACCTCCTACAGGTTCCGCGTTCCCTATTGTGCCGTTCTGACCGGAAAGGTCAAGCCGGCGAAACAACCCGGCAATTAAACTCTCATTTGATATTTTAAATAACAGTTGAAAATAATAGCACACCTGGCGATCCGATGCAAGGCCCGACTTTGGGGCCTTAATAGGCCCGGCTTTTGACACGCTCCGGGAATGTGCGTACAATCGAGGCGTGACCAATCAGGAAGCGCTGAAGCGGTACCGGGAGCGCAGGGCCGAGATGGCCGGCGGACCGGAAAAGGCCAAAGCCCAGGGCGCCAAGGGCAAGCTCACCGCGCGGGCCCGCATCGAGCTGCTGGTGGACCCCGGTTCGTTCATCGAGCAGCAGCCGTACATCGCCGGCAGGGCCACGGATTTCGGGCTGGACCAGAAGAGGTTCCCCGGCGACGGGGTGGTCACCGGCACGGGCAAGGTCGGCGGGCGGCAGGTATTCCTGTTCTCCCAGGACTTCACCGTGCTGGGCGGCTCCCTGGGGGAAATGCACGCGGAGCGGATCGCCGAGGTGCAGTCCCTGGCCTTGAAAAACGGCGCCCCCTTCATCCAGATCAACGACTCCGGCGGGGCGCGCATCCAGGAGGGCACCCTTTCCCTCAACGGCTATGCCAAGATCTTCCGGGCCAACACCCTGAGCTCGGGGGTCATCCCCCAGTTCTCCGTCATCCTGGGGCCCTGCGCCGGCGGGGCGGTGTATTCCCCCGCGATCACCGACTTCATCCTGATGGTGGACGGGGTGAGCAACATGTACATCACCGGTCCGGACGTGATCCGGGCCGTGACCGGGGAGCAGATCAGCCACGAGGACCTGGGCGGCGCGCAGGCCCACTGCGAGCGCAGCGGCAACGCCCATTTCCGCTTCGGCGGGGAGGCCGAAGCCTTGAGCTTCCTGCGCCGCCTGCTGTCCTACCTGCCCTCCAACAACCTGGAGCAGCCGCCCCTGGCCGCCGGCGCCGATCCTGCGGACCGGGAGACCCCGGAGCTGGAAGAGCTTCTCCCGGAGGACCCCAAAAAGCCCTACGACGTGCGGGACTTCATCACCGCGCTCTGCGACCGGGATTCCTTCCTGGAGGTCCAGGCGGGCTGGGCCCCGAACGTGGTGGTGGGCTTCGCGCGCCTGGCCGGGCGCACCGTCGGGCTGTTCGCCAACCAGCCCAAGTCCTTCGCCGCGGCGCTGGACATCAACTCCTCGGACAAGGCCGCCCGCTTCCTGCGCTTCTGCGACTGCTTCAACGTGCCCATTCTCAGCCTGGTGGACGTGCCAGGCTTCCTGCCGGGGGTGGCCCAGGAGCACGGCGGGATCATCCGCCACGGAGCCAAGGTGCTGTACGCGATTGCCGAAGCCACCGTGCCCAAAATTGCCCTGATTATAAGGAAGGCCTACGGCGGGGCCTTCATCGCCATGTCCTCCAAGGCCCTGGGCTACGACCGGGTGCTGGCCCTGCCCACCGCGGAGATCGCGGTCATGGGCGCCGAGGGGGCGGCCAACGTCATCTTCCGCAAGGACATCGCCGCGGCCGCCGATCCTCAAGGCCTGCGGGCGGAAAAAATCCAGCAGTTCTCGGAGAGCTTCATGAACCCCTTCGTGGCCGCCGGCTACGGCTACGTGGACGACGTGATCGAGCCGCGCTTCGCCCGCATCGAGCTGATCCGCTCCCTGGAGATGAACCTGCGCAAGCGCGAGGACCGCCCGGCCAAGAAGCACGGGAACATCCCCCTATGATGATCGACTTCTTCGGAACCACCCCGGGC
>MIBK01000079.1:1013-1131 GCA_001829505.1 Spirochaetes bacterium RBG_16_67_19 | reverse complement strand
CGCGCGCGCGCGGGCCCGCAGGGCGGCGCCAGGCTCCGCGGCCGCCCCGGCGGGGGAGGCCCGGCTGCCGCGGTGGGCGCTCGCGGCGGTCGCCGCCTGGGGCGCGGACGAGGCCGGC
>MIBK01000079.1:785-972 GCA_001829505.1 Spirochaetes bacterium RBG_16_67_19 | reverse complement strand
CGGGGGGCGAGACCCCTGGCTGGAGGCAGGATGGAGAAGAGTGGGGGTTACCAAGTGAAACGGACGATCCGCTTCCAACTCGACGGGCAGATCTACGAAGTGGAGATCGAACGCGACGGCGACCGGCTCACCGTGACCTGGGAAAGGGAGAGCTACACGGTGAACCTGCTGGAGCCCGCTCCAGCGC
>MIBK01000079.1:0-705 GCA_001829505.1 Spirochaetes bacterium RBG_16_67_19 | reverse complement strand
CCCGGTCCCGGCTCCACGGGCCGTCGCGGCCCAGCCCGGCAGCGCCCAGCCCGGCGGCGCCGGCCTGCTGCGCGCCCCCATGACCGGCCTGGTCAAGGAGGTCAAGGTGGCCGCCGGCAGTCGCGTGGCCAAAGGCGAGGTGGTGCTGGTGATGGAAGCCATGAAGATGGACGTGGAGGTCTCCGCCCCCGCCGCGGGCGTGGTGGCCGAGGTCAAGGTGAGCGCCGGGCAGTCCGTGGAGGCCCAGGCGCCGTTGCTCTCCATCCGCGGGTAAGGGGGATACCGTGCGCGCGCTGCGAATTGCCTGTCTGGCCCTTCTGTTTCCCGCGCTCGCCTTCAGCCAGGTGCCGAAGCCGACCGCCAAGGTGACCCGCTTCGACATCGAGCGGATCAGCCTGCGGGAGGTGACCTTCCTGTTCGACGTGGCGGTCAAGAACCCCTATCCGGTAAGCCTCTCCCTGGAGGCCCTGCGGCTGACCTTTCTGGTGGAAGGCACGCAGGTGGCCCAGGTCCAAACCGAAAAGGGCTTCTCGGTGAAGGCCATGGGGACGAAGACCTCCCGCCTGTTCGCCACCCTGCGCTACGAGGACGTGATGAAGGCCGTCAAAGACTACGCGCAGAAGGATTACCTGGACACCCTGGTCAAGACCGAGATCGCCATCCCACTGCCCAAGATGCCCGGCCTGCCCCCGCGGATCAGCTTCT
>MIBK01000078.1:3054-5224 GCA_001829505.1 Spirochaetes bacterium RBG_16_67_19 | reverse complement strand
GGATATAGGCGGCGGTCAACAACCGCCGGGAAACCGGAATACCCCTTCAGGAACCCTTCCGCGTGCCTCCTTTCCCGGGCCTGTAGCCCAGCCTTCTGGATATCTCCTCCGCGGCCGCCATGACCCGGCGGGCGATCTCCCGATCGCGCCCCGGGGCCAGGCGTTGCGCCGGGCCGGAGGCGCTGATCGAGGCGATGGTCCGGCCCTCGCGGTCGCGGATGGGCGCGCCCACGCAGCGCACCCCCTCCTCGTGCTCCATGTCGTCGACGCTGTAGCCCCGGGCGGCCGTGCGGGCCAGATCCCGCCGTAGCTCCCGGGGGTCGGTCAGGGTTTCGGAGGTGTAGGCCTTCAGGGTCCGGCGCCGCAGGCGGTGGTCGATCTCGTCGGCCGGCAGGTTGGCCAGGATGGCCTTGCCCAGCGCGGTGCAGTGCAGCGGGGCCCGGTCCCCGAACTGGAAGAAGGTGCGCAGCTGGCGCTTGGATTCGCAGCCGTCCACGTACAGGATCTCCTCCCCGTCCAGGATCGTGAGCTGCACGGTCTCGTTCAGCTCATCGCGCAGCCTTTCGACCAGGGAGTGGGCCACCTGCCGCACTTCCAGGTCCCGATCGGCCGTGCGGGCCAGCTCCGCCAGGCGCAGCCCCAGGCGGTAGCGGCTGGTGGCCTCCTCCTTGGTCAACAGGCCTTCGGCGGCCAGGGTGGAAACCAGCTCGTAGACGCTTGACTTGGGAAGCTTCAGGGCGCGGGCGAGCTCGGTGACGGTGAGGGAGGAGCGGTCCCGGAAGGCTTCCAGGATCCGGATGGCGCGGAGAACCGATCGCACTTGGTTCATGCCTTGTTCAGATACCCAAATCCCGTTCGGATATACAGACAATGCCCCGGCCGCCGCGAGTTGTCAAGTTTTTTCAGGCCCCCCCGGCCCTGCTCTCGGCCCCCTCAGCCGCTTCGGCCCCTAGGGCCGCTTCGGCCTCGACGGCTTCGGCGACCAGGGGCAGGTTCCGCGCCGGCTCGGGGAACTCCTCGGTCAGGGTCAGGAGGCAGGCGCCCGCGGCCTTCCCCTGCCGCAGGAGCTCCCGCACGCGGCGCACGACCTCTCGGCCGTCGGCCAGGAACAGGTTCCCGGGGATGTTCAGCCAGATGGCCTTGTCCGGCCAGGCCGCCCGCGCCTTTTCTATGTCCAGGTCGCCCAGGGGCGGGGGAGTGAAGCCTTCGACGAAATCCAGGGCGGCGGCCCCGATGGCCTGCTTCAGACAGGCCAGGCGTCCGTCAAAGTGCGCGCCGTAGAGCTTTCCCGCGGCGCGAAAACGCCCGGCGGCCTCGGCGTAGTACGGGGCGAGGTACCTGCCGAACAGCTCCGGGCCGACCACGTCCCCGGTCAGGTTCTCGGCGCTCCAGACCGCCTCGGCCGGGGAGGCAGCGGCGATGCGCAGGGCCGGCTGGTCGCAAGCCGCCAGGCGGCCGAGCAGGCGGTCCAGCTCCCGCGGGGCGTCCGCCAGCGCGTAGCTGAAGCCTTCCAGGCCCAGCCATTCGGTCAGGAGGCGCTGCAGGGGGGAACGCATCAGACGGCAGAGGACCAGGCCGTCCTCGCCCAGGGCCAGCTGGGCCGCGGCCACGGCCTCGTCATTGGGCCGGTACTCGGCGTCCTCGGCGATATATTCCAACAGGCGGAAGTCCGCGGCGCCGGCCAGCGGGTAGCGCTCGGTCCACAGGCTGCCGTCCGGGCCTTCCCGCAGCCGGCTGGCCAGGTCGCCCAACGGGGTGTGCCAGGTGCGCAGGATCAGCCGGTGGTCCCCTTCCCACCCCCGGCGTTCTTCGACGGAAACCTGGCCGCTGCCCTGCCTGTAGGGGTGAACGCTCTTGTCCACGATGGCCAGCCCCTGGCCGCGCAGCCGGCGCTCCAGGGTGCCCCGAGGCAGCAGCTCGTGGTGGATGGTCCAGGGAAGGCGCCTTGGTGACTGCCGGCGCAGCGCCGCCAGGATGTCCTGCCGCATCCCCGGCCTCATCACAGCAGGCCCAGGCCCTCCAGAACTCCGCGCACCGCGGCGGCCTCCCCGTCGCTCAGGTCCAGGGAGGGCAGGCGCATGCGGCGCGTGCAGCGGCCGAACAGCTCCGCCCCCGCCTTCAGCACCGGGATGACCTTGCCGCCGGTGACCCGGTGGATGCCGTAGAGCTG
>MIBK01000078.1:2696-3024 GCA_001829505.1 Spirochaetes bacterium RBG_16_67_19 | reverse complement strand
TGCGCGGTCCCCGGCGCGCGCCGCGCGGATCAGGGCGGAGTGGAAACCGGCCCAGACGTTGCTCAAACCGCTGACGATGCCGTCCGCGCCGGTGAGCATGGCCGGGCCGTCCAGGTAGTCCTCGCCCATGATCCAGGCAAAGCCGTCCGGAGCGCCGGCGGCCAATCCCCGGCAGAAGGAGGCGAAGTCCCCCGAGCTGTCCTTCAGGCCCGCGATGTTGGGCTCCCGGGCCAGCTCCAGCACGGTTTCCAGGGCGATGGGGTTGTGGGTGCATTGCGGGATGTTGTACAGGATCAGGGGAACGCTGGAGGCCCGGGCCAGCTCCCGG
>MIBK01000078.1:2345-2678 GCA_001829505.1 Spirochaetes bacterium RBG_16_67_19 | reverse complement strand
GCCTGGCTCACCGCGTAGTAGTAGGGGGCCACGGCCACCACGAAGTCCGGCTCCAGCTTGAGCATGGCCTCCATCTCTTCCAGGACCTGCGGCGTGGCCGGCTGCAGGCAGGCGGCGGCCAGGAAGCAGCGGCCGGCCACCACTTCCTTGGCCGCGCGCAGCACGTCCGCCTTCCACCCGGTGGAAATCCAGGCCCCCTCTCCGGTGGTGCCGCTGAGGAACAGCCCGTCGGCGCCCTCTTTCACCAGGTAGTCCACCTGCTTTTCCAGCAGCCGGAAATCCACCCCGCCCGAGTCGGTCAGGGGCAGCAGCGGGGCCGGGATGAACCCGGCC
>MIBK01000078.1:1978-2158 GCA_001829505.1 Spirochaetes bacterium RBG_16_67_19 | reverse complement strand
AACGGGTTGTTGTAGGAGCCCAGGATGCGCAGCTCGTTCTCATTGATCAGGAAGGGGTTGACCTGGATCATCCGGTCCTGGGGGCTGACCCCGAAGAACATGACCGTGCCGCCCTTGCGGGCCAGGGCCAGGCAGGCGGCCTGGGCGGCCGGGTTTCCGGACGCCTCGAACACCACGTCC
>MIBK01000078.1:380-1885 GCA_001829505.1 Spirochaetes bacterium RBG_16_67_19 | reverse complement strand
TGCGCGCCCGCCAGCTCGCGGCGCCCGGCGATGGGCTCGCTCACCACGACCGTCGCGGCGCCGGCGCGCAGGGCGCACTGGGTGATGAGGTTGCCCATGGGCCCGCCCCCCACGATCAGCACCGTGTCCCCCAGCCGGACCCCGGCCAGGTCCACCCCGTGCACGGCGCAGGCCAGCGGCTCGCTGAAGGCCGCCTCCTCGAAGCTCAAGGAGTCCGGCAGAGGGTACACGTTGGCCGCGGGCATGACGCAGTACTCGGCGTCCGCCCCGTCGCGATGCACGCCCATGGAGCTGACGTTCTCGCACAGGTGCTCCAGGCCCGCGCGGCAGTAGGGGCAGGCGTGGCAGACCTTGTTGGGATCCACGGTGACCCGCTGGCCGACAGACAGGCCCTTCACCGCGGGGCCGACCTCCAGGACCTCTCCGGCCAGCTCGTGCCCGATCACCACCGGGTAGGCCCCGGGGTAGTCGCCCTTGTACAGGGAGTTGTCCGTGCCGCATACTCCGCAGGCCCGGATGCGGAGCAGCGCCTCTTCGGGACCGGGGCGCGGATCGGCCACCGACTCGACGCGCACCCGCCCCACCCCATGCAGCACCGCAGCTTTCACCTCGCCTGGCCTCCCTGCCACGATTGGAAAGGTTTCCCGGGGCGGTGTCAAGCCAGGCTTCCTCTCCTTGACCGCTGCGGCGGGCCCCTATAAGCTTTACGCCATGCCCGCCGGCGGCGTGTGCCTGATCGGCAACTTCTGCGTGGACCTCATCCTGCGCGGCGTGTCCCGCCTGCCGGAGTGGGGCCAGGAGGTGGCCGGCGACGACCACGTGCTGGTCTCCTCGGGACAGACCACCTACACGGCCTTCGCGCTGGCCGCCCTGGGGGAGCCGGTGGCCGTGATCGGCTGCGTCGGCGAGGACTCCTGGGGGGAGCAGATCCGGGCCGACCTGGAGGCCGCCGGGGTGGACGCCTCCGGGCTGGAGATCGTCCCGGGCGGCCGGACCGCGCTGACCGTGGCCGTGGTGCGGCCCGACGGGGAGCGGGCCTTCCTTTCGGACTTCGCCTGCCTGGCCCACGCGGAGGAGACGGTGATCGCCCGGCACTGGGACCTGGTGGAGAGCGCCGGGCTGGTCGGCCTGCTGGGCGTGTTCAGCTGGCCGGGCCTGTCCCTGGCGCGCACCGCGCCGCTGCTGGCCCGCGCCCGCCGCTCCGGCAAGACCACCATGCTGGACACGGGCTGGGATCCCGAAGGCTGGACGGCGCCGACCATAGCGGCCCTGCAGGGACTGCTGACCCAGGTCTCCATCTTCCTGCCCAACCTGGACGAGGCCCGGGCCATCACCGGCGCCGCCGGGGCTGCGGAGGCCGCCCGCGCCCTGAGCGCCCTGGGCCCCGAGACGGTCGTGGTCAAGCTGGGGCGGGAGGGCAGCATCGCCCGCGCGGGCGGGCGGGAAGTGCGCCAGCCGGCGCTGCCGGCCGAGGTGGTGGACACGGTCGGGGCCGGCGACGTGTT
>MIBK01000078.1:0-168 GCA_001829505.1 Spirochaetes bacterium RBG_16_67_19 | reverse complement strand
TCCGGGAGCTGCGCCAGGAGGACCCCCAGCTGGAGCGCGCCGTGCGCGAGGTCTTCCAGCTGCACTTCCCGGCCCAGCCCCTGTCGCTCTTCCTGGCCGAGATGGACGAGGCGGGCGTGCAGCAGGCGGTGCTCCTGCCCCTGGACTGCACCACGGCCCACGGCTGCC
>MIBK01000077.1:22261-23032 GCA_001829505.1 Spirochaetes bacterium RBG_16_67_19 | reverse complement strand
GGCGGGAAGCTCTCCTTGAGCTCCCGCAGCCCGGAGGCCTCCAGGCGGGCCACCAGGTCCAGGTTCTCCACGGCGCGCGGGTAGCCCTGCAGGCTGGAAGCGAAAGAGCCGGTCAGCAGGTAGGGCGCCCCGGAGCGCTCCAGGGCGCCGACCAGGCGGCTCAGCAATTGCTGCTCGCGCATGCTCCACAAACAATAGCACGCGGGCCAAGATTGACAAACAGGCGCCCGAGGCAATACGTTCTCAGGGAACGAACAACATAGCTCTACAGGAGGCTTTCGATGGCTGGCAAGGCTCAGTTCCGCTTTTCCTTCGGTCCCTGGAACATCCACGACGGCGCCGATGTGTTCGGGCCGCCGGTGCGCAAGAAGGTGGAGTTTGCCAAGAAGCTCAAACTGTACAAGAAGATGGGTTTCGACGCGGTGCAGTTCCACGACGACGACGCGGTGGCCAGCGTGGAGGTCCCGCAGGCCCAGATGATCAAGGAGGCCCAGGAGACCCGGAAGGCGCTGGAAGGAGAGGGCCTGATCGCCGAGTTCGTGGCTCCGCGCCTGTGGGAGCACCCAATGACGGTGGACGGGGGCTACACGGCCAACGACCCGAAGGCCCGGCAGTACGCCCTGGAGCGCTCCAAGAAGGCCATCGACATCGCCAAGGTCCTGGGCACGCCCAACATCGTGCTCTGGCCGGCCCGGGAAGGCTTCTACGTCAACGAGTCCAAGGACCACCGCCTGGCCGCCGAGCGCTTCGTGCAGGCCGTTGACGCCATGC
>MIBK01000077.1:12497-22249 GCA_001829505.1 Spirochaetes bacterium RBG_16_67_19 | reverse complement strand
AGGGCATCCGCATCCTCGGGGAAATGAAGCCCAACGAGCCGATGGACCACGCCTACCTGCCCACCACGGGGCACTTCCTTTCGATCTGTTACCTGGCCTCCGATCCCGGCAGGGTCGGGGTGCTGATCGAGACCGCCCACGCCCTGCTGGCCGGCCTGGACCCGGCCAGCGAGATGGCCTTCGCCATGTACCACAAGAAGCTGTGGAGCGTGCACCTCAACGACCAGAACGGGCTGAAGTTCGACGAGGACCGCATCTTCGGGGCCATGAACTTGAAGAGGGCCTTCGACCAGGTGATGGTGCTCTACGACAACGACTTCGGCGCCAACGGGGAGTACGTAGGCCTGGACGTGAAGGCCCTGCGCACGCAAACTGATGAGGTGGCCACCCAGCACCTGGCCCACAGCCGGGAGATCTTCCTCCTGCTGCTGGAGGTGGTCAAGAAGATCGACCGCCGCCGCCTGGAGGAGCTGCGCGCCCAGCGCAATTACGAGGACCTGGAGCTGTTCGTCATCAAGGCGCTGATGGGCAAAGGTTGATTCCATTGACACGGGGAAAAAGCGCGTGATAGACTCGCCCTCGTTCCCCGACGGGCTGTAGCGCAGATGGTTAGCGTACAAGACTGGGGGTCTTGGGGTCGGCGGTTCGATTCCGCCCAGCCCGAATTCACTGCATGCAGGAACTGATCGCTCGCAAGATGCGGCTGCGCAAGGACATCCGCTGCCTCCTGGACGGCCGGGAGGAGTCGGAGGTCATCACCCGCAGCCGCCTGGTCCAGGAGCGCCTCTTCGCCACCGAGTGGTGGCGCCGGGCCCGCTGGGTTTTCGTGTACATCGCCATGTCCGTGGAGGTGGACACCACGCTCATCGTGACCCGGGCCTACCGGGAGGGCCGGCAGGTGGCCATCCCTCGCATCGAGGGCGAGGAGATCACCTTCTACCGCTACGAGGGGCGCACGCGGGGGCTGGTTCCCAACCAGTTCGGGATCCTGGAGCCGGATCCCCAGTGGCTGCCGGTGGAGCCGCGGGAACTGGCAGAAGGTCCTCTGCTGATCCTGGCCCCCGGCCTGGCCTTCGACCGCAGCCTGCGGCGCATCGGCCGGGGCAAGGGGTACTACGACCGCTTCCTGGCCCGGGCCCGCTCAGGACCCCAGGAGTGCCTGGTGGTGGGCCTGACCCTGGCCGAGCAGGTGGTGGAGGAAGTGCCCGCCGGCCCGCTGGACCAGCCCCTGGATGGCCTGGTCACCGACCGGGAACTGATCGGCCATCCGGCGATCGCTTGATCGCGGGAGCCAGCTGTGCGTATCTTGGAGGGAGCATGGGAATCATCAAGTCGGCCATAGAGATCGCGTTGGAGCGCACCCAGGGGGTGGAGGCGGACAAAGAGGCCCTGGAGGCCAGCCGCTTCATCACCGAAGGCAAGAAGGCGGTCTCCCGCTTCCTGGCCGAGGACGGGGTGGACCTGAAAGCACAGCTTGCCGCCTACCAGGGAAAGGAAGCCGGCTGGGTGCGGGAAGGGGTGTTCCAGGCTCTCTCCGCCAACGTGCGCCTGCCGTTCGATGAGATGGCCCTCCTGGGGGCCAAGAAGGCCGGCAAGGGGTTCCAGGCCCTGGCCTCCGACCCCAAGAAGCTGGCCCGCCTCTCGACCCAGATGGAGCAGTTCCTGGAGGACTACCTGACCGAGCGCCGGCGCCTGGTGGAGGCGGTGGAGAAGAAGTACGCCCCGATCCTGCGCCAGAAGGAAGAGGAGATGGGCCGGCAGATGGGCCAGCGGGTGCGCCTGGACCCGGCCATGGACCCCCAGTTCCAGAAGCTGCTGCGCGACAACCTGGCGATGCTTGAGGAGCGCTACACCGAGGTGCTGGAGCAGGTCCGCCAGGAATTACGCAAGCTCTGCAGCAGCGAAGCTACTGCGGTAGCGCAATAGCGCTGCTGCAATAGCAGTAGCTATTCCCCCTTCTCGTACGGGATGCCGTCCGCGGCCGGCGCCCGCGATTTCCCCCTGACCGCCACCAGAACCACGATGGCCAGCACGTAGGGCAGCATCTGCACGAACTGGCTGGGGATCGGGATCTTCGATTCGAACATGATGCGGAAGGTGTCGGCGTAGCCGAACAGCAGCGCCGCCAGCACCGCATACACCGGGTGCCAGCGCCCGAAGATCAGCGCGGCCAGGGCGATGTAACCCCTGCCCCCGGTCATGCCGTTCACCCATTTGGAGGGGTAGAGCACCATGGCCGCCAGGCCGCACATCACCCCGGACATGATCACCCCCACGTAGCGCAGGGAGTTGACGCTGATTCCCAGGGTATCGGCCGCCTCGGGGTTCTCGCCCACGGTGCGGAGGCGCAGGCCGAACACCGTCTTGTAGAGCACGAACCAGCAGGCGGCCACCACCGGGATCAGCACGAAAGTGAAGGAATTGATGTGCAGCACCGTTGGGAACATGTAGGAGTTGGCGGCCGACTGGGTTTCCTGCTCGAACACCTTTTGGGACAGGAAACGCCCCACCCCGACGGCCAGGGTGTTCAGGGCCACCCCGGAGACGATCTGGTTGACCCGGAAGGTGACGGTGGCCACGGCGTGCATCAGGCTCATCAGCACCCCCGAGGCCACGGCGAAGGCCAGGCCCATCCACACGGACTGGAAGGCGATCGAGCCCCACACCACGGTGAAGGCGGTCACGCTCAGGAAGCCCTCCAGGGCGATGTTCACCACCCCGCTTTTCTCGCAGAACACGGCGCCCAGGGCGCAGAAGGCGATCGGGGCGGACATCTCCAGGCCCCGGAAAAGGAAATCCAGGAGGGTTGGGAAGAACATTTCAGGCCGCCTCCTTTCTTCGCAGGGCCCGGATGTAGCGGGTGGTCACTTCGTTGATCACCACGATGAACAGGATCATCAGCCCGCTGATCACGTAGATGATGGCGTTGGGCACCGCCGTGTACAGCTGCAGGCCGTAGCCGGCCTGCTTGAAAAAGGCGAACAGGACCGAGGAGAAGATCACCCCCACGGGCGAGTTGCCCCCGATCAGGGCGATGGCGATGCCGTCGAAACCCAGCCCGGCGGCGATTTCGAAGGTGTAGACCCCGCGGATGGCGAAGATTTCCTGCAGCCCGATCAGGCCGGCCAGGCTGCCTGAGGCCAGGAAGGCGGTCATCTGCACCCGCTTGACCCGGATGCCCGCGTATTGGGACACCTCCAGGGAGGTGCCCACAGCGCGGATCTCGAAGCCCTGGCGCAGGCGGTACAGCAGGAACCAGACCAGGAAGCCCATCACGATCGCCACGATCAGGCTGTAGTCCAGGTAGACGTGCTTCGGCACCTTCAAGCCGATGGCGTTGAACCAGTGGTTGAGCTTGCCGAACAGGGCCGTGGACTGGATCTTGAGGGTCTGGGGCTCCAGGCTTTTCTCCCCGCGCCCCGACAACGGACCGTTGACCAGGAAGTTGACCAGGGCCGCGGCGATGTTGTTGAACATGATGGTGGTGATGACCTCGTGGATGCCCATGCGCACCTTCAGCAGCGCCGGGATGGCCGCCCACAGCGCGCCGCCCGCCATCGAAGCCAGGACCACCACGGGCAGGTGGAGGTATACCGGCAATCTCAGATAAATGCCCGCCATGGCGCCCACCAGGCCGCCGACGAAGTACTGGCCCTCCACCCCGATGTTGAAGACGTTGGCCTGGAAAGCCACCGCCACTGCCAGGCCGGCCAGGAACAGGGGGATGGCCACCGAGAAGATTGTGGACAGCCGCGAGGCGCTGGCCAGCGTGAATTTGTAGATGGCGTTCAGGGTCTTGCCGGGCATCTCCCCGATGATCATGGCGATCACCAGCAGCACCAGGACGGAGGCCAGAACCCCCAGGATGGGCGACAGCGTCTCTAAGACGCGGTATTTGCTCTTGGTCTTACGCACTGCGCTTCTCCCCGGTCATGCACAGACCGACCTGCTCCTTGGTGGCCTCCTCCTGGCGGAACTCGCGGATGATCCGGCCCTTGAAGATAACCCCGATGCGGTCCGAAAGCGAAAGGACCTCGTCCAGGTCCGCGGAAACCAGGAGGACCGCCTTGCCGCGCGAGCGCGCCTCCACCAGTTGCTGGTAGATGAACTCGGTGGCGCCCACGTCCACCCCGCGGGTGGGCTGGGAGGCCACCAGCAGGATGGGGTCGAAGCGCATCTCCCGGGCCACGATCAGCTTCTGCTGGTTTCCACCGGACAGGGCGTGGGCCGGAGTGAGCTCGCTGGGGGTGCGGATGTCGTATTTTTCGATGCTCTCGCGGGCGTAGGCCCGCATCCTGGCGAAGTCCACCACCGATCCCCGCACGAAGGGGCTGCGATGGTGCCGCCCCAGGACCAGGTTCTCCGCCAGGCTGAAGGGCAGCAGCAGCCCGTAGCGGTGTCGGTCCTCGGGGATGTGCCCGATGCCCCGGTCCCGCCGGGTGCGTACGTCCCAGGCCAGGATGCTCTGCTCCTCCAGCAGCACGTCCCCGGACTCCAGGCGCACCGCTTCCGTGATGGCCCGCACCAGCTCGCTCTGCCCGTTGCCCTCCACCCCGGCCAGGCCGTAGATCTCCCCGGCGCGCACCTCAAGGCTCAGGTCCTCCAGCACCAGGTGGCCGCGCGGGGAGCGCTGGCGCAGGCCCCGCACTTCCAGGATCACCGCGCCGGGGGCGGCCGGCGGCTTGTCCACGTGCAGGAAAACAGGCTTGCCCACCATCAGCTCGGCGATCAGCGGCTTGGAAGCCTCCGCGCGCAGCAGGGTCTTCACCACCTGGCCCCGGCGGATCACGGTGATGCGGTCGGCGATGTCCAGCACCTCGTCCAGCTTGTGGCTGATGAAGATCAGGCCCTTGCCCTGGTCGCGCATCATGCGGAAGGTCTTGAACAGCTCCACGACCTCCTGCGGGGTCAGCACCGCGGTGGGCTCGTCGAACACCAGGACCTCCGCGCCGCGGTACAGGACCTTCAGGATCTCCACGCGCTGCTGCAGGCCCACGGGCAGGTCCTCCACCCGCGCGGTCAGGTCCACCGGCAGGCCGTTGCGGTTCATGATCTCGGTGATCTCCCGCGCCGGCTCCTCCAGGCGCAGCACCCCGGCGGTCTGGCTCTCCTTGCCCAGGATGATGTTCTCCAGCACGCTGAAGGGCGGCACCAGCATGAAGTGCTGGTGCACCATGCCGATGCCCCGGGCGATGGCGTCCCGCGGGTTCTTGATGGCGACCGCCTGGTCGCGCAGGCGGATGGTGCCGGAGTCCGGCCGGTACAGGCCGTAGAGGATCTTCATCAGGGTTGTCTTGCCCGCGCCGTTCTCGCCCACCAGGGCGTGGATTTCGCCGGGGGCGAGGTCGAAGGTGACCTGGTCGTTGGCCCGCACTCCCGGGAACACCTTGGTGATCCCGTCCATTTTCAGCAGCGTCATGGGGTCCTTTCAAAAAAAGCGGGACGAAGGATCGTCCCGCTTTTCGGTTCAGGGCCTCCTCAGAAGGCCGTCTTGGCCCAGTCGGCCACCTTGGCGTCGTCGTCCGGCACGGTGATCTTGCCGGCGACGATCTGCTTCTTGAGATTGTCCAGCTTGGCCTTGATCGGCTGCAGCTTCTTCTTGTTGTAGTCGTTCAGGGCGTAGCCCACCCCGTCGTTGGCCAGGCTGAAGGTCTTGTAGCCGCCCAGGTTCTTTCCAGTCTCGATCAGTTCCTCGCCGGTCAGGAGCACGGCGTTGTCCACCCGCTTGAGCATGGAGGTCAGGATGAACTCGGACATCTTCTTCTCCTCCGCGCTCTTGGAGGTGGCGTAGATCAGGCCCTGGTCGGAGTCCACGCCGATGGCCAGCTTGCCCAGGTCCTTGGCCGCCTTGAACAGGCCCGCCCCGGTGCCGCCGGAGGCGTGGTAGACGATCGAGGCGCCCTGCTTGAAGAAGTTCACGGCGATGCTCTCCCCGGTCTTCGGGTCATTGAAGGCCGTGGGATCCTTGCCCGCGTACTGCCCCAGGATCATGCCGGGGGCGCGCAGGTCCTTGTTCACGTACATGGCCCCGGCGATGAAGCCGCCCTGGAACTTGTGGATCAGCGGGATGTCCATGCCGCCCAGGAAGCCCACCTTGGTGCCCTTCTTGGCCAGGAGGCCGGACACGGCGCCCATCAGGAAGGAGCCCTCGTGCTCGGCGAAGCCCAGGCAGGTGACGTTGCTGGACTCATTCAGGTCCGGAATCCAGCCGTCGATGATCCCGAAGTGGATGTCCGGGAAGTCGCCGGCCACCTTGGCCAGGGAGTCGGAGTACAGGAAGCCCACGCCGATGATCAGGTTGTAGCCGTCCTCGGCCATGGCCCGCAGGATCAGCTCGCGGTCCTGGCCGCCGCTCTTGGGCTCCAGGTACTTCAGCTCGATCTCCTGCCCGAAGCTGACCTTGCTGGGGTCGTCCTTGATGAAGCCCTTGAACTGCTTGGCCAGCAGGACCAGGCCGTTGTAGGCCGAGTCGTTGAAGGACTGGTCGCCGCGCCCGCCCACGTCGAAGCAGATGCCGATCTTGTACTTCGGCGCCGCTCCGGCGGACAGGGAAAGCACCAGCAGCAGGGCGGTTGTGAGAAGCAGAACTCGTTTCATACACCTCCCCCTTTGGGTTTGATTTGACCTGAAGTCTAAATCCGGGCAGGGGGGAAGTCAAGTCAACAGGCGCAGGAACTCCGCTTCCTCGACGATCGTGATGCCCAGCTCACGGGCCTTGTCCAGCTTGGCTCCCGGGTTTTCCCCCCTCAATAGATGTGTGGTGTTGGCGGTGACCGAGGCGCTCACCTTTCCGCCCCGCTTCTTGACTTCCTCCATGGCCTGCTCCCGGGGCTTGAAGCGCTCAAAGACGCCGGTCACGCACCAGACCTGGCCCGTCATGGGGCCGCCGGCCGCAGCCCGGGGGGGCTGCTCGGCCATGACCAGCCCGGCCTTTCGCAGGGCCTGGATGCGCCGGCGCACATCGGGGCGGGACAGCTCGGCGAGCAGGGTCTGCGCCGTGCGCTCGCCGATGCCGTGAATCTCCAGCAGGGGCGCCGGGTCGCCGCGGTCGGCCAGCGAGAGCAGAGAGTCGATGTCGTGGTAGCCGGACTCAGCGAGCAGCTCCACCGCCTTCTGACCCAGCTCCGGGATGCCCAGGGCCACCAGCACCCGCCGGAATGGGCGGCCCTTGCTGGCGGCGATGCCAGCCCGGATGCCCTCGACCTTCTTCTCCCCGAAACCGGGCAATTCCAGAAGCGCGCCCGGATCGAAGGTGTACAGGTCCTGAACGTCCTTCACCAACCCCTGCCGGATCAGGGTCTCCAGGGTTTCCGGGCCCATACCCTCGATATCCATCTGGTCGCGGGCGGCGAAGAAGCGCAGGCGGCCGCGCACCTGGTCCGGGCAGTCCGGGTTGGGGCAGAACAGGTGCGCGCCCTGCGCCACCAGGCCGGTGCGGCAGGAAGGGCAGGCGTCGGGCATCTTCCAGATGCTGTTGCCCAACTCGTTCTTCTCGATCACCCGCTCCACCGCCGGAATTACGTCACCCCGCTTGGAGATGCTCACCCGGTCGCCTATGGCCAGCTCCAATAGACTTACGTAATCCTGGTTGTGCAGGGTGGCGTTGGCGATCGTGGAGCCGGAGAGCTTCACCGGCCGGATGCGGGCCACCGGGGTGATCCTTCCGGTGCGCCCGACCTGCACCTCGATGCGCTCCACGGCCGATTCGGCCTCGGGGGCCTCGAACTTGAAGGCCAGGGCCCAGCGCGGGTGATGCCCGGTGAAGCCCAGGGCCTCGCGGGCCGGAAGCTCGTTCACCTTGACCACCAGCCCGTCGATGTCGTAGGGCAGGCCGGAGCGCTCCCGGCGGGACTGCTCCAGGTAGCCCTCCAGCTCCTCAAAGCCCCCGATCCGCCACCGGGGGTGCCGTTCGCGGAGGCCGGCCTGGTCCTCCGGCTCGGCGAAAAGGCCCGTGCGCGGGTTGCACTTGAAGCCCAGCTCCTCCAGCCGTTCGAGGATGGCTACGTGGGTCTGCACGGCCCGCTCGAAGTAGCCCTCGTAGACGAAGATGTCCAGCGGAACGGCGGCCACCTCCGAGCTCTTCACCCGGCGCAGGGTGCCGGCGGCCAGGTTGCGCGGGTTGGCGTAGGGGATTTCCATGCTGGCGTTGATGGAGTCGAACAGGGGCCGGGGCAGGAAGATCTCGCCGCGCACCGCCACCGTGACCGGCCGGGCCAGGCGTAGCGGAACCGCGCCGATGGTGCGCACGTTGCCCGTGACCTCGTTGCCCACCAGGCCGTTGCCGCGGGTCACGGCCCGGTCCAACAGCCCCTTCTTGTAGTACAACACGATGGAGGAGCCGTCGATCTTCTCCTCCGCCACGAAGGACAGGCGCCGGCCGCTGGCCTTGCGGCATTTCTGGATCCAGGTGTCCAGCTCCGCGGCGGCATACGCCTTGTCCAGGCTCAGCACGGGCACGCTGTGGGGCACCTCGGGCAGCTCCTGGGTCAGGTCGCTGCCCACCCGCTGCGTAGGGGAATCCGGGCTGGCCAGATTGGGGTGCAGCTTCTCCAGCTCCAGGAGGCGGTCGTAAAGCCGGTCGTACTCCTGATCGCTCACCGAGGGGCGGGCCAGCACGTGGTACTCGTGCTGGTAGCGCCGCAAGAGGTCGCGGAGGCGATCGGCCTCCCGCTTGGGGTTATTCGACGTACTGGACGAAGGCATCCCGGAAGCCGCGGGCCCGGAACTGGTACAGCAGGGTCCCGCTCTCGTCGCGGTTCAGCGGCCCGATCAGCACCTTGTACAGCGGGGCCGCTCCGCTCGTGGCGGGCAGGATCTCCACCGTATAGCGGGCGTAGGCGCTGACCTGGCTGGCCAGCTTCTCCGCCAGGCCGAGCGTGGAATAGGCTCCCAGCTGCAGGTAAAAGGACTTGCGCGCCAGGGACTTGCCCGTGGGCTCCGTACCGGCGGTAGAGGGCACCACGGCCACGGCGGGCGCTTCAGGCTCAGGCGCCGCGACCTCGGGTTCCGGCGCCGGAATCGCGGACTCGCCGCCTGGCGCTGCGCTCAGCTCCGGCGCCGCTTCCACGATCGGCTCCTCGGGAACCGTCTCCGCCAAGGGCGGCTCCGCCGGCTGGGCGGGAAGCGGGGTCAGCTGAGCCTCCGGGGGTTCCTCGGGAACCTCGGCCGCCGGGGGGGCCTCGGGGGCCAGGGATGCCAGCTCTTCCTCCGGGGCGGCAGGCTCTTCCGCGGGCTCGGTGGCAGTGATCTCAGGCTCCGCGGCGGTGGCGAGTGCTTCCACGGGCTCTTCAGCGATAACAGGCTCAGGCTCAGGCCCGGGAGCGGGAGTCGCGACCTGCGGCGCCGCAGCCGGGGGCTCCTCGGCAGGCTGCTCCGGAGGCTGGAACAGGCGTTTCTGCGGAATTCGGGATGCCAGCTCTTCCAGGCGGCGCTCCTCCGGCCGGGCTGCCTCCGGAGGGGTCTGAGCCGCCGGGGGGACCGCCTCGGGGGGCAATTCGGCGCCGGGGGTGGTCGCCTCCGTCGTGGTCTCGGGCGCGGCGGGGGGCGCTTCCGCAATCGCGGGCTCGGGCGCCGGCCCTCCGGCAGGCGGGGCAAGAGGTGCGGTCGCCACCGCGGGGGCTTCCTCCTCCGGGGCCTGGGGCGCGGGTGCCACGGCGGCGGGCTCGGCGGGCGACGCCGCGGGAGCGGCCGGCGCCGGGGTCGAAGCCGCTGCCTGGTCCGGGGGCTGCAGCGCGGGTGCTGCGGAAGCCTCG
>MIBK01000077.1:8645-12461 GCA_001829505.1 Spirochaetes bacterium RBG_16_67_19 | reverse complement strand
ACCACCGGTGCTGTTTCCGGCGCCGGGGCGGGCGCCGTGGGGGCAGGCGCGGCCGGGGTCGGTTCGGCGGCTTCAGCCGGGGCCGCGGCTGCAGCCGGGGCCGCCGGAGCGGCAGGGGCCGGCTGGATCGCCGCGGGCGGCACCGCCGCTGCCGGATTCAAGTCCGGGTCCCGGCTGGCCGTAGGCTCGCGGGTGCCCGGCCTGGCGGTGTCGATGGAGGCGATCAGGACCCGGGCCTTGACCCGGATCACCTCGGAAGAGGGCAGGCCGAGCACCGCGGCGGCCTGCTCGGAGAGCAGCAGGAACACGGTGCCCTTTCCGTTGATCCTCTCCACGACGGTCACCTGCACGGCCTTGCCGGTCTGGGGATTCTCCACCTGCAGCAGCGTACCCTGGGGAAAGGAATCGGAGGCGGCGAAAAGGCCGGCGGAGGCGAACTGGCCCTTGCGGACCACGGCCGCATTGCCTTCCCAGCTGGAGTCCTGAGCTGTAGCCGGCGCGGGTGGCAGCAGCACAAATGTCAGGAACAGGAGCAGCAGCCCCCGGGCCGGCAGGCGCTGTAGCGGCATTGCGATCACCCCTCTTCCTGTTTCATCGGCCGAATGGCCCCCTGTAATGACTCAAATTGTAATATAGCAAGGGATTGGCCCGCCAGCCACCGGCGCCGCGGGGTTGGGGGTGCCGCTCGGGCTATCGGCCCCCAGCGAAGCGCTGCAGCTCGCCTGCCGCCAGCTCGCCGGCGCGCAACAGCAGCGCCTCGTAGGGCAGCTCCTCTTCGCGGGTCCTGTTGTCCAGCTCCAGGCTTCCTTCCCCGAGCAGGGCGCCTTCCGGGGGTTTCCAGAGCTGGAACCGCGCCTGCACGGCGAAAGCCGGCGGACTGCCGTCTTCGACGGGCAGGGTGCGGGCCTGCAGGCGGACCGTGGCCAGGTAGTGGGCGCCTCCCTGGAAGGCGATTTCCAGAGGCTCCGGGAACCGCAGGTTCTGCCAGTCCGCCTGGGGGCTGTACGGACCGCAGTCGAAGCTCACCTGCCCCGACTCGAACAGGGCGGACATCAGCCCTTCGGTTGCAGGCGGCGAAGGATCCGCCTCGCCGTCCAGGGTGGTTTCCACCAGCAGCATGTAGGTCTCGGCGGGCAGGCGCGTGGCGGGAAGCAGGCCCAGGCCCAGCCCCAGGAGCAGGCCCGGCAGCAAGACTGCGGTTCTCATGCTCTACAATCGGTGGTTTCGCCCCGCACCCGCAGCGATTGCGGCGGCTGGCGGATCGTGGTAGCTTGATCCGGCATGCCGTTCTTCGTACTGCAAGTGCGCACCGGCGGCGAGGAGAGGTTCCGCCGCCAGGCGGAGAAGGCGCTTACCCCCGAGCGGGGTGAGCTGTTCTGGCCGCGCCGCAGCCTGCGGGTGCGCCGGGCAGGGGCCTGGCGGGAAACGGTCGCGCCGATCTTTCCCGGCTACCTTTTCCTGCGCGCCGAGGCTCTGGAGAGCGGGCTGTTCCGGGAGCTGAAAAGCCTGCCGGGCTTCACCCGCTTCCTGCGGGACAACAGCGATGTGGAGCCGCTCGGGGAGCGGGACCTGCTGATCCTGCAGCATTTCCTGTCCTTCGGCGAGGTGGTGCAGCCTTCGCGGGCCCGCTTCGACTCCGAGCGGAGGATCCAGGTCATCGACGGCCCGCTGAAGGCGCTGGAGGGCCGGATCGTGCGGGTGGACCGCCGCAAACGCAGGGCCAGGGTGCGCCTGGAGCTCTACGAGAACTCCTTCCTGATCGACTTCGGCTTCGAGGACATCACCCCGACAAATCCGTAACAATCCTTAACCGCCCGCCAATACGGCCGAAAATCTAGGCTGTAATGCGGGCGATCGCCAAAAACCGGATCTACATCATCGGCGCCGGCCTGACCGGCCTGGCCCTGGCCCGGGAAATCCAGGCCAAGCCGATCTTCGGCCGCGTCGTGGCCTTCCTGGACGACGATCCGCAGAAGATCGGCCGGCGCCTCTCCGGCATCCCGGTGCTGGGCCCCCTGGATGCCGTGACGGAGCTGCTGAAGACCACCCCGGCCGACGAGGCGATCATCGCCATCCCGGAGGCCACCCGCGAGCAGCTGCGCCGGATCCACCGCCTGCTCACCGCCGCCGAGTTCTCCCGCATCCGCATCGTGCCCCAGCTCTCCCAGCTGCTGTCCGGCGAGCCGCACCTGATCCAGGCTCGCGAGCTCAACCCCGAGGACCTGCTGGCCCGCCAGCCGGTGCGGGTCGACTTGAAGAAGAGCCTGGCCTACCTGCGCGGCCAGCGCGTGCTGGTGACCGGGGCCGGCGGCAGCATCGGCGCCGAGCTGGCCCGGCAGCTTCTGTACGGAGGGGCCGAGCGCCTGTACCTGTTCGGGCACGGGGAGAACTCCATCTACGAATCCGAGCGCGAGCTGCGCCTGCTGCAGGAGGCGGGGGTGGGGGAAAAGGCCACCATCGTGCCGGTGATCGGGGAGCTGCAGGACCGGGACTACGTGCGCTACATCGTGGGCCGGCTGCGCGCCAACGTGGTGTTCCACGCCGCCGCGCACAAGCACGTGCCGCTGATGGAAGCCAACCCGGTGGAGGCCGTGAAGAACAACGTGTTCGGCACGGCCAACCTGGTCGACGCTTCGCTCGCGGCGGAAGTGGAGCGCTTCGTGCTGGTTTCCACCGACAAGGCGGTGGAGCCGGCCAGCGTGTACGGGGCTTCCAAGCTGATCGCCGAGGAGCTGGTGCTGCGGCAGGGAGGTCCCGGCCGGGCTTTCCTGGTGGTGCGCTTCGGCAACGTGCTGGGCTCCCGCGGCAGCATCCTGCCGCTGTTCAGCTCGCAGATCCAGAAGGGCGGGCCGGTGACCCTGACCCATCCGGAGGCCAGGCGCTTCTTCATGACCATCCCGGAGGCCGTCAGCCTGGTGCTGCAGGCCGGCGGAGTGGGCCGGCCCCGGGGCCTGTACCTGCTGGACATGGGCGAGCCCGTGCTGATCCGCGATATGGCTGAGCAGATGATCCGGCTGTACGGCTACGAGCCGGGCGTCGACATCCCCGTCGTGTACACGGGCCTGCGGCCCGGGGAAAAGCTGGAGGAGCGGTTGTGGGCCGAGGGGGACAGCGTGCAGCCCACCGAGTACCCCAAGCTGCTCCTGCTGGACCGCAAATACGCCCTGAACGGCAAGCTCAACGCAGTGCTGGACAGCCTGCGCCCGATCTGCTTCTTCAGGGAGGACTCGCCGCAGACCTACCGCAATCGCCGGATGCTCCGTGAAACGCTCAAGCGCATCATCCCGGACCTGCGCCTGCCCGAGGATGAGCCCCCCTATTAGAGATGCCGGTCTTCATCGATGACCTTCGCCCTGAGGACTGCCTGGCGGGGGCGGTGGCACGTTCCCCCAACGCCCGCGGCCTGCTGCGGGAGCTCGCGCTGCCCGAGCTGCCTGAAGGCTGCTTCGGCCTGAGCGCCGCGGACATTCCGGGGGACCCGATCCTGGAGTGCCTGGAGCTGCGGGTGCCGGCACTGGCCGCGGAACGGGTTCTGCACCACGGCCAGCCGCTGGCCCTGCTGGGGGCCGCCGACGCCGAGCAGGCCGCTGAACTGGCCGCCGCGGTGCGCCTGGCGGTGGACCCGGAGTCTGCGCTGGCGGGACTGTCGGACGGGGGGCCGCGGTCCGCCGACGCCGGTTGGAGCTGGCGACGCGGGGCGACTGCCGAGGCTTTCGCCGGGGCCGCGCACATCGTCGAAGGGGAATACCGCTGCGAGAGCCTGCCTCCGGAGGCGGTGGACCCGGTCGGGGCGGTGGCCGAGTGGGATGGCCGGGT
>MIBK01000077.1:253-8513 GCA_001829505.1 Spirochaetes bacterium RBG_16_67_19 | reverse complement strand
CTGCTGGCTGCCGCCCACGCCGCCCTGCTGGCCTGGCGCTCCGGGAGGAACGTGCGCCTGATCTACGATCCCCTCGAGCAGGCCCTGTGGGCGTCGGGCAGCCCCATCGCAGTGGTGCGCCATCGCACCGCCCTAGATCCTTCCGGGGTGCCGATCGGCGCTCAGGTGAGCCTGGAGCTGGACGGCGGGGCCTTCTACCCGGCGGAGCAGGGGGCGCTGGAAGAGGCCGTCCGCAGCGGGGAGCCGGCCTGCCCGAACCTGGAGCTGGCCGCTCGCTGGTCGGGAAGCTCCAGGCCTCCGGCCGATCCCCAGCCGGCCCGGGAGGCGGCCTGGTTCGCCGCGGAGCTGCACGCATCGCGCCTGCAGGAGGTTGCCAGGCTGGATCCCTACGAGTGGCGCCGCCGTCTGGCCGGGCGCCTGCGGGCCGCGGAAAAAGAGGCGCTGGAGCAGGTCGTGGTCCTGTCGGATTTCCGCCGGCGCTACGCGGCCTGCGCCGCGGCCCGCGCCCGCCGGGGTCCCGGCCGCGGCCTGCGCGGCATCGGGCTGGCCCTCTGCTCCCAGGAGGACGGCACCCTGGGGGCGATGCGGCTGGTGCTGGGAAAGGACGGGACCCTGAGCATCTTCACCGCACTGGCGTCGTCTGAGCCGTGGCTGGCGGAGCTCTTCCGCCGGCAGGCGGCCCGCCTACTGGAGCTGGAGCCCGCAGCGGTACAGGTGCAACTCGCTGACACCAGTGACCTGCCGCCCGGCCCCGGGGGGTCGGTGGGGCGGGCCCTGGGCCCGGGCCTGCGCCTGCTGGAGCTGTGCTGCCGGGACCTGCGCCGGCGCGGCCGGCCGGCCACGATCACTCGCCGGGCCGCGGGGGGCAGGGCGGAGCGCTCCTGGGCCGCCACGGTGGTCGAGGTGGAGGTCGACCCGGCCACCCTGGAGCTGCGGTGCCGCAGCCTGTGGCTGGCGTTGGACGTCGGCCGGGTGGAGGACGAGCGGCTGTACCGCGACATCGCCGAGGGCGAGGCCCTGCGGGCCCTGGAGCGCATCGCCCCCTCCCGCCGCCCGTGGGCGCGGGAGCCCAGGTTTCACCCCTCGGCCGCGCCGCACGGCCTTCCGCAGCTGCACGTGCATTTCCTGCCACGCGGCGTCCGAGCGGGCTACCGTGCCTGGGAGCGGCTGCCCTCCCTGGGAGTCGCACCGGCCTTCGCGGCCGCGGCTTCCCAGGCCACCGGCCTGTTTCTCGACCGCCTTCCCCTGACCCCGGAGGTGGTCCAGCAATGCCTTCAGTCCGAGTGAGGTTTCGGGTCAACGGCGAGTGGGTGCAGGCGCAGGGGCCTCTGGACCGGAGGCTGATCGACGTGCTGCGGCAGGACCTGCGGCTGCCCGGGCCGCTCGAAGGCTGCGGGCAGGGGGAATGCGGTTCCTGCCTGGTGCTGTTCAATCAGAAGGCCGTCAATGCCTGCCTGCTGCCCCTGTTCGCCGCTGCCGATGCCGAGGTGTTCACCGCCGAAGGCATTGCCGGCGCGCGGGCCTTCGCCGGCCTGCCGGGCTGGATCCGCCGGAGGGGCCTGGCCGAGGTGCAGCGGCGCTGCGGGCGCTGCGCCCCGGGCATGCTGGTGGCCCTGGCCGGGCTGTATCTCGGCAACCCGGAAGCCGAAGCCGAGGAGTTGGCCGATGCCCTGTCCGGCAACCGGTGCACCTGCGGAACCGGAGCCAGGCCGTGAGAGACCGGGACATCAAAGTCTACCGCCCCCGCAGCCTGAACGGCCTGCTGCGCCTGTACTCCCTGGATCCGGATGCCCTGCTGTATGCCGGAGGCACGGCCATCGCCCTGCGGGCGGCAGCGGGCCGGGAGCGGCCCTTCCGGCTGCCCCCCAGGCTGATCATGCTCGGCAACGTGCCGGAGCTGGGCCGCATCACCCGCACTCCCCGGCACCTGGACATCGGCGCCGGAGTGACCCTGGGCCGGGCGCTGAGCACCGGCAGGAACGTGCTGCCGGCCGTGCTGGCGCAAGCCATCGCCTCAGTGGGCACGCCCCCCGTGCGCAACCTCGGCACCATCGGGGGAAACCTCTGCGCCGGCCGGGAGGACGGGGGAGCCGTGCCATCCGCCCTGGCCGTGCTGGACGGGCAGGTGGAGCTGCGCAGCGCCGCCGGGGCCCGTTGGGTTCGCGCCTGGCTGGCTGAACCGCGACGCGGCGAAGTGCTCACCCGGGTCCGCATCCCCATGGAGGAATGGCAGGCGCAGGGCTTCCGCCGCCTGGCCTCGGGCCTGACCCTGGCCGCCGCCGCCCGCCTGGGCCGCGGCGCCCTGGAAACGCTGCACTTCTGCCTGGCGGGTTCGGATTTCGGCCTGCTGCGCAGCCGCGAGCTGGAGGACAGCCTGAAGAACGCGCGGCTGCCCCTGGCGCCGCGCGCCCGCCAGGGCTTCCTGCGCGAGCTGGAGGAACGGCTCACCATCCCGGGGCTGGGCTCCTATGCGCGGGCCACCGCGGTGCGCCTGGCGGGCTGGTTCCTGGACCGGCTCGACGAGGCCGGCCCGGGTTGACACCGCCCGGGCGCGGCGATTAGGTTTGAGCCGCCGTGTTGATCCGCCGAATCCTGCAGTTCTCCTGCCGCCACCCGCTTCCGGTCATCATTGCCACCGCCCTGGTGACGCTGGCCTTCGGCTGGCTGGCCTCCGGGCTGCGGGTGAACCCGGACGTGGAAAGCCTCATCCCGGAGAACGCGGCCGTGCGGCAGCTCATGAACCGCTACCGCCAGGGAGACCTGTCCGGGGAGTACCTGGTGGTGGCCGTCCACAGCCCAGAGCCTTTCCAGCTCGCCGGGCTGGCCGCCTTCGGGGAGGCGCTGGACAAGCTGGAGGAGCTGCCGGAGCTGGAGCCGGGAGTCACCCCCTTCAACCTGGTCACCTTCGAGAAGAGAGCCACCCGCCTGGCCGCGGTGCCGATGTCTGCCGAGCGCAGGGCTCCGCGCGACCCGGCGGAGCTGGAGAGCTTCCGCAGGCGCCTGGCCGCCACCCCGTATGCCGCGAACCTGGTGGTTTCGCGGGATCTCACCGTGCTGGCGGCTTTCTTCCCCGCCGCGCCCATCAAGGACTTCGCTTCGCTCATGGGCCGGGTCCGGCAGATCACCGCCCCGCTGGAGCGGCACTACCGCTGCTACCTGAGCGGCTCCATCCCCTTCGTGGAGCGCACCGGGGTCTACCTGTCCCGGGACCTGCTGGTGCTGTTCGGCGCCGGGGCGGGGCTCATCCTGCTGTTCTATTTCCTGGCCTATCGCACCCTGCGGGGGGTGCTCCTGCCCGCGCTGGTCGTGCTGGTGGGCACGGTCTGGAGCCTGGGGCTGATGTCGGTCCTGGGCTTCACCCTCACCCTGCTGAACGTGGTCACTCCGCCGCTGCTGCTCACGGTGGGCAGCTCCTACGGGATCCACATCCTGAACCGGTACTATCGCGGCCCGGCCGGGCGGGGCGGGGACTGGCTGGTGGGGGCGCTGGAGGAGGTGAGCGGCACCATCCTCTGGGCCTCGCTGATCTCGGTCATCGGCTTCGCCAGCCTGGTGGTCACCGACATCCGCCAGGTGCGCGAGTTCGCGGTGGTGACCAGCTTCGGTACGGTTTCCTGCGCCTTGCTGGCCCTGTTCTTCTTCCCCGCCGTCCTGAGCCGGCTTCCCCCTCCGGGGCGTCGTCAGGCCCGCAGGGTGAGGGCGGGATTCCTGTCGGCGATGCTCCTGCGCCTGTCCAGGTTCGTGGTGCGGCGCCCCTGGCCCATCCTGGGCGTGCTGGCGGCCGCCGCCCTGGGCTTCGCCTTCTGCCTGCCCTACATCCAGACCGACACCGACACCATCGGCTACTTCCCCCAGGGGGACCGCGTGGTGCGCGACATGTACTTTCTCACCGGCAAGCTGGGCGGCTTCGACGAGCTCAACCTGACGCTCGAGGGGGAGGAGGGCTACTTCCTGCGCCCGGAGGTGCTCTCCCAGGTGGACGCGCTGGAGAAGAACCTGGCCGCGATCCCCGACATCTGCTACGCGGTCTCCTTCGCCTCCTACGTGCGCTTCCTCAACCAGGTGGCCAGCGGCCAGGACCGCATCCCCGAGACCCGGGCGCCCATCCTGCTGCTGTCGCGAATGGTGCGCGCCCTGGCCGCGGAGGACGCGACCAGCCCCGTGGCCGGCCTGGCCAACGAGGACTTCTCGCGGCTGACCCTGTCCTTCCGGATCTACAACAGCCGCACGAGCCGGTTCATCAACGAGCAGGGTCTGCGCGACCTGCTGGCGGAGATGAAGCCGATCATCGCTTCGGGTCTGCCCGCGGGGGCGGAGAGCGAGCTGTGGGGCATGGGCCTGCAGTACCTGTCGCTGTCGGACCTGCTGCGGGCCAACCTGGTGCGCTCTTTCGGCATGTCGGTGCTGCTGGTGCTGGGGGTGGCGGTGCTGTCCTTCCGCTCCCTGCGCTACGGCCTGCTGGCCATCGTGCCCCTGGTGACGGGGATGATGCTGAACTTCCTGCTCATGGCCGTGGCCCGTATCCCGCTGGACATGACCACCATCATGGTCTCCAGCGTGGCCGTCGGCATGGGCGTGGACGACGCCATCCACTTCATCCTGTCCTACCGGCGGCGCCTGGACCGCCTGCCTGGGAATCCCCGCCGGGCGGTGACGGCGACCCTGCTGGAAACCGGCAGGCCGATCTTCCTGACCTCCCTCTCGATCGTGGCGGGGCTGCTGGTCCTGGTCCTGGCCAGCTTCCGCCCCATCGTGTATTTCGGCGTGCTGGTGGTGTTCACGCTGGCGGCCACCTGCGCCAGCACCCTGATCGTCCTGCCCGCCCTGCTGGGGCTGCTGCCCGCAAGAGGCCGTTTGACCAGGAGTAGCCCGCCATGAAGCTGTATCCGGCGTTCTATGCCCGGGTTTTTCGCTGGGCCCTGCGCAGCTTCCTGCGCTGCACCCTGGACATCCGCGTCCACTTCCAGGAACCGCTGCCGCCGGGTCCCAAGGTGTTCGCCGTGAACCACCCGACGGTCTGGGACGCCTTCCCCATCCTGAGCTTCGTGCGCACGGATTTCGTGCGCACCCTGGTGGAGGAGCAGATCTGGTCCTTCTTCCTGCCCCGCCTGATCTTCACCCTGGCCAACCAGATCGTGCTGTACCGGGGGGAGAAGTCGGCCCGCTCCATCGAGGACGCCCTGTTCATGCTGGGGCGCGGGGATTCGGTGCTCATCGCCCCCGAGGGGGAGCGCACCGCCTCCGGCCAGCGCGTGCGGGCCCGGCGGGGGGTGGCCCGGCTGGCGGTGGCCGGCAGGGCCATGGTCATCCCGGTGGGGGCCTGGGTCGACGAGCGGGACATCATCCTGCGCAAGGTCCATTACAAGGAAGAAGGACGGCTGTACACCGTGGATTCCTATTTCCCCCGCTTCCGCGCCCCTTACGGGGTGGTCTTCGGCAGGCCGCTTTCGATGGCCGAGTACTTCGGCCGGGACCTGGGCCTGGAGGAGTACCAGCGCATTGCCACGAGGGTGCTGGACCGGATCTACGAGCTGGAAGTCGAGGCCCGCGGGCTGTTTTCCCCTAAGCCAGGCGCTTGAGGAAGCAGCGCCGGCGCTTGTGCTGGCGAGAATCGTAGTGCTTCCAGATCGCCTGGACCTGGGTGTTGCTCTCCAGCTCCGGGTTGGTCTCCGCGCCGCGCACCCCGAGCAGCAGGCAGTTGCGGGTGATCTCGGACATCAGGATGGCCGGCAGGCCCCGGGCCTGGTACTCGGGCTTCACCGCCACCAGCATCATGTCGATCAGCCGCGGGTGCTTCATGGCCCACAGCAGGTGCAGGATGCCGAAGGGCAGAAGCCGTCCCTGGCAGCGCTGCAGCGCCCGTGAGATGGAAGGGATGGCCAGACCGAAGGCCACCACCTGGTCCTTGTCGTCGATGACCACCTTGGTGAAGGCCGGATGCAGGAAGCTGAAGAACTGCTTCACGTACATGTCGATCTGTTTGGGAGTCAGCTCCACCACGCCGTACAGGTCCGCATAGGCCTCGTTGATCATGGAGAAGATCTTCTGGGCGTAGCGGACCAGGATTTTCAGCTTCGGCTCCACCAGCTTCAGGCGGCTGCGCCTCAGGACCAGGTCCTGGATGCGCACGACCTTCTCGGGGATCTCCTTGGGGGCCTGGATGTAGAACTCGATCCAGTCCGCGTCCTTGGCGTAGCCCAATGCCTCCAGGTGCTTGGGGTAGTAGGGGTGATTGTAGTAGGTGGAGTAGGTTCCCAGCTCCTCGAAGCCCTCGATCAGCATCCCTTCCCGGTCCAGGTCGGTGAAGCCCATGGGGCCGTGCACCGCCTCCAGGCCGTTCTCCCGCGCCCAGCTTTCCACCGCGCCCAGCAGCGCCGCGGAGACCCGCGGGTCGTCGACGAAATCCAGCCAGCCGAAGCGGCAGTACTTGTTGCCCCACTTCTGGATGTATTTCTCATTGATGATCGCCGCTATCCGCCCGAGCAGCCGGCCGTCCTCCTCGGCCAGCAGCAGCCGCACGCGGCAATGCTCGTAGGCCGGGTTCTTGGCGGGATCCAGGGTGTTGCGCTCGTCGAACAGCAGCGGCGGGACCCAGCAGCGGCTGCCCCGGTACAGGCTGAAGGGGAAGCGGATGAACCTGGCAAGGTCCTTTCTTCCCTTGACTTCGCGTATGGAAACGCTCATGAACCAACCTCCGCCTGGACCGGCCGCACGCGCGATTTTTCTGTAATACCATACTTGGCCGCGGCTTGCAACTTCGCGTCAGGGAAGCGCGGGCTGGCAGGCGCCACGCTACGGGGCATCCGGCGCCTCAGCGGGGACATCGGGAGGCGTCTCAGCAGGCGCGGCGCCGGCCTCCGATGCTGCCTTCCTGGACCGGCGCCAGCCCGTGCGCCAGGTGAAGCCCACGGTCCAGGCGTACAGGAAAGCATTTTCCCCGGCCTGGGGGCGATAAATCTGGGGCATCGGCGCATTGGCCGCCGGCTCCAGGGCCAGACGGTTGAACACCCCCCCCAGGCGCAGCCTGGTGTAGAAGGTCCAGCCCCGCCAGGGCCAGGCCGCGCTGGCCTCCCCGATCACCGTGTGCTCCAGCACCGGGTCGTCGAACATGCGGGTTTCGTTGGGATCGTCTTCGCCGTGCCAGGGGTTGGCCGGGGACTTGCTGCCGGAAAGCACGTACTCCAGGGCCGCCTGGAAGTCCGCGCCCAGCACCGGGTGCGGCAGATGGGAGAGCTCCAGGCGGAAAGCGAGGTTGTTCTCCCCGTACTTGTATCCCAGGTAGTTGTCCTGCGGGTCCAGCACTGCCTCGAAGACCGTGGTGTCGTCGTCCAGGCTGTACTGCACCGCCGGGTAGTAGGTGTAGCCGTAGGGATAGAGGTCCTCGGTGGCCGCGAAGGTGTACTTCGTGGCCCCGGCGTGGTAGAAACCCAGGCGCCCGAAGGCGAGGTCCCAGTGCCCGCCCACGGACCAGGCCCACTTGTTGGCGACCGTGGGGCTGCCGAAGGTGTCCCGCAGGAACCAGGGGATCAGGAAGTTCAGGCTGATGTCATCCACCAGCCACTGGGCGTACAGGTAGGCGCGCGGCGGCCGCCACTCGGCGAACAGGCCCATGATGCTGTTGTCGTTGGCGTCCTCCTGCCAGGGGGTGGAGTCGCGCTTGGTGACCATCTGGGTGAGGATGTGGGGGATGGGGCTCAGGAAGTACTCCGCATCGAACTCGCGGCCGAAATACACGGCCGCATCCTGCAGGCCGAAGCGCCAGTCGCCCAGCTGTACGGAGAACACCTTGTAGCTGGCGCCCCGGTCGGGATAGGTGCTCGTCGGGTCGCCCTCCAGCATCAGCTGGAAGGAATTGGAGCTCAACCGCACCCAGCGGCTCTCGTACATGAAGCGGCCGCCCTTGATGGTCAGGTCGGCCTGCATGGCCGGCAGGCCGTGCGCCCAGCCGCCGCCCCTGGGGTCCGCGGCGGAAATGAACACGGAGTACGGGCCTTCCACCGTGTCGCGGTGCACGAAGCGCCCGGCGCTGAGGGTGAGGAAGTCGAAGTCCAGGAGCAGGCCGCCGTTCTCCAGGAAGAAGCCGCGCCCGAGCATGTACTTCTCGTCGGGCACGTAGCGCTCGTCGCGGGCCAGGGAGAAGTCGGCCACCGCCTCGAAGAAACGGTACCGGTAGAGGAGGGAGGAGTTGAGCCGGTCGTACAGCCCGGCTTCCTCGCTCAGGCGGTCCGGGCGCAGGGTCGCCTCCCCGCTGAAGCTCCAC
>MIBK01000077.1:0-216 GCA_001829505.1 Spirochaetes bacterium RBG_16_67_19 | reverse complement strand
CCTGTCCCCAGGCCAGCGCCCCCAGCACCGCGAGGCCCAGGGCGAAGGCGGCGATCCAGCTTCGGTTCACGTTTCCCCCTTTGGCCGAGTATAGCGCAATCCGGGCGGCCTGACAGTCGCAGGCGGCCGGCGCCCGGCAGCGGACCGGCGGGCGAGCTTGCCGCTTGCCGACCGGGCATCGTATAACAGGCCCATGGTTCGCGTGGGGATCACCGG
>MIBK01000076.1 GCA_001829505.1 Spirochaetes bacterium RBG_16_67_19 | reverse complement strand
CCAGCTGGTAATGGGCCTCGGGATGGAACTTGTCGCGCTTCATGGCCGCCAGCAGCGCGTCGCGCACCCCGTCGTAGGCCTGCTGGTCGAACCAGAAGCCGGCCAGCTCCGAATACACGCTGGCCAGCAGCTCCGGGGCCACCGCCAGGCGGCGCTTCTTGTCCTTCTCCTCCAGCAGCCGGTACAGGTCCTGGGTCTCCTTCAGGCGCGACTTCTGCGGTGAGACCCGGATGAAGTAGCGCATCATGCGCAGCAGCACCTCGTCGCGCTCCCCGTAGTAGTCCAGGATGGTGGCATATTGCATGCGGGCGCTCTCGAAATGCTCGGGCCTCTCTTCGGCCCATTCCAGGAAGTTGTCCCCCCGCGCCAGCAGAATGTCCGCATCCCGGAACCCGGCGCGCGGAACGAAGCGCTTGCGCTGCGCCTCCACGTCGTATTCGCCGATGTACTCGCCCAGGATGCGCTCCGCCCGCTCGTAGCCGAAGGTCGAGTAGGTCAGCAGGCCGGCGTAGGCCAGGATGCCCTGCCGGTCCAGGGGGAAATGCCGCAGCAAAAGCTCGTACTTGTCCGCGGCCAGCGCGTACTGTCGCCGGCCCGTATAGGCCTCGGCATAGCGCAGATACCAGCGCTTGTAGCGGATGATGGCGTTGGCCTTGGCGAAGCGCTCCTCGGCCAGCTTGTAGCGATCCTTTTCGATCTGGGCGTGCCCCTGCCGGTACAGCACGTAAGCGGCCACGGGCCGGTAGATGTAAGAGTAGCCCAGGAAGGAGAGCAGCCCCAGGAACAACAGGCTCAGCACCGCCGCCCGCACGACCGGCCAGACGTTCTCGCGCAGCGCGAAGCCGAAACGGCGCCGTTCCTCCTCGAAAGCCAGTCCGCTCAGCTTCTCGTAGCCGCGCGGCAGGCGGATGCGCCGCCCGCTGATCCGCGAAACCTCCTCGGCGATCCGCACCGGAGCGGCTCCGTCGGCCAGCAGGTCCGTGAGCAGGCGCAGGTCCGGACCGGTGAGCCCCTTCTCGGCGATGAGCTCCTCGATGGCCATCTTAAGGTTGCGCGGGAGGGAGGAAAGGGCGCGCTGCAGGGAGGCGAAACGCCGCTCGGTCAGACCCAGCTCATCCTCCGCGGCGGCCGGACCCTCCGGCCGCGGAGCCTCCTCCGCTTTCGCCGGCCGCTCCGCCCGGCGAATGGGCGCGGCCGCTACCGCCGCTGCTGCCGCTGCTCCCGCAGGGGCCTGCGGCTCCGAGGGGGCTTCAGCCGGCCCCTCTTCGCCGAAAAGTCCCTCGCCAGAAAAATCCTCGGGCAGCCCGGAAAGGCCCTCGGCACCGGTTTCAGCGCCGGTTCCCGCGGGCTCTTCGATCGCCTCCGGCTGGGGGGATTCCGCGGGCTCCATGGGTTCCATGGAAGGCATTTCCGGGAAGGCGAAAGGCTCTTCGGGAGTCTCCGCCGCGGGGGCCTCCCCCGCGAGGGCTTCCTCCACGCGGGCCTCGGCCGCGGGGGGCTCCGGCGGAAGCATGAACTCTTCGGGAAGCTGGAAGGGCTCCTCACCCAACCCGGGCGGCGTCTCGGCGGGGCCGGCCTCCTCCGCCGGACCTGGAGCTTCGATGCCCAAGCCCGACAGGAAGTCGTCGGGCAGCGCCCCCGCCTCCTCCTCGGTTGGGGCGGAAGGTCCGGCGAAGATATCCTCCGGAATGCCGCCCTCCGGCGCCGCCTGCCCCTCCGCCACGGAAGGCTCCGCCGGCATGGGCGGCTCCGGCATTGCGGCCTCTTCCTCCTGCATCCCTTCCTCGTGGATGCCGAAGTCGGCAGGCAGGGTGAAATCCGTCAGTTCTTCTTCGGCCGCGGGTCCGACCGTCGGAGCCTCGGCGACGGCTTCCTCGGCGGCGGCTAACTCCCCGGCTTCCTCGGCTTCCCCGCGGGAGGGCTCGCCGAGGGACTCCAGGAGCCCCGGGGGAATCCCGAACTCCTCCAGGGTCTTGGAGGCTTCCGCTTCGCCCGCCTCGCCGGGAGCGCCAGTTGGGCCAGGAGGCCCGGCCTCAGCCGTGTCGGGCGGAGTCGGCTCAAATGGCGCGGGTTCAAACGGTGCCGGCTCCGCAGCCGGCTCCGGCCCGCCGGACGGTTCTTCCTCCGCCAGGCCGGCAAAGATCTTGTCCAGATCTTCCGCGCCTTCCGCGCCCTGCTGGCCGAACAGGTTGCCGAAGTCGAAATCCCCGGTGCCTGGCCCCGCACCGGCCTCTTCGCCGGCCTCTTCGCCAGCCTCTTCGCCAGCCTCTTCGCCAGCCGCGGCTCCGGCGGCGGGCGGCCCGGGCTGGGCGCCCTCGAACAGGTCGCTCAGGTCCGGCGGCCCGGCCTCCGGCGGCGGCAGGTCCTCGATGGCCTCGCCGCGCTCGGCCAGGACCTCCGGCTCTGAGCCGAGGGAGTTGAGAATGCCTTTGAAGCGTTCGATCTCCTGGAGACTGGGCATCGGTCCTCTATCTACGATTCTCGGAAGGCGGCCGGCGCGGGTTGAGAACAGTTGCGCTCAAGTCCCCCCGCCCGCCTGTCGAAGCATGATTATAGCAGAGCCATGTCGTCCACGGAACGCCTCCTGCTGGCCAGTGCGCTGCTGACGGCCGGCCTCGCCCCGCTTGCGGCCCAGGTTTCCCTGCCTACGCCGATCGAGATCCAGAACGTGGAGCGCGCCGGCCCCCCGCGCTTCCTGAACCGCCAGGTCCTGCTCAGCTTTCAGCCGGAGAGCGCGGCGCGGCCGGCGCGCCTGGTGGGGGCCAGCTTCGAGCACGAACGCTACGGGGTCTTTCATCCCTACGTGCGGAACGCCAACGGCGTGTTCCTGCTCCTGCTGGAGGTCCCGGAGGGGCTGGCCTCGCTCACCTACCGCCTTTCGGTGGACGGGCTGTGGACCCACGATCCCGCCAACCCGCAACGCAGCGAAGACTTCTCCGGGGTGGTATTCTCCACCTTCAGCCTGGAGGGCCTGCCGGCCAGGTCCCTGGCCAGCCCGGAGATCCGCCCCAACGGCGAGGTGACCTTCCGCTTCCGAGGGCAGCGCGGGCGCTTCGTCTCGCTGATCGGGGAGTTCAACCGCTGGGACCCCTTCTGGGAGCCCATGCCGGAGGACCCCGCGCGGCCCGGCCTCTACCAGGTCACCCTGCGCCTACCCCCCGGCCCGCATTACTACGTGTTTTCCGTGGACGGGGAACGGGTTCCCGACCCGCTGAACGTGGAGATGGCCGAGGACGCCGAGGGCTTCCGCGTTTCCACCTTCCGGCTGCCGCCCCGCACCGCCGTCGCGCCGTCCCGCTGACCGCGCGCCTCGCTTTACCAAACCCGACCCGCATTGTACTTTAACTTCGAGGCCAAACAATGTGGGAATATAGCGAAAAAGTGATGGATCACTACGAGCACCCTCGCAACGTCGGCGAAGTGCAAAACGCCAACGCGGTCGGCGAGGTCGGCTCGATCGTCTGCGGCGACGCTCTCAAGCTGACCCTGAAGATCGACGGAGGGCTGATCACGGACGCCCGCTTCAAGACCTTCGGCTGCGGGAGCGCCATCGCCGCGGCCTCCGCCCTGACCGAAATGATCAAGGGCAGGAGCCTGGAAGAGGCCTCCCGCATCACCAACAAGGACATCGCCGGTTTTCTCGGCGGACTGCCCGAGGAGAAGATGCACTGCTCGGTGATGGGCCAGGAAGCCCTGGAGGCGGCCATCGCCGACTACCGGGGGGTGAAGAAGGAGGTCCATAAGGAAGACGAGGGGGAGATCGTCTGCAAGTGCTTCAGCGTCACCGACCAGAAGATCAAGCGGGTGGCCCTGGCCAACAATCTGCACACGGTCGAGGAGATCACCAACTATACGAAAGCCGGTGGCGGCTGCGGGGCCTGCATCCCGAAAATCGAGGACCTGCTGGAGGAAGTGTGGCGCGGCGAGAGCGCCCGCAAGGCCCCCGGCGGCCGGCTCACCATGGTCCAGAAGATCAAGAGGATCGAAGAGGTGCTGGAGGAGGAGGTCCGCCCCATCCTGAAGCGGGACGGAGGCGACCTGGAGCTGATCGACGTGGTGGAGAACAAGGTCATCGTGCGCATGATGGGCATGTGCCAGGGCTGTCACGCTTCGGAGCTGACCACGAAAGGCCTGGTGCAGGAAAAGCTGCGCGAGCTGGTGGACCCGACCCTGGAGGCGGTGGAAGATGTCCCAGGCTAGAGTCTACCTGGACAACAACGCCACCACCCAGATCGCCCCGGAAGTCCTGGAGGAGATGCTGCCCTTCCTGAGGGACAAATACGGCAATCCTTCCAGCGCCTACAGCTTCGGGGGCAATCTGCAGAAGGATCTGGAGAGGGCCCGCGACCGCACCGCCGCCCTGTTCAGCTGTCATCCCACCGAGATCGTGTTCACCTCCTGCGGCACCGAAAGCGACAACTTCGCCATCCGCGGCCTGGTGGATGCCTACCCGGAGAAGACCCACGTCATCCTCACCAAGGTCGAGCACCCGGCGGTCAAGAACCAGGCGCCCTACCTGAGGAAGAAGGGCCTGCGGGTCACCGAGATCGGGGTGGACCGCCAGGGCCGGCTGGACCTGGCAGAACTGGCGGCAGCCATGGACAACGAGACCCTGCTGGTCTCCTGCATGCTGGCCAACAACGAGACCGGAGTGATCTTTCCCCTGGAAGAGATCTGCCGCATCGCCAAGGAGCACGGGGTGTTCGTGCACACCGACGCGGTGCAGGCCGTGGGCAAGATCCCCCTGGACTTTTCCCGGCTGCCCGTGGACCTGGCCGCCTTCTCCGGGCACAAATTCCACGCCCCCAAGGGCGTGGGCGGGTTGTTCGTCCGGCGCGGCCTGAAAATCCGCCCCTTCCTGATCGGCGGCCACCAGGAGCGCAGCCGCCGCGGCGGCACCGAGAACCTGGCCTCGATCGTGGGCCTGGGCAGGGCCGCGGAGCTGGCCGCCGGCCGCCTGGGCGAGGAGGCCACCCGGGTGAGAGACCTGCGCGACCGCCTGGAGCGCGGGATTCTGCGGAGCATCGCCAACTCGGAGGTGAACGGGGACCCGGAGCACCGGGTGCCCAACACCACCAACGTCGGCATCCACTTCATCGAGGGGGAGGCGCTGCTGCTGGCGCTGGACAAGCAGGGCATCTGCGCCTCCACCGGCTCGGCCTGCGCCTCCGGCAGCCTGCAGCCCTCGCACGTGCTGCGGGCCATGGGCGTGCCGTTCACCTGCGTGCACGGCTCCCTGCGCTTCAGCTTGAGCACCTACACCACGCCAGCCGAGGTGGACTACGTGCTGGAGACTCTGCCGGTCATCGTGGGCCGGCTGCGGGAGCTTTCGCCCTTCCGCTCCCTGCGGGAAATCGAAGCCTTCGGGGCGTAATCCCTAGCGGATCCGCCTGCGCGCGGACAGTGAGGCGTTCCTGCTCGGGATGAACCAGGATATGCCCACGGTCGCCGTCATCCGCAGATACAGCCTTTGCTGGCTGGTGAGATCCACTTTATTGCCGGCGGGATCCTTCAGCGATACGACATAAGCCAACCGCGGCGTGATTCCGACGAACGGCGCCAGCCGGTCGTTCAGGAAATAGTACGCTCGCGGCGTGAAATACAGCCTCAGGTCGGTTTCCGAGTAGTCATCGGAAACTTCCACACCGCCAAGCAGGTCGTCGGTGGCCGGGTAGAAATCCAGGCTGATCAAGCCGCCCAATGCAAGCACCAGCCCTCTCACTGCGCTGGGATCAGGAACGATGGCATAGCTGCCTCCGATCCCAAACCCGAAGCCCATGCTCCTTTCAATATTGTTGGGATCGGTCTTGGTCGAATCGTAGAAGAACCAAGGGGCGAATTCTATTGATACCCGGTCCGCCACGAAGAAATCCAATTCGGGCGACAGGTCCAGGCTCCAGTAATTGCGCTCGTCGGTGGAATCAGCAATGCGATAGAAGTTGTTGTAGAACGACAGGCTCCCCGTGAGGCCGATCCCCCCTTTGGCGAAGTTCTCTCCGATGTCCGCGTACAGCGCCGGGAGCGACAGAACCAGCGCCAACGCCAAAACCAGGAACCTCTTTTTCATGATATTCCTCCTCCGACGCAGTATAGTTGTCGGGGAGTCAGTCTTCCAGATTTTTTCCCGCCGGCGGCTCCACCAGGTCGCGCTTCACCCCGGTGATCTCCCCGAGGCGGTCGTTGAAGCGCTCGGCCCTCCTCAGGCT
>MIBK01000075.1 GCA_001829505.1 Spirochaetes bacterium RBG_16_67_19 | reverse complement strand
TCTACGGCGGCGAGATCCTGGCCGGCCACTACGAGTTCGAGAAGGAGCTGCCCCTGCTGGCGGTGGGCAGCTCCTTCCTGGCCTCCCACGCCGAACCGGCCCAGCTTTTCCCTTGGGAGCAGGTGGTGGGCTACCGCGAGGACCCCCAGGTCGTGCTGGGCCTGACCTGGACCGGGGACGGGGAGGCGGAAGCCGACAGCGTGCGCCTGATGCTGGAGCATTACCTGGGCGACGCGGAAGGGACGCTCTACTTCGGGGGCCATCGCCCCGTGCGCGGCTACAACCTGAGGGCGGAAGGCCGCTACGTGCAGATCCACGACCCGGAGCGCTGGGTGCTGGCCGTTCTTCCGGCCGACGGGCGCATTGATCCGCAGCGGGACATCCTGGACATCGGCGAGGTGCGGGAATGAACGAGAAGAGACCGGTGCGCCGCATCGGCAAGTACGAGCTCATCGCCAAGGTGGCCCAGGGCGGCATGGGGGCGCTGTACAAAGCCAGGCACCCGACCCTGGACCGGGTGGTGCTGCTGAAAAAGCTCACCCTGCGGGGGTCCAGCCAGTTCGTGGAGCGCTTCAAGCGGGAAGCCCGCATCATGATGGATTTCAAGCACGAGCACATCGTGCACGTCTACGACCACTTCAAGGAGGGCTCCTCCTACTACATCGTGGAGGAGTTCGTGGACGGGATTTCCCTGGACGCCCTGATCCGCCGCGAGCGCTACCTGTCCAACGACGCGGCCATGCTGATCCTGTTCGAGGTCTCCAAGGCCCTCAAGTATGCCCACGATAAGAAGGTCATCCACCGGGATATCAAGCCCAGCAACATCCTCATCTCCCGCCAGGGCGAGGTGAAGCTGGTGGATTTCGGCATCGCCACCTCGCAAGAGGAAACCGAGGACGGCCTGACCCGCGACGGCATGGTCCTGGGCACTCCCTCCTACATCCCCCCCGAGCAGATCGCCGACGCCCGCAACGTGGACAAGCGGGCGGACATCTACTCCCTGGGAGTGGTGCTCTACGAGATGCTCACCGGCAAGACCCCCTTCCCGGGCAGCTTCACCGCCGAAACCGTGGCCCTGATCACCCGGGGCAGGTACACCCCGCCCCGGCGCCTGAACCCGCGCATCTCGCCGCTGCTGCGCGCGGTCGTGCGCAAGGCCATGCGGGCTCGGCCGCGTCGGCGCTACCATGATCTGAAGGCGGTCATCCGCCTGCTGGAGCGGCGCATCCGGCGACGGGAGCCGGGGGCCATCCGCCAGGCCATGAAGAAGGTCCTGGCCGGCGAGGAGATCCGGGAAGTTTTCCGGGCCGGCAAGCCCTGGGTCGGCCGGCTGGTGGGGGCCCTGTGTTTCCTGGTCCTGCTGGCTGCCGGGGGCTATTACCTGTGGCGCGAGGGCTACTACTACGAGCTGGTGGCCCCCTCCCGCTACGGAGCCCTGGTGACCTCCGCCCGCATCAGCTCGCGCTACAAGGAGCCCGCGGAAATTTTCATCAAGCCCGTGCTCTACCAGGAGGCCGGCAGCGAGCTGGAGCGGATGGAAGGCATCGACTGGGACTTCCGCGAGAACCGCTCCCGCGGTAGCGCGGGGCTGTTCGTGCTGGAGTCCCGCAAGCTGTACCTGCCGGCCGGGCAGTACCGCCTGAAGTTCAGCCTGGAGGGCGAGCTGTACTGGGAATCCTTCTATCTGAATCCCCGCACGGCCCAGCGCCGCAACCTGGCGTCGGCCAAGGCCCAGGAGGTTCCCATCACCCTGGGCCAGGGTTCGCCCCTGCCACTGCAGGTGGAGCACGCTGCCTACGACGTGGAAACCGGCGAGGACCTCACCTCTGCCACCTCCTTCTCCGTGTATCTGGGGGAGCGCTGGCTGCCGTGGAGCCGCAGGCTGGAGCTGACCTCCGCGGCCGGCTACCGCTTCCGCTTCGAGAGGGAGGGCTATTTCCCGCGGACCTACAGCCTGGTTCTCCAACCCTACCAGACCCGCCTGCGCCTGGAGGCCCAGCTCATCCCGGTGCCCGGGACGCTGCGCCTGCAGTCCAACGCCGCCGGCCTGAAGCTGCGCCTGGGAGGCGCGGAGCACTATTTCACCGGCGGGCGGCAGCGCGAGTACCGTCGCCTGGAGCCCCTGCAGGCCGGGGCCCGGGAACTCTCCCTGAGCCCGGGTGAGTACCAGGTCTCCATCCAGGCCGACGGGTCCCTGGCCCGCAGCCTGAGCGTGACCGTGGCCTCCGGCCGGACCACGACCCTGCAGGTGCGCCTCGACCGCCCGCGGCGCAGCCTGGAGGTCACGATTGTCGATTAGGAGGCAAACATGACCACCCTGGCCCGCAAGCTGATCCTGGCCGCGCTGGGTATCCTGGCCGGGGCCGCCGTCTGGCCGGCCGCGGAGCTGGTGCTGTTCTTCCAGCCCCGCTTCGCCTCATACCTGCCGTTCCTGGCCGTCCTGGGGGCCGTCACCGGGCTCCTGCTGGGGGCCGTGTTCGGGACCGCCGAGGGCATCACCTCGCGGATCAAGAGCCGCATCCCGGCGGGCCTAGCCCTGGGGGCCCTGATCGGCCTGGCCGGCGGGGCCGTGGGCCTGCTGGCCGGGCAGGCGGCCCTGTGGCTGTTCGGCGAGGCAGCCCTGCGCTCGTACCGCAGCTTCCGTACGGTCGTGCTGCCCGTGAGCCGGGCCGTGGGCTGGGCGGTCCTGGGGCTGTTCGTAGGCGTGGGCGAGGGGGTGCGCGCCGCTTCGCTCAAGAAAGCCGCCGTCGGGGCCCTCGGGGGGCTGATCGGCGGCCTGGCGGGGGGCTTCGCGCTGGAGTACGCCGCGCTGCTGTTCCCGAAGCTCGCCTATCCGCGCCTCCTGGGTTTCCTGATCCTGGGGCTAGCCATCGGCGTGTTCTACGGGCTGGTGGAGCGGGGCCTGTCCTACGGCGTGCTGCGCCTGCTGGCCGGGCCGCTGAAGGGCAAGGAGTTCCTGCTCAACCAGCGGCGGATGAACATCGGCCAGGCCCGCTCCAACCAGATCGCCCTGCCCGGCTACCGGATGGCGGACCGGCAGGCCCAGATTCGCATCCGGCGCGGCGAGGTGAGCCTGGCCAACCTGGAGCCCGGCGTGGCGGTGCTGGTGAACGAGCGCAAGATCCAGGAGTCCCGGCTGAAATACGGGGACGTGCTGGCCATCGGCCCGGCCAGGCTGTTTTTCAAGTACGAGTGAGGAGAGGGGTATGAGCAAGAAGAGCATCGCCGCTTTCCTGCTGCTGGCCGCGGTCACCGCGGGGGCCATCAACCTCAGCCTGGCGCAGATCGACGCCTCGCGCCTGCTGCTGGCTCAGGAGGTCGACCTGTACGTCGGAGTGACCGCGGAGGATGGCCGGCCCCTGAGCGGCCTTCCGGCCGAGGCCTTCCGGGTCTACGAGTCGGCGGATGGCCAGGATTACCGCGAGGTGCGGGAGCTCTCCGCCTTCAAGCCCGCGGCCGGTGCCTCCGAGGGGATCACCTTCCTGCTGGTGATCGACAATTCCGGGAGCATGTACGACTCGGTGCGGGGCGGGAAGACCGGCGACCCGGCGCTCATGCGGGTCAACCACGCCAAGGAGGCGGTGCGCTCCTTCCTGACCAGCATGACCGGCCCCGCCGACCGGGTGGGGTTGGCCTCCTACAACACCTTCTACCGCGGGCTGGTCGCCCCCGGGCAGGACCGCGAGCGGGTGACCGGGGCCCTGGAGGGGATCACCCGGCCGGAGCCGGAGGAGGCCTACACCGAGCTGTATGCCAGCCTGACCCTGGCCGTCCGCGAGTTCGCCGGGGCGCGGGGCCGCAAGGCCGTCATCATCCTGTCCGACGGGGAGAACTTCCCGTACGCCCAGCATTCCGGCAAGCCGCACCCGGAGTTCAAGAACAAGATCTTCGCCCATACCGAGCCCATCCGCGCCTGCCTGGAGGAGGGGATCACCGTGTACGCGGTCAACTTCGGCCCGACCAGGGACCGCCGGCTGCGGGACATCGCCGTGGAGACCGGCGGGCAGGTTTTCGACGCCTCCAACCGGGGGGAATTGGCCGGGGTGTACCGCCGCATCCACGAGCAGGTGGCGGCCGAGTACCGCCTCACCTACCGCGCCGGGATGCAGCCGGCCGAGCGCAAGTTCGTCCGCGTGCGTGCGGCGCAAGGGGGCGGCGCGGCGGAGGCCACGCGCTTCTACTTCTCCACCACCGTTTTCGGCCTGCCGCTCGGCTCCTTGAGCTGGCTGCTCCTGGTGCCTTTCCTGCTGGCCGGGCTGGGGGTCTGGGGGACCACGCGCCTGCGGCTGGAGAGCCGGCCGGGCCCCGCCCGCCTGGAAGTGCTGCACACCCGGGTCGGCTCGGCCTCCACCCGTGCGCTGCCGCTGGCCGGTGCCAAGACCGTGATCGGGGGCAGCCCGAAGGCGGACATCACCATCGTAGGCGCCCCAGGGGTGCAGGGTGAGCACGCCACCGTGCTGTTCGACCCGAAGACCCGCGGCTACACGATCGTGGGCGGGGGGGACATCACGGTGAACAACCGCCCGGTGAAGAGCCGCCGCCTGGAGGCGGGGGACGTAATCGATGTGGGCGGGGCCACCATCGTCTTCGATGACGGGAAGACCGAGTAATTGACACGACGACCGCCGGGCCGTTATTTTAGTAGAAGCATGCTTACGACTAGCTAATCTCCGGTGCGAGCCGGAGCAAGCCTTTATGCCGGACCGCAAGAGGTGAGCGGGGCGAGCGTAAAGGCTCTTTTTTTAAGGCGGGAGGCAGCCAAACCATGGAAAAACCGGAAGAGCGCACGGAACGGCTTCACAAGATCCGCCACTCCACCGCCCACGTCATGGCCGAGGCGGTGCGGGAGCTGTTCCCCGGCACCCGCATCGCCATCGGGCCGGCCATCGAGGAGGGCTTCTATTACGACTTCCAGCTGCCCCAGCCCCTGAAGACCGAGGACCTGCCCCGTATCGAGGAGCGCATGAAGGGCATCATCGCCGAGGAGCGTCCTTTCCAGAAACGGGTGGTCGGCCGCGAGGAGGCCCGGGAGCTGTTCCGCGAGGAGCCCTACAAGCTGGAGCTGATCCGGGACCTGCCGGAAGGCGAGGAGATCAGCCTGTATTCCCAAGGCGGCTTCACCGACCTGTGCCGCGGCCCTCACGTGGCCTCCACCCGCGAGCTGCCCGCCGACGCCTTCAAGCTGCTTTCCATCGCCGGCGCCTACTGGCGGGGCGACGAGCACAACCAGATGCTCACCCGCATCTACGGCACCGCCTGGCAGAGCCCCCGCGAGCTGGCCGACTACCTCCGGAAACTCGAAGAGATCGAGAAGAGGGACCACCGCCGCCTGGGCCGGGAGCTGGACCTGTTCTCCACCCACGAGGAGGCCGGGGCGGGGCTGATCTACTGGCATCCCAAGGGGGCCCGCATCCGGGCCATCGTGGAGGAATACTGGCGCCGCAAGCACTTCGCCAACGGCTACGAGGTGGTGAACACCCCGCATATCGGCAAGAGCTGGCTGTGGGAGACCTCCGGGCACCTGGGCTTCTACGCCCAGAACATGTACGCCCCCCTTTCGATCGACAAGGCCGATTACTACCTGAAGCCCATGAACTGCCCCTTCCACATCCTGATCTATAAGTCGGCGGTGCGCTCCTACCGCGACCTGCCGCTGCGCTGGGCGGAACTGGGGACGGTGTACCGCTACGAGCGCTCTGGCGTGCTGCACGGACTGCTGCGGGTGCGCGGCTTCACCCAGGACGACGCCCACATCTTCTGCACCCCGGAGCAGATCGAAGAGGAGATCCTGGGGGTCCTGCGTTTCTCGCTGGACATCTGGAAGGACTTCGGCTTCAAGGACGTGCGGGCCTACCTGGCCACCCAGCCGGCCTCCGGGGCGGTGGGGGAGCCGGCGCGCTGGGCCCAGGCCACTGAATCACTGCGGAAGGCCATCGAAAAGGAGAAGCTGGAATACACCCTGGATGAGGGCGGCGGGGCCTTCTATGGGCCCAAGATCGACCTGAAAATCAAGGACTCCCTGGGCCGGGAGTGGCAGATGACCACCATCCAGTTCGATTTCAACATGTCCGAGCGTTTCCAGATGACCTTCGCGGCCAGCGACGGCAGCCTGCAGCGACCCTACATGGTGCATCGCGCCCTGCTGGGCTCCCTGGAGCGCTTCTTCGGGGTGCTGGTGGAGCATTACGGCGGGGCCTTCCCGCTGTGGCTGGCCCCCGTGCAGGTTACGGCCATCCCCGTGGCTCCCGCCTTCAACGAGCACGCCAAGGCCGTGGTGGCGGCGCTGAAGGCCCTGGACCTCCGGGCCGAGGCGGACCTGAGTGAACAGAGGATGAACGCCAAGATCCGCGCGGCCCAGGAGCAGAAGGTCCCCTACATGCTGATCCTCGGGGAGAAGGAGAAGACCGCCGGCACCCTGTCGGTGCGCAGCCGTTCGGGGGAGCAGTTTGCCGCCGAAAGCGTTGCCAAGTTCGCGGCGATGGTCCATGATCGGGTCAAGAAGCTGGAATGATCGACCGGATCGTGAAACGGGACGGCCGGGTCGTCCCCTTCAACCGCGATAAGATCACCTTCGCCGTGCTGTCGGCGGCGGTGGCCGTGGGCGGCAGGGACCGCGCCGCCGCGGAGCGGGTCACCGACGAGGTGATCCGCCTGCTGGAGCAGCGGGCCGTCGCGGGTTCCATACCGACCGTGGAAGAGGTGCAGGACCTGGTGGAGAAGGCCCTGATCGAGCGGGGCCACGCCCGCACGGCCAAGGCCTACATCCTCTACCGCTACGAGCACGCCCTCAAGCGGGCCGGCCGCCGCAGCCTGACCTACTCGGCGGACAACATCCCCTACGAGAAGCTGTGGGAAGCCCTTTCCTGGGCGGTGGACAACACCTCGGTGCGCCTGGCCGAGATCGCCGCCGCCGTGCGGGAAGGGCGCTTCGCTGGCCTGGTGCAGGCGGGGGAGCGGTTCTACGCCCGGGAGCTGGACGCGGCCGCCGAGGCGATCCGCGAGCGCCTGGGGGAGCTGGCGCTGGTGATCGTGGCCGGGCCCTCCTCCTCCGGCAAGACCACCACGACCCTCAAGATCGAGGAGCGCCTGGCCGCCGGCGGCTCCAGCTTCGTGCCCATCAACGTCGACAACTTCTTCCTGGACCTGGCCGAGCACCCCCGCGATCCTCGGGGAGACTACGACTTCGAGACGCCCCAGGCCCTGGACATGGCCGCCATCGGCGACGCGCTGCGGCGCCTCCTGGCTGGGCAGCGGGTCGAGCTGCCCTTCTACAATTTCAAGACCGGGCGCCGGGAGGGCAGCTCCGGCAGCCTGCACCTGGAGCCCGGCCAGATCCTGCTGATCGACTCGCTGCACGGCTTTCATCCCGAGATG